>DATKZA010000111.1:0-36780 GCA_035528155.1 Patescibacteria group bacterium | reverse complement strand
TATTGGGCGCGCAGGCCGTCGGTGACGTTCAGCACCAGTTTGTCGCGCATGACCGGAAAGGCCAGCACTTCGGTGCAGACATCAAAAAAAATCGGCTTGTGCAGACGGTTGGTATTGCAAATGGCTCCGTAACCCAGGTTCTTGGTGGCCATGGAAATGCCGTTGCCCGTATTCTTGAAAACCGGGATATTGATGATCTTGGTCAGGGTTTTGGTCAGCAGCTTGCCGAAATAGGAATGCTTGCCGTTGAAAACGTGCTGGTTGAGGTAGGGCTTGTCCTGGGGAGCCTCCACATCGGCGAAATAATAGGCTTCCAGGTCAAAGTTCTTTTCGCTGACATGGCGGCCGTTCTTGTCCAGCCAGCGGCTGTCGTCCTGGCTCTTGCCCTCGGCCGCGGCCTCGTCCATGGTCTGCAGCCCCTGGATGCCGATGCCCGGGTAGCGCGTCGCGGTGAAGCCGGCATCGGCCAGCATGTAATCGAAGCGGTCCCAGATGACGATATTGCCGGCAGGGATGCCGCCCTGGCGCAGCCAGGCGATCACGGCATCGACCACCTCCAGGCGCGTCGAAATCAGCCCCGCTCCCACGGGATTGACCTTGATGCCCACCACATCGTTCTTTTTAAAAAGAAGCGAGAAACTATCGGCAAGGGATTTTCCGGTCAGGGCCTGGATGCCTTTTTCAAACATGGAGGTCACGACCTTGCCGTTCACTCCCCCTTCGTTCATGGCCTGGTCATCCTTGACCGCCACCACTTTTCCCGGAAAAAGTCCGGGCAGGGAGTATTTCGTACGCGCTACGGCCATGGCTTCGTCGATGTTGGTCTTGGGCTTGGCCGCAGGCGTGGGCTTGGCTGTTTCCTCACCAAAAACCGGCGGCCGTCCCAGCAGCAGCCCTGCTCCAAGCAGCGAACCGCCGCCGATCTTTAAAAAATCACGGCGCTCCAGCTTGGACTCGAGCTCGATCGACCGGTATCCTTTTTTCTTCATCCGCCACCTCCGGATTACGGGTCTCCTACAAGATTATAGCCATCCAGGTTTTTTGCGCAAGATAATGATACGTTGATCAAAAGGGCATTGTTTTTCATTCCAGAAAGATAAAAACCTCACAGTGCAATTTATTCTTTTGTATATGTGCCAGATTTATCCCCGTAACATTTTCTGACAGTTGCCAATCATTGAGCAAAATAACTCTACCTTGACACGTATTGGCTATTTTCGAAGTGTCAGATTAGCTTAAACTTCGACTTTTCAGCCCCAAATCCCCTATTTCACGGGCTTTTCCAGATAAATTGCGGCCCGTGTACAACCCCAGGCCCAGACTATCAATCTTTTTCTAGAATTTCATTCACTTCCCGGGCATTTTTAAAACTTCTTTTGTAGGCGGTTTCAAAATAGAGCTTATACTTTCTAAACATCTCGTCTGAAATGAAATTCTTTATTTTCTGAGACTTGGTCCTTTTATCCCATGGAGTGATGAAAATGTAGCCTCGCGCGATATCCGAGAATCTGACATAGGGCTGAAAATAGAACAAGTATGAACGGCTATCTCTGATATTGGCAAAGGGAGATGAAAAAACATCGAATCCCACCGGTTTGTTTCCCCGCTCGGCCATGATTTTCTCGATTAGACCACCCAGAACCGGGTTCCCTCCGTCGTATTTGTCAAAAATGACCTTTGGTGAATCATCGGGGGCAGGATAGTGAAAGGAAATTTGAAAAATCTTGTCTTGATAATTGCGATAAAGAAGATTGCCCAGGCGCGGCCAATCATGGACCAGTATTCCATCCTTATTGACCGCAGGTTGTGCGTAATGGGTGAAAGAATGATTAAGCCCAACCCAGACTATGCCCTTAGTTTTTTTTCTAATGATGTTTTCTTCTACCACTCCAGCCATCCATTCATCCCGCACATAATTGAACATGTTTTCAACCCTGGCTTTTTCAATCAGGTCCCTATCCTCAAGCTTGTTGTCCCGATACAGCCGGTTGAGCGCATTGTCTGTTCCGACATCCATGCCGATGACTTTCATGTGTTCGGCATCGGGTGGCAGACTCTTATTGAGTTTCCAGACCACTTCAAAAATATCCACATATTCCTTATAGTTCCACCACGGCCAAGAGACGGAACGGGCGATTTCCAAAGCCAGCTTTCTATCGTAGGTTATTCCTTCAACCAGTTTTTCAATATTTGCACTCTGATCATATTTGAAAGCTTCTAAAACAACAACCCGCATCCCCGCCTTATGATACGCTTCGGGAATGAGCTTAAGAAAAAAATCCAAATAGTCCTTGACTCCATGCAGTTCGCCGAAGATGATTACCTGGTGCTCCCGGCACTTTTCGAGGGCATAATCGAGCGGCGCTTTTCCGAATTCATCCAGCCACTTAGTAAAAAACGGATACTGGGAGGAATCAATCTCGGAAGCCTCGACCTTGTCGCCAAGTTCCATCCACTGCGGCTTTTGCGGGGCTTCTAGCTGCCCGAAAATCACCCGCGGGGAAAAAAATAAAATGACGGCCAAAAGAAAGCCTGCGCTCAATGCAATTCTCCCCTTCCCTGATTTCATGAAAGCCTCCTCTGCCAATGTTTTTTGTGAAAACTTCTTCAGCTGATGCAATCAATTTATCATAGACAACAATATTTTTCCATGCTGCCTGATGCAGGAAGGACTATGGAACGACTGGCTTCTAATCAGCAGGCTGCGTGTTCGAATCACGCCGGTAGAAGTGTCAGGATAGACCGTACTTTTTCTTTTTAGTTACAAATTCTCTACTTCACGAGCCTTCTGGACAATTCGATTTCATTTATTATTTTCTAACAGCAAAATGGTGACTGCCGATAATTCAGGATAATATTACTGTAGCATTACTGTAGCAGAAAAAGGTCGATAAACGAAATTTAAGGTTAGCCTGTACTTCAACTTTTCAGATGCAAGGACCTCAACCCCAAGTTATGGAACTGGCCGGCCGGCAAAGGCATGTTTTCCGTTCCTTTCAAAGGTTATCCTACTTACTCTTGAGAGGGAATTCTAGACCGGCTTGAAGCTTCAAATAATCCCCATTACTGGCTCCACCATACTTGTACAGAAAATGATGGAATACCGCGGCCAGGTTGACGAACGTCCGCGATCCGGGCCTTAGCCGGAGTTTTACCCCCGTCCCGCCTGAAAATTGTAGGAAGGACCTTTGGTAATCGAAGGGACCGGTGAACATCCCAATCCCACCCAAAATGTAGAACTCCGTCATGGCCGACCTGCTGACAGTAGCGATACCGTTCAGGCTGAAGGAAAAGCTGCCTAGCGACTCTTTTCCCTCTTCATGCCGCTCCCAATAATAAAACTCCCAGTGGTTGGAGCACTTTTGATAGTTTATATTGAGCTGCAGGCCGAACGACTCGGAAAAGTTGTGCTGCAAATATACGCCAAGAATAAAATTGGGCATGTAATGATTGAACGTATGGCCACCCGGGGACTCATCTATGAATACTTTCCCCAGGCCAAAGGACCAGCCGGTAAAGAACCCGAGGGACTGTTTTTGTTTCTGCTCGGCGCCGGCCGGCAGGGCGAACATGGCCAGCAGCGCGATGAGAATCACACATTTCATTCGGATACTTCTTTTTTTGTTACCGGCGTGAACGAACATGAATACCTCCCTTGCTCTCTCCTTGCTTTTCCATTTAGCACAAAATGGTTGCATTTACAATTTAGGGTGGAATTCTGGTCAGCAAAAGTCCTTGCACTACAATAATAATTTTAAGGTTACTTCGCGTAGCCGACGGGGTGGTTGAGAAAGATGGTCTGGGTATCGGCCAGCTTAAGCAGCTCCTTAATTTTTGCCTTGTCCATAGAGGCCTTGGGCCGGGTCTTCAGGCCGGTGGCGGCACAGAACAGCGAGATGTTCTGCGAGACGATGCCGGCGTCGAGGGCGCCCCATTCGAACTTCCTCTCGGGGTCGCCGCGCGTAAAGCGTTCGCCATCGGAGACCAGGATGATCTGGACGGGTGGGTTGGACGGGGCTGGCGGGGGCGGAGGCGGCGCCACGGGGGCAGCAGCGGCAGGCGGTGCAGCGGGGCGAGGCGGCCGCGCCATCATGAGCTGGGAACGGTAGTCTCCGGCCAGGACCGGGGCCAGTTCGTGCTTGGGGGCGTCGTAAAGATAGGCGCCCTCCTTCATGAAGACATAGATGCGGATGTCGTGGGCGTTCATCGCCGACGAGGCCGTGCTCTTGTTCTCCGCCGGCCGGTTGATGCCGTCGGCCGCCCAGAGCAGGTCGGAGAGGTCCTGCAGGCTCAGCTCTTTTTCCGAAAACTCGCGGGCCGAGGCCTTGACCGATAGGGCCTCCATCAGCGGCAGCCCGCGCTTCAGGTCGGGCGGGTTCAGCTTGATGGCCTGCAGCTCGGCCGCAGCCAGCCAACCCGGTAAAAAAACAAGCATGAGCGCGGCGGCGATGAGCCACCCGGATAAACCGTACTTAAAGATTTTTTTCTTCATTTTAGCCTCCCGTTCGCGGATATATATTTATTATACATCTTTTTTTATTATTCAGCAGGCATAACAGTAGAGACAGCCGTGGCGGCAGGTGCCGTAGCTGCCAATGTCCACGCTCTGCTGGCACAGGCACAATTTTCTCTGGGACGGGTCCTTGCGATAGGAAAGACGCAAGCCGAACAGCTCGTTCAGCAGTCCCTCGTCGATGCACTTTCCCGTTCGCACTCCAGCCGCGATCGCGGCTTCGGCGCAGCTTTGGATCTCCAGCCCGGCCGCGGCGGCCACGGCGGCAAATCGCGCCAAAAGGGCGGATTGCTGTTCAAGGCTGCCGGCAGCAGCGGCGATTTCGATTCCCGCTTTTTTCAGGCGTTTGCCCACCTTGGGGTAGGGATCGAAAAAGCTGACGATAACCCGGGAAGTGAATGGAGAAAAGAGACTCGCCAACCTGGAAAAATTATGGACATGAAAATCGAAATCGCTTTGCTCCGTGAAGATCACCGGATCGTAGCGCCAAATGACGCGGTGCCGACCGCTGCGCCCGGCCAGATCTTCAAAAAAGCCGGCCGCTTCCTCAATACGCGGTGTGGACGGTTCCAGCAGGCGGGGATAGCCGGTGGCCGTGAGCAGGAAATAATAGGGGTAACCGCCAAGATCTATTTCCCGCAGATGTTTCATCAAAGGCCGCGGATCACGGCTCCAAAAAACAAGGGCATCGACATCCTTTTTTTTCAGGCTGACCCGCGTTTCCTGAGCCGGGCGGAAAGGATTCCTGACCTCTACGGCGCCGCGGCGCAACTGTTCCATGAACCAGTCGCCGCCAAAAGCAGGGATATCGCCGCGCCGCGAAACACTGATGATCATGGCTGGTTGCCGCTCCGCAGCCGCAGGCGATTAGCGGCCGCTCAAGCGGAGCAATTCCGGATTTTGCGGGAATTTCTGCAGGGCCAGGGCCAGGGTTTGGCGGAATTTTTCCTTTTCCTTTTCAGCCTGATAAACCTTGATCTGCAGCAGGTAGTTGTCCACTGTCTCTTCAAGGAACAGGGCGCTCTGGGCATACATTTCCGCCTGGATATACTGTTTTTTTTGCATTGACAACAGCGCCAGCAGGTGGTGGTTCTCGGGCTGGAAGGGGTTGCCCTCCATGGCTTCCTCGACCTTTTGCATGGCGCCGTCAAAATCATTTTCCAAAAAAAGATTGCGGGCTTCAATATAAAAAAGGTTTCCGGGCACGGCCGCTTCGGAAATCAACCCGACCTGGAAGGGATTCATAAGCAGATGCCCGCCAGGCAGGGTTTTCTCTTCCGGAATGGTGAATTGGACATACTCCCGGAAGGCCTGACTGAGCGTGTCCCTGTTCTCGGCAGCCGCCAGGAAAAAGGGAAACAGCTCCAGCAATTTCTCATCATCGGGGAACAGCTGCAGGGCGCGCGGCAATTCCCGCAAGGCCTGCTCCTTCTTATTCGTAGCCTGCAGCAAAAGGATCAGGTTATAATAGATTTCCGGGTCCTTTTTCAGGGAAAGGGCGTAGCGCAGACACTTTTCAGCCTTTGGCAAATCGCCTTTGCCCAGGTAAATGACTCCCAGGTTGTTGTGGGTCGCGACCGGATAAAGGTTCCGCCGCTGCAAATTGATGAAGCGGTTCAGGGCCATATCGGCATCGCCGTTAAAAAAATTGACCAGAGCCAACAGAAAGTCTTTTTTATCCTTGAAGTGCAGGGTATCGGCCACCAAGTTCAATTGGCTTTCACATTTTTCCAGGTCGCGTTTTTCCAAAAAATTTTTTGCCAGTTCAAAATTGAAACAATCAGAGCGGGCGCCTTTTGCTGATAGGGGCAGCAACAGCTCCAGTTTTTTGTCGGTATCGTTAAGCAGCAGGCTTTTGATGAATTTTTCATAATCGGGCAAAGACAAGTTCAACTTCGGCAAAACGGTTCCCTGGGACCCGCCGCCAATGGTCTTTACGACAGTTTTGAGCGCTTCTGCCTGAATCCGGTATATGTCATTGAAATTTCCCTTGGTCAAGGGCAGGTGTTTTTGCGTCTGTTCCTTGACATCGATCAAAATAAGCTGAACTTGCATCTGTGAAGATTTTTTATCACTAAACAAAATTTCTCCCCACAACAGCCGATCCGCCTGGCATTCCCTGGCCAGGACCATGGCCGTAGCTTTTGTTATATTGAAGGGAAAGTGGATCAGGTTGCGGTTCAAAATGATCTGGACTTCCTCCTCGGCGCATACGGGCAAAGAGTTCTGGCTGAGGCCGGCAATCAGGTAAAAAGAAACCGCTTTGCCCAGCCACTGAAACGACGCATGGTTATGGGTATCCACGGCCAGCGGCAGGATCAGGGTCCTGGCCGAGAGGCTGAACGTCAAAAGCAGCCAACATGATAATAGAATTATTTTTTTCATTTTATTTTTGATAAAGAGATTTCAACAGGTCACGCAGAAAAAACGCACCGTTTAATTCAGCCTTGCCCGCGCCTTGCAGCCTGAAAGCAAAGGCATAGCGGGGTTTCTCGACCGGAAAAAAACCGATGATGACCGCGTCAAGCCCCTGGCGGGAACTGCCGGCGGTCCCGGTCTTGATGGCCACCCGGACCGTTTCGCTGCGGGCCCGGCGCCCGGTGCCTTTTTTATTTTCCACCACATCCACCATGGCTTTCTTGACGCGCATGAAATTCAGGTCGTCGGACAGGACCCGGACCGGCCGGGCGTCATGGTGGTAAAACCCGAGGCCGAGAATATTTTTGACATCGTCAATGAGATAAGGAGGAAAAAGCTGGCCGCTTTGCGAAAAAATTGCCGCCAGAACGGCGGCGTGAATCGTGGTCAAGCGAATTTCCTCCAGGCCCACGGCCAGATTGGCCAGTTGGAAGTCAGCCGCGACCTTGCTGTTGAAGCTACCGGTATGGAGTTTGATGAACCCATCCGTGAATGGCGGGCCATTGAAAAAAAAGCTTTGCAGCAGCTCGGCCAGGCGTGTGGATCCAACCCGCAATCCCATGCGGGCGAAGCTGAAATTGCAGGACCGGGCCAGGGCCTGGCTGAAATCGCGCACCGACCCATGTTCGATCCAGTCATAAAAAACCTTGTCCCCCAAGGAGAGCCGGCCCGGGCAAACCAGGGGAAACAAACCGCCTTCGGCCAGGTGCAAATAGGCCAGGAGCGAAATGATCTTGATGATGGAGCCGGGCTCGAACTGCTCCACAAAAGCAGCGTTGGCGGCCGCAAACGACCTGGGCTTTGAATACGCGACGGCAATGCTGTTTTCCGGCAAATCCAGAAGCACCAGGGTGCCGAAATAATCTTTGAAAAGATGATCGACTTTTTTTTGCAGCCCGGAATCCAGGCTCAGGCGAAAAATGCGGGCACCCTCTTTAAACTGCGCATCAAAATCGCCCAGGTCCAATCCTGGGATCCATGAACGGGTAACCCGGCGCTCTAGATCAAAATAGGCCAGCGGCCGGTCGTTTTTGTCAAAAATATAGTCGACCCGCCCCAGGCGCAAGGAACGGTTGAAATGGCTCAGGACTTCCAGGGCTTTGCCGTTGGCCTTTTTGTATGAGGGCGAAAGTCCGGCCATGGCTTTTTCCGATTCGCCGTAGTGTAAAAACGCGGCCTGGCAAAGAGCGCTGAACCAGAGGACTTCGTCACCCCCCCGGGACAGCAGGTAAGCGGTGTAGATCTTGAGCTGCAAATATTCGCCCCGGTCAAAAAAATACTTCAACAATTGTCCGGAACGCAGCGAGGTCGAAACATCGTCCTGCTGCAGTTTTTTCAGTTGCGTTTCGGCCTCATGCAGCCGGCCTTTGAAAAGCTCATGCAAAGCCCGCAATTCACGGATATTCCCCTGCTGAAAAAACGAGGATTCTAAAGCCCGCAAACGGTTTTCGGCTTCTGTCAGGCGGTCGGCCAGAAGCAGTTCCTGGATTTCATCTACAGCCAAACTGATTTTCAGATAACGATAACCGAGAAAAACAACCAGGACAAAAAAAACAAGAAGCGCCAGCCTCAGTTTTTGCCGGCGGCGGCGGGCGTTGCGGCTGCTGAACGAAAAAGAGACGTCTTTGTAATCCAACACCATCAGGGTGTGGCTCCCCGCCGCTTGCAGCCCGGAGAAATGCCCATGTGGCTAGCGGCCATTGTGCAGGTATTCTTCCAGTTTGCGCAGGCCTTCCTGAATGTCTTCCATGGACGTGGCATAGGAAATGCGCAGGTGATTGGGGGCGCCGAAAGCCGATCCCGGGACCAGAATGACATTCAATTTTTCAAGAATATCCATGGCCAGCTGGTTGTCGTCCTGGAACTTTTTATTATGAATATAATGGGAAAAATCGGCAAAGAAATAAAAAGCGCCGTCGGGAAGGGAGTAGGTGATATGGCCGATCTCATCGACCCGGCGGGCAAAGTAATCCCGGCGCCGGCGGTATTCTTCCACCATGGTCTGCACGGCACTTTGATCCCCGGACAGGGCCTCCACCGCCGCTTTCTGGGAGATCGAACAGGGATTGGAGGTTGAGTGTTCCTGGATTTTGGTCATGGCTGCTACCAGCTCCGCATGGGCGATGGTATAGCCGAGGCGCCAGCCGGTCATGGCGTAGGTCTTGGAAAGTGAACTGATCACCGCCACATGCTCGCGGGCGGCGGGCACGAGATTCATGGGTGAAGGGTATTCCCCGGGAGTGTAAATGATTTTTCGGTAACAGTCATCGATGATGATCAGGATATTTTTTTTGTAAAAAAAATCGATCAATTTTCCCAACTCTTCGCTGTTCATGATCTTGCCGGTGGGATTGGAAGGCGAATTGACGATCACGGCTCTTGTTTGGTCGCTGCACTTGGAAATGTATGAAGCGGCGGTCAGTTCAAAAAGCCTGTCGGGTTGAAGGTGATCGGCGTAGACCACCCGGCCACCGCAAAATTTCACCATCTCCGGATACGAAACCCAAAAGGGAAGAGGAACGATCACTTCGTCTCCGGGATCGACAATGGCCTGCAGCAGGAGGAATAATCCGTATTTGCTGCCGGGCGAAACCACGATCTGGTTGTCCTTGGCGGCATATTTCTGTTCGGCCTGATAGGAAGCTTGAATGGCTTTTTTCAATTCGGCAATCCCCGCGGTGGGCGTATATTTGGTGAAATCGTCCCTGATGGCGGCCATGCCGGCGTTTTTAATGTTTTGCGGTGTGGAGAAATCAGGTTCGCCGGCACCGAAATCAAGGATCACCTTGCCCTGGGCCTGCAGCTGTTTTTTGATCTGCAGCAGTTTCAGGGTCGGCGAGCTGGTCATTGTTTTCACCCGTGAAGACAGTTCAATCATGCTTTCCTCCAAATAGTCTCTTTTCAACCGTTGCCGCCATAACATGCAGCAAAAACAAGTGCATTTCCTGGATGGTGGGCGTGTCCCGGTCATCCACAACGACCAACACATCCACGGGAATCTCCTGCAGGCTTTCCACCTGATTCCCGGCTAAAGCGATGGTCGGCATTCCCCTTTCACGGGCCTTAGCCAGGGCCAGCAGGACATTGGCCGACATGCCGCTGGTGGTGATGCCCAGGGCCACATCGCCCTTGCTCCCGAATGCTTCCAGCTGTCGCGAAAAAATGAATTGAAAATCTTCGTCGTTGGCGATAGAGGTCACGTTGGCCATGTCGGCGTTCAAGGCCAGGACCGGTAGGGCCCGGCGCCGGAAATAAAATTTGTTGACCAGCTCGGCGGCAAAGTGCGACGCCTGCGTGGCCGAGCCGCCATTGCCGAACACCAGCACCTTGCTCCCCTTTTGCAGGGCTGCCGCCAGCAGATCGATGGCGCGTCCGACCTGGGGATCTTCATTCAGGACGGCCAGCAATTGGGCCCGGCGCTGAATTTTTTCGGGATCAATGATTTTCATGGTTTTTATCCGTATAAAATTTTTGCTGCAGGCTTTTCATGAATTCCGCCAATTTATTTTCCGCAATGTTCTTCAATTCCTGGCGCGGAAAAAATTCGATCTCAACCGTGCCCCGGCCGACGGTTTTTCGACCCGGCGGCATCAACTGATGGGTACCTGAGATTTTTATCGGCAGAACCGGCACGCCGGCCCGCAGGGCGATCAGAAAACTGCCTTTTTTAAAATCCTGAATCCTCCCATTTTTGCTGCGTGTGCCTTCAGGAAAAACAAGAAAAGAATAGCGCTTTTTTTTTACTTTTTCGATCGCTTCGGCCAGCGCTTCCTGGCGGCGCTGCGGACTGGAGCGATCGACAAACACAAAATCGGCCAGTTTCATGACCGAGCCGATCAAGGGTATTTTCCGGGCCTCGACCTTGATCAGCACCCGCGGGTTGACCGGCAGGACACTGACCAGTAGCGGGCCGTCCAGGTTCGACAGGTGGTTGCAGATCACGACCTGAGGAACCGAGAAATCGACAGCAGCCAGACCCCGGACCTTTGCTTGCACGCCGAGGAGTGTAAGGGTTGTTTTGATGACCAGGCGGGATTGAGAAAAAAGAAATTTATCTTGTTTAAAAAGACCGCAAATGACCAAAACCGGGATAAAAATGAGTAAAATGAGCAAAAAAGCAATTAGAAAAGCCAGAATGTTTCTTAACAGTCGCATGCCTACCATTAATAATTTTTTTTTCGCAGTTTGTCAAGGAAATTTGTTGACATTCCCTGCCCTTTTTGTTAATAATTAATTTCAATTCAAAAATCCATGAAATCAACCTGCGGCTTGCCAAATTTATTTAAGGAGATAAAAAATGTCAGTGATCAAAGAACTCATTGAAAAAGTTAAAAGCAAAAATCCAGGTGAACCCGAATTCCACCAGGCGGTCAAGGAGGTTCTGGAAACGCTGGAACCCACGGTCCAGAAACATCCCGAATTCGTTAAAGCCAAAATTTACGAGCGCATCGTCGAACCCGACCGCTCCATCCTCTTTCGCGTCCCCTGGATGGACGACAAAGGTGAGGTCCATGTCAACAAGGGCTTCCGCGTTCAGTTCAACAACGCCATCGGCCCCTACAAGGGCGGTTTGCGCTTCCACCCCTCGGTCAACCTGGGCATCATCAAGTTTCTCGGCTTCGAGCAGATCTTCAAGAATGCGCTGACGACCCTGCCTATGGGCGGCGGTAAAGGCGGTTGTGATTTCGATCCCAAGGGCAAATCAAACAATGAAGTTATGCGTTTCTGCCAGGCTTTCATGCGCGAACTCTACCGCTACATCGGCGCCGATGTGGACGTTCCCGCCGGCGACATCGGCGTGGGCGGCCGTGAAATCGGCTTCCTGTACGGCTACTATAAAAAGATCCGCAACGAACATACCGGCGTGTTGACCGGCCGCGCCCTGGAGTACGGCGGCAGCCTGATCCGCCCCGAAGCCACCGGCTACGGCTCGGTTTATTTCGCCGCCGAAATGCTGGCCACCCGGGGCAAGGATTTCAAAGGCCTGCGCTGCGCGGTCAGCGGCTCGGGAAATGTCGCCCAGTACACCACCCAGAAGGTCAACCAGCTGGGCGGCAAGGTGATCACGCTCTCCGACTCCAACGGCACCATCGTCGACGAAGAGGGCATTGACGCCGGCAAACTGGCCGAAATCATCAACCTGAAGGAAGTCCAGCGCGCCCGCATCAAGGAATACGTGGCCAAGCATGCCAAAGCCAAGTATTACGAAGGCAAAAGCGTCTGGGACGTGATCAAGGACGGCCTCAAGATCGATGTGGCTTTCCCCTCGGCCACCCAGAACGAAATCGACGAAGAGCACGCCCAGGCCATGGTCAAGAACGGCTGCTTCTGCGTATCCGAAGGGGCCAACATGCCTTCCAACCTGGCCGCCATCAAGGTTTACCAGGGCAACAATGTGCTTTATGGCCCGGCCAAAGCGGCCAACGCCGGCGGCGTAGCCGTCTCCGGCCTGGAAATGGCGCAGCAGAGCCAGCGCTTTTACTGGAGCCGCGAACAGGTCGACCAGAACCTGCAGAGAATCATGAAGGACATCCACAAGCAGTGCCTCGATGCCGCCGAAAAATACGGCAGCAAGGGCGACTACCTGATGGGCGCCAACATTGCCGGTTTTGTCAAGGTCGCCAAGGCCATGCTCGCTTACGGCATCGTTTGATCTAAACTTTTTTTTATAAAGGGGGGTTTGCATAAAACTCCCCTTTTTTTTGCAAAATTTTTCCGGCTTGAAATATTGACCCAAATGATATATATAAATGAAAAGGAGATATATATGAGCGAAAACAACGATTTGTTCACAGCAATCACTGAAAAAGTCCCTTTTTATAAGCAAACCAAATTTTGGGCCTCCTTGCTCATTTTTTTCATCGGACTGGCTCTGGTTCTCTTGTTCTATAAAACCGTGATCCAGGATACCATGAGCGACAAAGAAGTGGCCGAATCCATTCAAATCGTCTGGCATGATTCCATCTGGGTCGACAAAAAGGTCAGGCCCGATGAAGCGATCATTGTCCCGGCCTTCACTTTTAAAATAAAGAATACCGGTAGCCGTCCCCTGCAGTATATAGGATTCAATTGCATTTTCATTTTTGAAGAAAGCGGAGAAAATCTAACCGATGGCTTTATCGAAACGCTAAAAAAGCCGCTCGCCCCCGGCCAGGTCAGCGATGAGATCTTTGTCAAGGGTTTCTTCGGTTACCGGGCGACATCCAAAGCCGCTTTCATAAAAAACATGGCCAATTGGAAAAATATCAAAATGAAAATTTTCGCCAAGACCAAAAATTCAGGCCAGGTCTTACTGGGGGTTTTCCCGATCCAGAAAAAAATCGCCGGCATAAAAATCATTTATCAGGATCAAGAGGAAAACAAATAAAGATGTCGAATTCTCAGCCACAGTATTGATGAAAAAACTATCCCTAAAGCTTTTCATCATTCTGATAGTCTGTTTTGTTGTCATTGTCTCCATCCAATACTGGCACCAGGATTCGCTTTTCAATCATTGGCTGAACAAGGATTTCAAAGAAAACGGCAGGATGATTTTCAACAATATCCTGCAGCATGAGAACAATTTCTGGATTGAAAAAAAACGGACCGCTCGGCAGACGGCACAGATTTTCACCAAGCTGCTGGCCCGGCCGGAAGATTCTCCGGCAAACGATTCCCTGCCGCTGCGGCAATCCCGCTTTCAAATCGGTATAGGGGAAATGGCCCTGGGGATATACACTCCCAACCGCGCGGATTTTCCGGCCCAGGCCGAGACGATCGCCGCCGGCCTGCCGCTGATAAAACACTATCTGACCTCCTTGAAACCCTCCATGTTCAGCACCTATTTCATTTCCAAGGACAATTGGCTGGCGGTTTCCCCGCCACTGCGCGCCTTGGAAATAGCCGAAAACTATGATTTCAGCAAGGACGCGGTTTACAGCCTCGGCACTCCGGAAAGGAATCCGGAAAAAGAAGTCAAAATTTCCGGCCTGCATTATGATGACATCTGGGAAAAATGGATAACCAGCCTGGTCGTGCCGGTTTATAGCGCCGGCCGGTTCCAGGGCGTCATCGGTCATGACATTCCGATCGAAAAGCTGCTCGAATTGGTGCAGACCGACAAATATTTCTCCAACTCGAGCCTGTTCATCACGGACGGCTCCCTGCAAGTAATCCTTCACCCTGAACTCGCTCCCCTTTACAAAAGAAATGATCTTAGCCAGGGCCAAAAGTTTGATTTTAATTCCATGATCCGCGATAAAAAAACCCGGCAAATCATTTCGGCCCTCAAAGCGGGACCTTTTTCTGAAAAGTTGTTCCGCTTTGGCAACGAACAGGAAATGGTTTTTGTCTATAAGCAAGAAAGTACCGGCTGGCATTACGTATTCACCCTCAGCTCCGCAAAACTGTTCGCCAATATTCGCAAAGGCAGCGTAGCCTTTTTTACATTGAACGCCTTGGTCCTGCTGGTCTTCATGGTCTTGTTGTTCTATTTCCTTAGAGCATCGATGTTAAAACCGATGACGCAGATCAACGACAACCTGCTCTTTTTCCAGCAAACGGGAAACAGCAGGGGCGCACGGCAGCACTCGCAGCTTTTCAAGGAAATCGGCGATGTATTCACCAACATCGAAAATGTTTTCTCCCAGCTGCAGAAAAAAATAAGCGAAACCAATGAAGCCAGGGAATACCTGGAAAAACTGATGCAAACCAGCCAGTCCATTGTGATCACTTTGGATGCAAGCATGCGTCCTACTTCCATGAATGAATACGGACTGAAAAAATTCCAGATCGCCAATCAGGAGATCGCCAAGCTGCGCGTCGGTGCTTTTTTGGAAAAAAAATTCATTCGCACCATCGCCGCTGAATTAAAAAAAAGCGAGCAAGCCATTGACCAGGAAACCACGCTGACCTTGAAGACCGGAGAAAAAATCGACATTTCCCTGTCCCTTGCCAAGATCAGGGATTTCAACAACCGCATCAGCGGATTCCTGGCGGTGATCGCCGATGTCAGCAAACGCAAAAAAGCCGAGATGAACCTGAAAAACCAAATCCTGTTCTCACGGCAGATTTTTCAGTCGATTCCGGAAATGATCATCATCGTGGACCGCAGGCTGCGCATCACTTTCATCAATACCAGGGCCCGCGACCTGATCAAAGCCACCGGGGTCAGTATCATCGGCCAGAACCTCAATTTCATATTGACCAGGAATTCAATTGAAAGCGGCTTCGATGAATTGGTGCGCAATGTGCTGGAAGGAGGCAACAGCTTCCACCGCATCAACACCGTCAATCCCATACTGGAAGAAGAAAATTATGTGGACCTGATCATTGAGCCTCTGAAAAGCGGCAACATCATCATCGGCGGCATTATCCTGCTGCGTGACATTTCGGAATGGCGCAGCCTGACTGCCCAGCTCAGGTCATTACAGGGGTTCATGCAAAAGCTGATCAACGCCAGTCCCTACGCGGTAATCTCCATCAACAACCACAGCCTGATCACCACCTGGAACCAATCCGCCGAGAAAATCCTCGGTATCGCATTCGCCAACGCTTTCGGTAAAAACCTCTACGCGCTTTTGCCGCTGTTCGACAAGTACAAGGACATCATCAACGAGATCATGATCCTGAAAAAAACCATTTACCTCAATGATGAAAAAGTATTCATCGGTGAAGAGGATTTTAAAATTGCCAACTTTACACTTTACCCCGTTACCGCCGAGCAGAGCGGCGTGGTCATTCACATCGAAGACGTTTCGGCGCTGAAAAAACTCGAGTCCTCGCTGCTGCAGGCCCAGAAAATGGAATCACTGGGCCTGTTGACCAGCCATATCATTCACGACTTCAACAACCTTTTGAGCGGCATCATGGGTTACGCCTCACTTCTTGAAAAAAAGATCGCCGACAATCCCAAGGTGAAAAAATACGTCTCCACGATCATCAATTCCAGCGAAAGGGCTTCCACCCTGATCAACCAGCTGCTGAATTTTTCGCGTAAAAAAATGGCTGAAAAGGAAATCATCAACATCAATGACCTGATCAAGGAATCGCTGGATTTCCTGGCCATGAACCTGAAAGTGACCAACCTGGACATTCAGCTGTATCAAAGCCAGATCCTGCTTCGGGCCGACAAAACCAAGATTTCTCAGGTCCTGATCAATTTGATCATCAATGCCAGGGATGCCCTGGAAAATGTCCCCCAACCCATCCTGCGCATCAAAACCGATCTGGTCGACATCAGCAACCAGAGCAACCTGCTGGACGGACAATATGCCCTGATCGAAATCAGCGACAACGGCAGCGGCATCAGCCAGGAGAACCTCAACAAAATCTTCGAGCCGTTTTTCACTACCAAGGGCCAGGGTCGTGGCACCGGATTGGGTTTGGCCATTGTTCGGGAGATCGTCCGCGACTACAACGGTCAGATCGAAGTAGATTCAAAGACCGGTCGCGGCACCTTTTTTAAAATATTGCTCCCCGTTATTGCCAAAGAGATATTCCAGTCCATTGCCAAGGAAGATACAGAGCCGGCAGCCCCTCTCGAAGGCATGGTGCTGCTCATCGATGACGAGGAGGTGGTTCGTGAAATCGGCTACGACATGCTCAAGACCCTGGGCTTGAAATGCCTGACCGCCACCAACGGCACGGAAGGCATCGAAATATTCAAAAAAAACAGCACCGAGATCACGCTGGTCATCCTGGACATTGAAATGCCGGGCATATCCGGAGAAAAAGTATTTCATGTCCTGAAAGAGCTTCGACCGGAAATCAAGATCCTGATTGCCAGCGGCTACGGCAAGGAATACTTGGAAACGGAGATCTTCAAGAGCAAGATCAGTCATTTCATTCCCAAGCCTTTCAAGATCGAGCAATTGTCCTACCAGGTCAACAAACTGATCGGCAACCGCGATGTTTGAGGATCTTTTTATCCGCGTCGCCAGCGAACGCCTGGACCGGGAAGCGACCGGGATCGCCGCCTTGCATGCCAGTCCCGAAATATACATCAAAGCCGAAAGGCTGAAGGAATTTTCGGTTCGGACCATTGCCGCGACAAAAAAAATTCTCGGCGATTTTCGCGAACATACCATCCACGCACCGTTTATGGATGTCTGGCCCGGAGCCGCCGACGAGGATATTCGCCAGCTCAGTCTGAAAAAAATGCAGCAGGTCATGGAAATTGCCCAGACCTTGGAAAGCAAGCTGGTGGTCATGCATTTTAATTACGATCCTATTTATTACCGCCAGCAATTCGAGCAATGGCTGGACCGTAGCGCCCGTTTTTTTTCAACCCTGCTGCAGGATGACGACGGTCCGCTCATTGCCCTGGAAAACATCGCCGAACCCACTCCCCATATCGTTTTGCAATTGCTGAAAAAAGCCGGGCGGCCGCGCCTGATCCATTGTTTCGATTTCGGCCACCACCAGGTCTTTGCCCGCATCCCTTTCCAAGAATGGCTTTTTTATCTCGATCCACGACGACATATCCATTTTCATCTTCACGACAACCACGGCGACAGCGACGACCACCTGGCCCTGGGACAGGGGAGCATCAACTGGCAGGCGGCCAAAACGGTCATAGCAGGCTTGCCCTGTCCGTTTTCCATCACCCTGGAGCCCCATGCAGCGGATACTCTGCGTGCTTCGGTTGCCTATTACCGGAAAAACTTTTTAGCGGCGCAAAAACCCGGGTATTGAAGCATCCTGGCAAACAGGAAAAAACATTATCCATCTACACGTCGTACAAGTGTATGATCCAACCGCTTAACCGGCACATTTTTTTCCTATGCGATCAAACCCATCGAGGTGAAAATGAAGCAAAAAATATTTTCAATGATCCTATGCATGATTTTTTCCGGCGCCAGTGCTCAGGCTGCCAAGCCAAATCTCGTTTTTGATCACTACCATTCCCCCGCAGAACTCAACCAGGTCTTGAAAAGCCTGTCCCGCAGCCACGCAAAACTGACCGACCTGATCGAGATCGCAGCCTCTCCGGGCGGGAAACCGCTGTTCATTCTCTACATTGGTCCAGAGGCCGGAAACAAAACGAAACGCCTGCCTGCCGTTCTGGTGGCTGCCAACCTGGAAGGGACAGTCCCTTTGGCCTCGGAAGCGGCTATGTTCCTGATCCGCTCCATCCTGGAGAAGCCGGAAACCCGTCAGGATAAGGGTTGGTTCATTCTTCCCCTGGGCAATCCCGACGCGGCGGAGAGCTATTTCGCCAAGCCCCTACTACGGGACAGCCGCAATGGCCGGCCGCACAATGACGACATGGACGATCGCGTGGATGAGGACGGTGCCGACGATCTCGATGGCAACGGTCTCATTACCACGATGCGCGTTCAAGACCCCGAGGGGGAATGGCTGCCCCTGGAAAGTGAACCGCGACTGATGAAAAAAGCCGATGCGGCCAAAGGGGAGAAGGGGATATTCAAGCTTTACCTCGAAGGTCTGGACAACGACGGTGACGGCCAATACGGCGAGGACGGCCCCGGTGGAGTAAACATCGGCATCAATTTCCCCCACTTGTTCCGCTTTTTCAGCCGCAACGGCGGAAAATGGGCTGGCAGCGAAAGCGAAAGCCTGGGCCTGATCCGTTTTATTTTCCAACATCCCGAGATCGCCATGACCGTCACTTTTGGCGAGAGCAATTTCTGCCTGGAGCCCCCCCGCGGAGGCCGCAAAGGCGAAGCGGATTTCAGCAAGATAAAAATCCCCAAGCAGATCGGAGCTTTTTTAAACGTGGACACTGATAAAACTTATACTATGGCAGAGGTCATGGAAATCGCCCGCACCATGGCGCCCCCGGGAATGGAACTTACGGAATCCATGGTGGCCAGTTTCCTGGGTCTGGGGGCGGTAGTGAATCCCCTGCCCGAAGATCTGAATTATTACAAGGAACTTGCCAAACAATTCAAGGAATTCCTGAAAAAGGGGAAGCTGGACGGCGGCCGCCTGGAAACGCCCGACGCCAAGGACGGCTCGTTCGAATTGTGGTCCTATTACCATTTGGGATTGCCCACCTTCAGCATGGATTTTTGGACTTTGCCCGAAGTGAAAAAAGAGGAAAAAACCGCGCCCCAGATCACAGCGGAACAACTGGAGAACATGAGCAGCGAGGCATTTATTGCCCTGGGCGAAGAAAAGATCAACGGTTTTTTGAAAGGCTCGGGCGCCCCGGAGGATTTCAAAGCTACCATGGTGATCAATGCTTTGAAAGGGGGCATGATGACAACCAAAAAAATGGCCGAAATGATGCGGCAAATACCCAAGCCCAAAGACAGCTCCGGCGGCGACGAAACAGGGAAAGCCCTTCTGGCCTTCTCGGACAAGGAACTGCAGGGACGGGGCTTCATCCCCTGGAAGGCGTATGCGCATCCGACTTTGGGGGCAGTCGAAATCGGCGGCTTCGTTCCCTACGCAGTCAACACTCCCCCGGCCGTCATGATGGAAAAGCTCCTGCAGGGTCAGGTTCCCTGGGTTTTGCATCTGGCTGAAAAGCTGCCCCGCCTGCACATAAGCAAAACTGCCAGCAAGCCATTGGGCAACGGTGTTTTCCGCCTTGAGGTCTGGGTGGAAAATTCGAGTTATCTGCCCTTCCCCACGGCCATGGGCAGCCGCAACAACCGCGTTCCCCCTGCAGTGATCACCCTGAAAGGAGACGATCTCACCATGATCGAAGGACTGAAAAGAACCGTTGTCAGAGAGGTCGGCGGCGGTCAGGCCAAGTTGTTCACTTGGATCATTCGCAGCCTGGGACAGAGGCTGAACATCCATCTCGCCCACCCTACGGGCTGGGACGACAGCAAAGTCATCCAATTGGGAGGAGTGAAATGAAAAAGATCACGGCAACTGCTTTCCTTATCCTTTTTTACGGCTTGGTGCTGCCTGCCGCATCGAAACCAGCCCACATGGTCCGCGTTCCCTTGAGCTTCGATTTCTATTATACCTATGACATGGTGGTCGAGGCCATGCAGGCGCTGCACAAAGCCTATCCCAAGTTGACCCGGCTGGACCTGGTGGGGAAAAGCGAAGAGGGGCGGCCAGTCTATTGCCTGACCGTGAACAATCCCAAGAGCGGAACAGAATTGACCAAGCCCGGCATTTACGTGGACGGCAATATCCACGGCAACGAGATCCAGGCCGGCGAAGTGGCCCTGTACCTGCTTGATTACCTGTTGGGCGGCTATGGCCAAAACGAGGAGATCACCCGTCTTGTCGACAGCCGCTGTTTTTACGTCATCCCAGTGGTCAACGCCGACGGGCGCTTTCATTTTTTCGCCGACGCCAACACCCCCAACGACAACCGCAGCCTGCGCATTCCCCATGATGATGACCGCGACGGCCTTGTTGACGAGGACTTCCCCGACGACCTGGACAAGGACGGCAACATCTGCGAGATGCGCAAGCGTGATCCCTTCGGCAATTTCAAGGCCGACCCCGACGACGCACGACTGATGGTCAGGACCAAGCCCGGCGAAAAAGGCGAATGGACCTTGCTCGGCGACGAGGGCATAGACAATGACGGCGACGGCAAGATCAATGAGGACGCTGAAGGATACCTGGACGGCAACCGCAACTGGGGCTTCGACTGGATGCCCGAATACGTGCAGAGCGGAGCCGGCGAATATCCTTTTTCAGGCTCCATCACCAGTGACCTGGCCAAATTCATCGAGCAGCGGCCCAACATCTGTGTCGGCTGGACCTTCCACAACAACGGCGGCATGTTCCTGCGCGGTCCCAGCAGCAAAGCCCAGGGCGAATATCCCCGCCAGGATATCGCGGTCTATGATTATCTCGGCCAGCAGGCCGAGAGGATCACCCCCGGGTATAAGTACATGATCAGCTGGAAGGACCTCTACCCGACCTTTGGAGATTCCATGGAGTGGCTGACCATGCTCCAGGGCGCCTACGGTTTTGTCGGGGAACTCTTCCAGATGGAAACAGAACGGTTTGCGAGCATCAAGGAGAGCGCCGGGGGGAAAAAGGCAGAAACGAAAGAAGACGAGGAAGAGGGCGGTTATGATTTTCGGCAGAACCGCTCGCTGGAGAAGGAAAGGATCAAATTCAACGACCATCTGGCCCAGGGAGAACTTTACAAACCCTGGCGTGAATTCGACCATCCGGACTTCGGCAAAATCGAGATCGGCGGCTGGGTCAAGATGAGCTCCCGTCTGCCGGCGCCCTTCATGCTCAAGGACCTGGTGCACCGCAACGCCTCAGCCGTTATTTTCAGCGCCAAGAACACGCCGGAAATTTCCCTGGAAATATTCGAAACCAAGGCCATGGGAAACGGCCTGACCCGCGTGCGCACCCGTTTGGCCAATGCCAGGGCCATTCCCTCCATGAGTTACCAGGCCCGGAAAAGCAAGCTTTACCCCCAGGACACACTTGTCTTGAGCGGCGCCGGCATCAAGGTCGTGGCCGGCGGCGAAATCAACGATATTTATCTTCACCAGGTGGCTTTCAAGAAATTCCGGCCAGAATTGCAGTTCCTGGTTGTCCCTGGCTTCGGCAAAGTGGAGCACGAATTCCTGGTCTCGGGAACCGGCAGCCTGACCATCGCCTACCAATCGCGCCACGCCGGAAAATTGAGCAAGTCCATCACCCTGAAATAGATCAGGGGCTGGGGTTCAATACGAGACCCGATGCGATCATATTAAACCCCTGGCCAATAATTTTGCCTTGTTCCAAAACCGCCACCCGGTTCTAGCTAATGGAAGTCTATTCCCGAGAACACAAGGACTGACACCGGCAATTGAAAGACATTCGGGACAAGGGGGATAAAGGTTGCCTCAAGCCGGCAGCATGGCTAATAGATTCACATTTTCACGGTCAGGCTCTGAACTTTCCGGAAAACGAAGAATTTAAGACCAGCAGGATCAGATGATTCCGAACTTTTTTCCGACCTTTTTGAAGATAGCCAATGCCCGTGTCAGCTGTTCCCTCGAATGGGTAGCCATATAGCTTGTCCGAAGCAGCGCCATTCCTTCCGGAACCCCCGGGGAAATGACGGGATTGGTATACAGGCCGCTTTCGAACAACTCTTTCCAGACCATCAAGCAGGTTTCGTCATTTTCGATGATGACCGGAATGATCGGCGTTTGGGTTCTGCCGATATTGAAACCGAGTTCACTGAATCCCTTCATCATGAAATGGGCATTTTCCCACAAGTGCATAACGTGCTCAGGTTCGGTTTCCATGACTTCGAGGGCCGCGAAGGCGGCCATGGCGTTGGGAGCGGGAAGAGAGGCCGAGAACATGAAGGATCGTGCTGTATGCTTGATGTAGTTGATGATGTCCTTGTTGCCGGCAACAAATCCTCCAAGCGATGCGAAACTCTTGGAGAATGTGCCCATTATAAGATCGACCTCGTCAGTGAGGTTGAAATGGACGGCTGTTCCGCGGCCATTTCCAAGCACACCCAAAGCATGGGCGTCGTCGATATAGAGTCTCGCACCATGTTTTTTGCATACTTCAACGAGTTTCGGCAGATCGACAATATCGCCACCCATCGAGAACACGCCATCTACAACTACCATCGTGCCCTTGTCTTTTGAAATCCTGGAAAGGATTCGGTCGAGCTGGTCGATGTCGCCGTGGACATAGCGCTTCACTTCGCCTTGTCCGAGCCGGCACGCGTCGACAATTGAAGCATGGTCGTCCTTGTCTATTATGACGACGTCATTCCGGCCTATCAGCGAAGAAATGGCGCCCAGATTTGTCTGCATGCCGGTACTGAAAACAAGGGCGGCTTCCTTGCCCATGAAAGCTGCAAGGCGTTCCTCGAGTTCGATATGAAGCTTGAGAGTGCCGTTGAGGAAGCGGCTGCCTGTGCAAGAAGGACCAAATTCCTCGAGCGCCTTCATGGCTGCTGCCCGAACCTTGGGGTGCATGGTAAGCCCAAGGTAATTGTTGGAGCCGATCATGATGATCCGGCGGCCATCGCACATCGCCTCTGGTCCTTCCATACCGTCAAGCGGCTGGAAGAAAGGATAAATTCCTTTTTCAATCAACTGCTTGTCGCGATTGAAACCGTAGCACTTCTTGAAAATATCCAACGCTACCACTCCTTTCCGACCGTGGTGGTTCCCACGCCGGAGGAACCGTAATATGGCGACGATCTATGCCATGTCCAAGCGCAAACCATCCTTTGGGCTCCGTAAGTGAGTCTTCACGAAGCCCAACAGTTCCGTCCCGTAAGCGATTGCCGTATATCGACACCGCAGACAGATAGGAGATCAATTTTACCCGTGGGAGAAATCTTAAAATAAAATTGAAATAATTTCAATCGTTCCAGTGAATAATTTGTGAGAATTTAGTGAAAAACAATTCAAGGCCAGATTTACTCTTGTAATGAACTGGGGACGCCCATTAGAAGGTAAGTGTCAAGCAGTTTGAGCATGGGGCCGTCTGCTAACCGATAATTTTACCATGTTCCAAAACCGCCACCCGGTCGGCCAGGGCATGAACATGGCGCGGATGGTGGCTGATGAACAGTATTCCCAGCTGCAAGCGCAGAAAGATTTTTTTAAACTGCAGCAGGATGCGCATGGCGGTCAGATCGTCCAGGGCGGAAAAAGGCTCGTCCAGCACCAGGAATTCGGGCTCCAGGACCAGGGCCCGGGCCAGCGCCACGCGCTGCAGTTCTCCGCCCGACAGTTCATGGGGCAAGCGCTCCAGATAGGCGATGGGCAATTCCAGCAATTCCAGTACTTCAGTCAGTTTTTCAAGGCTGGCCGCAGGGTTGGTGCCGGCGATGCGCAGCGGTTCGGAAATGATTTGCCGCACGGTAAAAAGCGGGTTCACGGCCAGATAGGGATTCTGGAACACCATCTGATTCTGGCGGCGAAAGGCCTGAGGCGGAGCTTCTGCCAGCGGACGTCCGCGGTAGAGCACCAGGCCGCCGTCTGGTTTTTCAAAGCCCATGATGATCCGGGCCAGAGTCGATTTCCCGGCCCCCGATCTGCCCACAATGGCGTTGACACGCCGCTCTTTGATATTGAGATCCACCCCGGTCAGGGCCGGCACTGGCGAACGGCCGGTCCGGCGGTTGCGGTAGGTCTTGCCGACAGCACGCAGGTTGAAACGGACGTCCATCAACGGGATCCCAGGTAGTCCGCGATGTCCCGGGAATAGGCATGTCCGGGAGAACTGAAAATATCTTGCGGAACTCCGGCATCGACCATTTCACCGCGGAACAGGACGCAAAGGTTCTGGGCGATGGCTTTGACAAAGCCCAGATGATGCGAGATCAATAGAACGGTCAGGGAATGGACGCGTTGGTAGTCCCGCAAAACCTCGATGAATTCTTCCTGGGCCGCGGCGTCGATTTCGGCTGTCGGTTCATCCAGGATCAGCACGTCTGGACGGGCGGCCAGGGCCAAAGCCAGCAGGCAGCGCTGGTTTTCACCGCCGCTCAGCGTGAAAGGATACGAATGCAGGACGCCCTCAGGATCGGCAAATTGCAGGCGCAAAAGCATTTCCCCAAGCTCCTTAGAGCTTATGCGGCTGGTTTCGCGGATCTGGCGGCCGATGGTCAAAACGGGATTGAGACTGGCAGCGGCATTCTGGGGGGTGTAAAATATTTTTCGGCCGCGGACCCGGGCCCATGATGCGGATCCCGACATGACCTGGCGGCCAAACAAAATCCGGCCGCGGCTGACAAAAAATCCATCTGGCAAAAGGCCGCTCAAGGCCCGGGCCAATATGGTTTTACCGGCCCCCGACTCTCCCAGCAGTACCGTGACCTGATTGTGAGGGATTTTCAGGTTGATCCCGCGCAGGACCGGCTGCCGACTTCCAGCAGTATTCCTTTCCACCCAGAGATCTTCAGCCCGCAAAATATCCATCAGGCGGTGAAGCGGATCAAGCAGCTCAATCCACCAACGCGGCAATGGCTTCGATCTCGACTTCAGCCCCCAACGGCAGTTCCTTGACGGCCACCGCGGCGCGGGCCGGATAAGGCGGCGGCACCTCTGCGGCGTATATTTCATTGACGGTCTTGAAATGGGCCATGTCCTTCAAGAATACCGTGGTTTTCAGAAGCCGGCGAAAATTAATTCCGGCCGCAGCCAACACGGCAGCAAGATTCTTGAAAACCTGACGGGCCTGGGCTTCCACGCCACCTTCAACAAGTTTGCCGGTTTCGGGATCAATGCCGACCTGGCCGGAAAGGAACAGCAAATTTCCCCAGAGCACTGCCTGGGAGTAGGGCCCCAGCACCTTGGGTGCTGCGGTAGAATTGACGGCTTGTTTTTCCACTATGACCTCCTCTTGGCGAAAAATTACGGTAGAATCTCCACGACGGGCTTTTTTTTATCCACAAGAAATTTTATCAGCAGGAATCCCAGAATGAATCCGCCCACATGGGCCAGCCAGGCGATACCCGAACCGCCTCCGGACGAAAGGAATTGAAAAATGAACCAGATGGCCAGGAAAGCCGCGGCCGGGATATCCATGGTGGTGATGAAGATGAAAACGAAAACCAGGGTGCGCACGCGGGCATGGGGGTAAAGCACCAGGTAGGCGCCCATCACTCCGGAAACCGCTCCACTGGCGCCAATAACCGGGATCAGAGAATTCATGTTGAACAATATGTGGGCCAGGCTGGCACCGACCCCGCAAAGCAGATAGAAAAAAACAAATTTTATCTGACCCAGCCGATCTTCGATGTTGTTGCCGAATATCCACAAAAAAAGCATGTTGCCCAGCAAGTGCAGCCAGGAACCATGCATGAAAAGCGAAAAAATCAGGCTGAACGGGGGGGAAACCCGGCGCTGGTAGACGACCTCATGACCCCAGCGGTCTGTGCCCACCGGTATTTCCAAATTTTGCTGCTTGACGAATTCGCGCGGGACCAGGCCGTCTTTCAGGACAAAATATTCCAGGCTGGAGGGCCAGGCCAATGGCCTCAGGTCGGAGGCGTAAAGCGGATTCTGCAAATGTTCGCGCGATAGATAGCTCTGGTAAATGAAAACGGAAAAATTAATCAGGATGATGATAACCACCACCACGGCCGGCCGCCGGGTCGGGTTGTAATCCTTAAGCGGAATGAACATAGTCGGGTATCCTCTCTCTGGCGATCATGAGAATGATTCTAACAAGCACGGACATGGAAGTAAAGCGCCTTTTGGCACCGTACGGCAAACGTTCTGCCGCTCCCGACCGAGATGCAGTCGGCTTGACTTTTCGATTTCACACACTTATGATGACAGCAAAAAAGGAGAGATCCATGAAACTAAGCGCTCCCATGTTTTCCACCTGGCTGATAGCGGTTATCATCGGCGCTATCGGCATCCTTCAGCATTTCCACGTCCTACACATCAACGAGTTGGCTCCCTACGCCGTCCACCTTATAGTGGCCGGTTTCGCTCTGTTGGTTTTGGCGACCCTGCTCAGGAAACTTTAAACTCCCAGCGAACCATGAATCCGATCAAAATTCGGGCATGTATTCTTCTACTTTGCTTTCTTCTGCTGCAGGGCTGCGCGACATTGGGTGAGATCGCCAGGAGCTTGACCAATCTGCAAAGGCTCAAGTTCCGCCTGGAGGGGATCGGCGACTTTTCCCTGGCCGGAATCCGCATCAATGAAAAGTCCCAGCTCAGGGACTTTTCGATCACAGACGGCATCCAGCTCCTGGCCGCCTTTCGCAGCAAGCGCCTGCCGGCCCGCTTCCTGCTGAACGTGGAAGCGCGCAATCCCAATGACGGCAGCGGCGGCTCGACCCGGACCGTCTCCACTTTGACCCGCTTCGACTGGCGGCTGCTGATCGACGACCGGCCCACCATCAGCGGCGGCATCGACAAAGCGCTGGAAATCCCCGGCAGCGGCCAATCGACCATCATCCCCCTGCGCCTGGAATTGGATCTCTATGAATTCTTCGGCAGCCACGGTTATGACGACCTGATCGCCCTGGCCCTGGCCTTGGGCGGCAAAAGCGGCGACATCTCGCGCGTGACCCTGGATGCCCGCCCCAGCGTCTCCACGCCCCTGGGTGACATCACCTGGCCCGAGCCCATCACCATCGTCAGCAAGGAATTCCGCTGAGTCCTTTGCGCCGCCGCGGGGACGGCAAATAAAAATTATTTGTCCGGCTGCGCTTTCTCGATCTTGACCTAACGCCTGCTTTCTTCACAGCGTTGCCGGCATTGATTCTGCTATTTTTGAGATTAACTCCTTCAACAATTTGAAAGCCACCATGGCCGTCACATGATTTAAATCCCTCACCGGGTTGTATTCAACGATATCGGCCCCGACAATGGGTACAGGAATATTCTGGATCATTTGTATTAATTCCCTGGTTGACAAACCACCGGGCTCATGGTGGGATACTCCGGGAGCAAATGCCGGGTCCAACACATCCATATCCAATGAGACATAAAGAGGGCCTTGCAGTCTGCCAAGAAAAGCAAAACTGAGATCTTTCATCGCAATGATTTGAACATTGAATTTTTCAGCCTGCTCTTTTTGGTGTGTGTTTAATGTTCTGATACCGACCTGAGTGAGAGATTTTGCCAGACCTTTTTCCATAATTCTGGCGAATGGCGAAGCATGTGAAAACGGATTGTTTCTGAAATTTGCATAAAGATCGGCATGAGCGTCAAAATGGAGTACATGCAAATCTTTGAACTCATCGTTGAAAACTTCAATAACGGGAAATGAAATCGAATGGTCGCCGCCCAGGCAAAGAATTCTAGCGGAACCCGTCAACTCTTGTTTGATCTTTTGTTTGATCGCATCGTAGACAAACTGCGGGCTGGTTTCCGCAAAAGACATATCACCCAAATCATGATAGGTGGTACCATTTTTGATTTCCTTTCCGCTTTCGGCAAAAGAATTGGCCGAATTTTCAACCTCCATCAAGCGGATTCGCTGCGGAGCCAATGCCGGCCCTTTCAAGAAAGTCGAATTGCCGTCGTAGGGAATGCCGATAAGTTTTAGCATGATGGTCTTTCCTTGGCAGATCTTCCGAAAGTCACCTGCTATTGGATCTTTTTACGTATTTTTCAAGCCAGTGATAGGTCTCCCACAGCATGTGCATGACCGACTCGCGGGCATCGTAGCCATGTGCTTCGTTGGGGAGCAGGACCATGCGTACCGTGGCACCGTTGCCCTTCAAGGCATGATAGAACCTTTCAGTCTGGATGGGAAAAGTACCGCTGTTGTCATCGGCCTGCCCATGGATGAGCAGGATGGGATCTTTTACTTGCTGGGCATACATGAATGGAGACATTTTCATATAAATCTCAGGGGCCTGCCAGAAGAGGCGCTCTTCGGCCTGGAAACCGAAAGGCGTAAGCGTGCGGTTATAGGCCCCGCTGCGGGCAATGCCCGCGGCAAAGATTCTGGAATGGGCAAGCAGATTGGCCGTCATGAAGGCTCCGTAGGAATGGCCGCCGATGGCCACCCGCTTGCGGTCGGCAATGCCCAGCTCGACCAGTTTGTCAACGGCAGCCTGAGCGCTGGCCACCAACTGTTCAATATAAGTATCGTTCGGCTCCTGTTTCCCCTCGCCCACGATGGGCATAGTGGGGTTGTCGAAGACGGCGTAGCCCTGCGTGATCCACAGCAAAGTGGAATACGGGGAGATACGCATAAAACGATACGGCGAATCGCGCAGCTGGCCCGCCGCCGAGCGGCTCTTGAACTCCTGAGGATAGGCCCACATCAGAACCGGCAGAGGATCGCCGGCTTTCTTCCAGCCGACAGGCAGGTAGAGATTCCCGCTCAAGTCGACGCCGTCGGGCCGCCGGTAGCGGACGATTTGCTTCTCAACGTCCTTCAGCACCGGGAAGGGGTGCTTGAAAAAAGTGACTTGCCTTAACTTTCCGGATTTCAAGTTGCGCAGGAAATAATTGGGCTGCACTTTTTTGCCCTCGCGGCTGGTCAGAACCATCTGGTTCTTCTCATCGACAAAGGCTACGACCGCCTCGTAGTATGGCGCCGCGGAACGCCATAACCGATTGGTCTTTCCACTGGCGAGGTCGTAGCGGTCAACGAAAGGACGGTCGCCCTCGGGCGAGGCGCCGCGGCCGGTGAGGAACAAGGAACGTCCCTCTTTGTCCTGGCGTAATATGGGCCGGCCCCATTGGTTTGGCCTGCTGGCGAAATAGCCGGGATGGGCATAACGGTCTTCGGATGAATAATCGAAGACTGTCTTTATGGGATTTTGGGGCAAATCGGGCTGAAAACGATCGATGCGAACTCTGCGCGTCTTCCACCAGAACTGGTGGACCATGGCCAAGGAGTTTCCCCAAGAAAAGCCAGAAAACCGATATTTCAAATCAGGGCCCGGCCGTCCATCCCCAATAAAAGGTGCAGACATAAAGAACACCTTGTCACGGATCTCCGCCTCTTTGGCCGGGTCACCAGCATCCTGGGCTTCCACCCAACAAAGCCAAGCTGGGTGATCGTTTCGCCAGGCAAAAGCACGCGGCCCTTTGCGCACGGCGTCGTTGCCGGACGGAACATCCTCGGCTAGGGGGACATCAGCTATCTTTTTAACAAGCTTCCCTTGCCTGTCCCAGATTTCATATGATTGGGGAAATTCAGCGAAAGAGACAAGATAAGAAAAAGGCGGCTTGATCAAGTTGACCAGGATATAGTTTCCATTGGGCGAAGGGTCGACCACGGCGATGATCGCGGGCTCGCCGACGGGTTGTATATTTCCATCCAGGTCGACGATCGCCAGCTGCGACGTCGTGTAATAAGTGAACAGCACTTCGTCATATTTGTCTTTAAGCAAATCCTGGAAGGTGCGCACCGGGGCGACTGTCCCCTCATTGCTCTGCACCACCGGTCCCTTGGGAACAATGTCCTTTTGCGGTAGAGGGAGACGGTTTTGCGGAACCGTGTTGCATACAAGATGCCTGCTGTCGGAAAGCCATTGAAAAAAATTATACTCCATGGCGCCATTGAGCACCGGCCCGGTCAATTTCAAGACTTTGCCATCCAAGCTGGAGGCGATCCATAATTCGATGCCGTCGGATTGCGTTATCGTGAAGGCCACTTTCTGGCTGTCGGGCGACCACTCCATGTTGGAAATCCGCGCCTCCATGGGCAACCCGGAGAGGGGATATTCTCTTAAACTATTAAGATCTTTGAAAATTATTTTTTTATAGTATTCGGTCCGGCTGAGGCTAGGACCGTTGGTCCGGGGATTGATGCGCAGCCCGGCCAGTTTCAATTCGGGTTGGGCCACTTCGCGGATGGAGGGTAAAACCGGCCTCTCAACAATCATCAGGATCTTTGCATCGGGGCTGGATATGACAAACGGGTTGTTCGGCGCATCGACCAGAGCCACGATCTCCTTGGGTGGCATTTGGTAAAGCAATTCTTCCTGGGCCACGACAGGAATACTAATGGTCCAGAATACCAGAAAAAGCCATACGACCTTAATAAAAATTGTCACCGATTTCTTCATGGTACCCTCCTCTGTTTTTCCGGGACGGAATTTTTTAACAATACCGGAATTTTGCGGGAATTGTCTTGAAATGTCAAATCACTGGAGTGAATTGACTGTAGGAGCGAATTATTTGACCTGCTGGGATTTTTCGATCTTGACCCAGGAGTCGCGCAGGCTGACGGAGCGGTTGAAGACGAGCGCCTGCGGGGATGAATCGCTGTCCAGGCAGAAATAGCCCTGGCGCAGGAACTGGAAGAACTCGCCGGGCTTGGCAGCGGCCAGGCCGGGCTCAATCTTGCAGCCATTGAGGATTTCCAGCGAATTGGGATTCAGGTATTCCTTGAAATCCTTTTCTTCCTTCTCGGCGGCCGGATCGGCGACGGAAAGCAGCTTGTCGTACAAGCGCACTTCGGCGTCCACGGCCTGGGCTGCCGACACCCAGTGGGAGGTGCCCAGCACCTTGCGGCCGTCCTTGGTCCAGCCGCCGCGCGACTCGGGATCATAGGTGCAGCGCAGCTCGCTGACGCACCCATTGGCATCCTTGATCACCTCGTCGCAGCGGATGTAATAGGCGTGCTTGAGGCGGATCTCCTTGCCCGGCGAAAGGCGGAAGAACTTCTTGGGCGGGTCCTCGCGGAAGTCGTCCTGCTCGATATAAATCTCGCGTGAAAAAGGCAGCTTGCGCGTGCCCATGCCCGGGTCTTCCGGGTTGTTCTCGGCCTGCAATTCTTCCACCTGGTGCTCGGGGTAATTGCTGATCACGACCTTCAGCGGCCGCAGCACGGCCATCACCCGCTGGGCGCGCTTGTTCAGGTCTTCGCGCAGGCAATGCTCCAGCAGGGCCATGTCGACCATGCTCTCGCGCTTGGCCACGCCGACGATCTCGGCGAAATTGCGGATGGCTTCCGGTGTAAAGCCGCGGCGGCGCAGGCCGGCGATGGTCGGCAGCCGGGGGTCGTCCCAGCCGCGCACGTAGGACTTGTCCACAAGCTCCAGCAGTTTGCGCTTGCTCATGACCGTATAACTCAGGTTCAAACGGGCGAACTCGATCTGCTGGGGATGGCAGGGCACGGGCAGGTTGTCCAGCACCCAGTCGTAGAACGGCCGATGATCTTCGAATTCCAGGGTGCAGAGGGAATGGCTGATCCCCTCCAAAGCGTCGGATAGTGGATGAGTGTAATCATACATGGGGTAGATGCACCAGCGGTCGGCGGTGCGGTGGTGGTTTTCACGGCGGATGCGGTAAAGGACCGGATCACGCATGTTCAGGTTGGGCGAGGCCATGTCGATCTTGGCGCGCAGCACATAAGAGCCGTCGGGGAACTCCCCGGCGCGCATGCGCTGAAAAAGATCGAGGTTTTCCTCCTTTGAGCGGTCCCGGCAGGGGCTGTTGATGCCGCATTCGGTCAGCGTGCCCCGGTATTGCCTCACCTGCTCGGCCGTCAGGTCACAGACGTAGGCCTTGCCGCTGCGGATCAGGTGCAGGGCGAATTCATAGAGCTGCTCAAAATAATCCGAGGCATAGTAAAGACGATCCTGCCAATCAAATCCCAGCCAGCGCACATCGGCCATGATGGAATCGACGTATTCGACATCTTCCTTGCCGGGATTGGTATCGTCAAAGCGCAGGTTGCAGAAGCCCTTGTAGTCGGCGGCCAAGCCGAAATTGAGGCAGATGGACTTGGCGTGGCCGATATGGAGATAGCCGTTGGGTTCGGGCGGGAAACGGGTATGGACGCGGCCGCCATTTTTGCCGGCCTTGATGTCAGCCTCGATGATGGTGCGTATGAAATTCAGACCCGGAGTGAAATCTTCAGCGGCCATATTACCCTCGTACTTTGATGTCAAGATGCAAATCCACTCGCTTCATTCCTCTTTTCCCGCCGCAGCCCCGATCCAATTCCCGGCGCTTTGCAGGCGACGGATGACGGTTTCCTTGCCCAGCAACTCCAGCATTTCGAACAGACCGGGACCGAAACTGACACCGCTCACCGCTAACCGCGTCGGGTGGATCAGTTTGCCGGCCGGCAAACCCAATCCTTCGGCAACCTGACGAAAGAGACCGTCCAGGGCTTCGTGGCTGAACGGTTCCAACGCGGCCAGTTTTTCGGCCAAAAGTTCAAGGATCGATATGGTTTCACTCTTGAAGAATTTCCTGGCCGCTTGCGGATCATACGCGGCCGGATCACGGAAGAAATAGCCCGAATTTTCTGCGATTTCAATGAGTTTTTTGCTGCGCTCCTTGAAAAGCCCGATCACCTTTTTGGTATAGGCTTGATCGGCGAGTGCCGCCGGGGGCGGCAGCAGGAGTTTTTCCCAACCGGCCATCACCTCGGGCAGCAGGGATTCCTGGCTGCGCTGCTGCAGGTAATGGCCATTCATCCATTCCAGCTTGGTTTCGTCAAAAACCGCTGCCTTGGCCGAAACCCGCTGCAGGGAAAATGCGGCTGTCATTTCATCCAGGGTCATTATCTCGCGGTCACCGCCCGGGGCCCAGCCCAGCAGGACCAGAAAATTCAGCAGGGCTTCCGGCTGGAAACCGGAGCGTTGGTAATCCAGGACTGAAGCGGCACCGCGGCGTTTGGACAGTTTGCCGCCGTCCGCGGCCAGTATGACCGGCATGTGAGCAAAATAAGGCGGCGGCCAGCCAAAAGCCTCGTAGATCAAAATATGTTTTGGGGTGGATGCGATCCACTCATCGCCGCGCAGTACATGAGTGATCTGCATCAAGTGGTCGTCAACCACATTGGCCAGGTGATAGGTCGGGAAGCCGTCCGATTTTAGCAGGACCAGGTCGTCCAACTGCGAGCTGTCGTAGGAGATCTCGCCGCGAATCAGGTCGTTGAATACCACAATGCGGTTGTCCGGGACCTTGAGCCGGACGACGTGCGCAGCGTTGGCCGCCAAAAGTGCCTTCACCTCTGCTTCGGGCAGAAGCCGGCAATGACGGTCATAACCTGAACCATGGGCCATTTTGGCTTTTTCCTGCTCTGCGCGCATGCGCGCCAGCCGTTCTTCACTACAAAAACAACGATAGGCCTTGCCTGTGGCCAGCAGTTGCTCGGCATGGCTGCGATAGATGGCGGTACGCTGCGACTGGAAATAGGGACCTCGTTCCCCGCCCGCTTCTGGCCCCTCGTCCCAAATCAGGCCCAGCCATTTCAAACTGGCGAATATTTCCTGCAACGCCTCGGCTTGAAATCTTTTTTGGTCGGTATCTTCGATACGCAGGATAAATATGCCGCCGTGGTGGCGGGCAAATAAAAAATTGAACAGGGCGGTGCGGGCGCCGCCGACGTGCAGGTATCCGGTCGGCGACGGGGCGAAGCGGACCACGGGAAGCAGGTCATTTTCTGGATTGCTCATATCGTTTATTTTTACCGCAATTCGCCGTCCATGTCAATCCGCCCTGACAGCGGGATTGGCCGCAACGGCGCAGCCCGGGAAATATTTTATTAACCCGATTCCTTATTGAAATTTGCCCCGGCTTGTATTAAAATCGAAAATATGGACAACCTGATTGAAATTCACTGCCCGGTTTGTCATGCCAGCCTGTGGGTGGACGCAGACAAAAAAAATGTCGTGCAGCACAAAAAAAGCGAAAGAAAAACCATCTCATCATTCGAGGAACTTCTGAACAAGGAAAAGCAGAAAAAAGAGGCGGCGGATGAACGTTTTTCCCAGGCCAAATCGCTGGAACAGGCAAAAAAGAAAAAGGCGGCGGAATTCTTTGAACAGACCATCAAGGAAAAATAAACTGCAAGCAGGAGAGAAAAATGGATTTTAGCGAATTAAAAAAAACGGTACAAAAACAAGTGGCCATCAATGAACCCGATTTCATCAAGGACAACCCGGATTCATTGAACATCGGTTATATGGAATTGAACCCCACCCAAAAGATCATTTTTTCCCTTTCCACCTTCAAGGGCAAAAAGTATTTCAGCGTCCGCAACTGGTTCCAGGCCGAATCAGGCGATTGGGCACCGACGAAAAAAGGCGTGAACCTGTCTTTCGACAAATTCACCGAATTCGAAGACATGGTAAAACTTTTTGCCCAAGCCGTCCAGTTGGATAAATAATCTCCCGGCTTTAAGTCCATTTCCGATTTAGGAGACCAGACATGCCCAAACCAATAGGTTTTGACAACGAAAAATACCTGCAGGAACAGACAGCGGCCATCCTGGATCGGGTCAATTCCTTCCACAACAAGCTATATCTGGAGTTCGGGGGCAAGCTGCTTTACGACTACCATGCTTCCCGTGTGCTCCCGGGTTTCGATGCCAACGTAAAAATGCGCCTGCTGCAGCAGCTCAAGGACAAAACCGACGTTTTGCTTTGCATCTACGCCGGCGACATCGAAAGAAAAAAAATCCGCGCCGACTTCGGTATCACCTATGATGCCGACGCCCTGAAGCTGATCGATGACCTGGCCTCCTGGGGTATTTCCCTGCGCGCCGTGGTCATCACCCGCTTCGCCAATCAGTTCGCAGCCAAAGCATTCCAGAACAAGCTGGAGCGCCGCGATATCAAAGTCTACACCCACAGCTTCACCAAGGGCTATCCTACCGAGATCGATACCATTGTCAGCGACGAGGGCTACGGGGCCAACGAATACATCGAAACCGCCAAACCCATCGTGGTGGTCACCGGTCCCGGACCCGGCAGCGGCAAACTGGCCACCTGCCTTTCCCAACTTTTCCATGAGCACCGGCGCGGCATCCGCTCAGGTTACGCCAAGTTCGAAACCTTCCCCATCTGGAACCTGCCCCTCAATCACCCGGTCAATATCGCCTACGAGGCGGCCACCGCCGACCTGAAAGACATCAACCTGATCGATCACTACCACCTCGAGGCCTACGACATCAAGGCAGTCAACTACAACCGCGATATCGAGGCTTTTCCACTGGTCAAGCGCATCCTGGAAAAGATCACCGAGAACCCCCTGGTCTACCATTCCCCCACCGACATGGGGGTCAACCGCGCCGGTTTCGGTATCTGCGCCGACCAGGTCGTGCGCGCAGCGGCCACCCAGGAGATCATCCGCCGCTATTTCCGCACCCAGTGCGAATACGCCATGGGCGTGGTGGACAAGGACACGGTAGAGCGCCTGCGCCTGTTCATGGAAGATCTGGGCGTGAACGATGAAAGCCGCAAAGTGGTCCGCCCGGCGCGCTTGGCGGCCCAGGAGGCGCAAACGACCGGCAAGGGCCACGCCGGCATCTACTGCGGCGCCGCCATCGAGCTTGCCGACGGCACCATCATCACCGGCAAGAACTCGCCCCTGCTGCATGCTTCCTCGAGCCTGATCCTGAACGCCGCCAAGCATTTGGCCGGGATCCCCGACAGCATGCACCTGATGCCGCCCAGCATCACCGAGTCGCTGGGACACCTGAAAAAGGATATCCTAAAAGGCCGGGAAGTCAGTTTGAATCTGGACGAAACCCTGATCGCCCTGGGCATCAGCGCCAGCGGCAACCCGGCGGCCCAGGCTGCGGTGGAAAAACTGTCCGAACTGCGCAATTGCGAGGTGCACATGACCCACATGCCCACCCCCGGCGACGAGGCCGGCCTGCGCAAGTTGGGGGTCAACCTGACGTCTGACCCTGGCTACTCCACCCACACCCTTTTCGTCGGCTAGCAAGTCAAGACCGCCCCACATTCCAAGCATCAATTTACAATAACTCAATGAACCAAACGAAGAGAAGAACATTCGATTTCCTTATTTTGGTCATTGGAATTTGGAGCTTGAAATTTATTTGTGATTTGGAATTTTTCTTACCCTGCACCCTTCGCCCTACACCTTACACCGCGTCTTTCTTCCTTGTCACGTGTTACGCGTCACGCGTCACGAAAGTTCGGTTCTTTTCTTGCCGCCCGCCGTCTTCTATTCCTTGATCACCTCGGCGTTGCGGATCTCGCCCTTGACGGTCGCATCCTTGCTCAGGTAGACCTTGACTTCGATATCGGCATCGCGGACGATGATGCGGCCTTCCACCCGCGAGCCTTCGCTGATGCGGATCTCCAGGCGCGGCTGATCGAAAAAATTGCCGTGCCTGCCCTTGATGACGATGTCGCCGCGGACCACGCTTCCTTCCCGCAGCAGGACATCGCCATTGACCGTGCTGACGTCCTCATCCACTTCGCTGTTGCGCAATTCGATGCGGCCGTTGACCGTGCTTAGGCGGCCGTGGATCCTGCTGCCGCTGCCGCAGGCGATCGAGCCGTTGACCGTCTTGGCATTGCCGTCCACGTCGACATTCGCCCCTAGGCGGATGCGGCCGTTGACCGAATTCAGGTCCCCGACCTTCGAGTCGTCACCCACTTCGATGCGGCCGTTGACCGTGCGGCAATTGCCGTCCACCACGCAGCGCGTCCCCACATGGATGCTGCCGTTGACCGAGGTCATGCCGCGGCTGTGCTCGCCGTCGCGGAGATGAACGCTGCGGTTGACGCTGACGTCGCAGCC
>DATKZA010000110.1:0-5304 GCA_035528155.1 Patescibacteria group bacterium | reverse complement strand
TTCAGTACCTGCCTAAAAACTGTGCTAGAATATGCCACGGCCGGCCTCCTTTTTGGGTAGAATGGTTTTTGTAGAAGAAACAATTTTACCTGATTGGAAAGCCGGCCCCTAATTTACAATTTTATTAGGACAGTAGTGATTTGGAATTTAAGAAGGGCGAACACGGAGATTCGCCCTTACGCTCGCCTTTTCCTTTTGCTTTATTTCCCATCGTTAACTTTTATCACCAGCTCGTTTTTGCTGACTTCGATCCGGGCTGTGCCGCCGCTTTTCAGGCGGCCGAACAGCACTTTGTCGACAAAGGGATTTTTGATCTTTTCCTGGATCAGGCGCGCGACTTCGCGGGCGCCGAAGATCTGTGAAAAACCGTGTTTGGCCAGCCAGGAGATTGCGGCCGGGCTGATGTGCAGGGCAACATTTTTCATCTCAAGTTGGAGGCTGAATTCCGCGATCATTTTTGTAACGATGCGGGCGACCACAGCTTCGTTTAAATGGTTGAAGGTGACGATGGCGTCCAGGCGGTTGCGGAACTCCGGCGAAAAGAGTTTTTCCACGGCCACGGTCACGGCGGTGGAAACCGGTTCACCTTGAAAACCTACTACGGCCTTGCCGAGTTCCTTGGCCCCGGCGTTGGAGGTCATGATCAGCATCAGGTTGCGGAAATCGGCTTTGCGGCCGCTGTTGTCGGTCAGGGTGGCATAGTCCATTACTTGCAGAAGCGTGTTGAAGATGTCGGCATGGGCTTTTTCGATCTCGTCGAGAAGCAGGACGGCGTAGGGCGACTTGCGCACGGCTTCGGTCAGAAGCCCGCCCTCTTCATAGCCGACATAGCCGGGTGGAGAGCCCACCAAACGCGAGACGGTATGCTTTTCCTGGTATTCGCTCATGTCGAAGCGCAGCAGCGGTACGTTCAGGACCTCGGCCAGCTGGCGGGCCAGTTCTGTCTTGCCCACTCCGGTGGGACCAACGAAAAGGAACTTGGCCACCGGCTTGTCGGCATCGCGGAAACCGGCCCGGGAACGCTTGATGGCCCAGGCCACTTTTTCCACGGCTTGGTCCTGGCCGAATATGCGGGTTTTCAGTTCCTTCTCCAGGACGCGCAGGTTCTTGTTCTCGGAAACCGAAATGCTGCGGCGCGGGATCTTGGCGATCCTGGACACCACGTGTTCGATAGCATCGATGCTGATGGCGACCGGCCCGGCTTTTTCCGAAGCGTTCATACGCGCCAGGGCCCCGGCCTCATCGATCACATCAATGGCTTTGTCGGGGAGGAAGCGGTCGTTGATGTACTTGCCCGATAATTCGGCTGCAGCCTTGAGCACCTCGTCGGCGTAGGTCACCTTGTGGTACTCTTCGTAGCGGTCGCGCAGGCCGAGCAGAATCTTGTAGGTTTCGGCGATCGTGGGTTCGGGAATTTCTATCTTCTGAAAGCGGCGGGACAAAGCCCTGTCCTTTTCAAAATATTTCTTGTATTCCTCGTGGGTGCTGGTGCCGATGCAGCGCAGTTTCCCTTGGGCCAGCACCGGCTTCAGGATGTTGGAAGCATCCAGGGACCCCCCCGAGACCGCGCCGGCTCCTATGATGGTGTGGATCTCGTCTATAAATAGCACGGCGTTCTTTTCGTCCTGTAATGTGGTCAAAACTTTCTTCAGCCGCTCCTCGAAATCACCGCGGTAGCGCGTGCCTGCCAGCAGACCCCCCAGGTCCAGAGAATAGATGCGGATGTTTTTCAGAGCCGGAGGCACGCGCCCTTGCACGACTCGCTGGGCCAGCCCCTCGGTGATGGCCGTTTTGCCCACGCCGGGATCGCCGACATGCACCGGGTTGTTCTTGAAACGCCGGCAAAGCACCTGCAGGGTGCGCTCAAGGATTTCATCGCGGCCGATAAGCGGCTCGCTCTCGCCGACACGCGCCTTGTCGGTCAGTTCGCGGCTGTACAGTTGCAGAAATTCTCCAGCCTTGCCGGCAGGCTGCTGTTTTTTGCGTTTGCGGCCGTCCTGGATTTTTTCCACTGCCGCTTCCGGGCCGGTCGCTGCCGAGATTGTACCGTCCCCAGTTTCGCCGCCGTGGGAAATAACGTTGAGCAAGTTGAAGCGGCTGACCCCTTCACGCCGCAGCAGGTACGAGCAGAACGATTCCTTTTCTTCCAGCAAAGCGGCATAAAGGTCACCGATCTCCAGGAGTTTTTTTTCAGCGCTCACGGTGTGGACCACGGCCCGTTCCATAAGATCCTGGAAGCCGAGTGAGGGAGCGGGATCGGTCTTGGCCGCTTTGGGTACCTGCTCGTTCAGGTAGGTCTCCAGTTCCTTTTTCATGAGTTCGACGTTGGCCCCGCATTGGCTGATGATCCCGGCCCCGGCGGCGAAAAACAGCGATGCATAAAGGATGTGCTCAGGGGTCAGGTATTCGTGCTTGCGGCTGCGGGCATCAGCGAAAGCCATGGCCATAATGCGATTCAATTCTTTATCGATTTCCATTTTGTCCATGGGCGATATTTCAGGCCTCCTCAAAAGTGCATTTGAGCGGGAATTCCTGGGCGCGGGCCAGTCGGTGAACCTGGGAGACCTTGGTGCGGGCGATATCGTAGCTGTAAATGCCGCAGAGGCCGCAGCCGCTGCGGTGGATATCCAGCGTGATACAAGTGGCTTCGCTGGCGGATTTGTGAAATATATTCACCAGAACATCGATCACGAATTCCATGGTTGTGTAATGGTCGTTGTGCAGGATGACACGGTACATTTGCGGTGGACGCAATTCACTCTGGTCCTTGACCTGCGAATCGTGATCGAGTCCGAAAGTGAATTCCTGGTCGTTGCCCATAACTTACCTCAATAGTTGAATGAATTTTACCCAATAAAGGGGATGCTGTCAATGAGCAGGAAGCCGATTTCGTGATGAGTGAACGAGTTCAATGAACTCCGTGATGTGTGATGAGAAAGAAAAAAATCTATTAAATATTTCGAAATATTGCGGCTGCACATCACGCATTACGCATCACGATTTACGCAGTATTTTTTCAATATCGAACCGCGAAATTCTTTTCAACTTTCGCTTGCTTTTTTTTCTCGACTGCTTATAATCTCTTTTCAGAGAGGTGCAAAATGAAAAAAACCCTAATTTTGCTGCTTTGCGGGTTGTTGATAGGAGCCGCCGCGGCTTGGGCGCTGATCCATTTCGTTATTCCGAACTGGCATCGTTCGGCTGTGGACAATACCTTCTTCCAGGTGACGTCCAAACTGGACCAGGGCGGTGAAGTCTTCGCCTATTTTCACGCCGAGAAGGTCAGCATGGCGTTCCAGGCTGTCATGGACGGCCTGAAGAAAAATGTCGGCGCATTGCCCGAGGCGCGGCAGCTCCAGGCCAAACAGGGACTCGATATGCTGGACTTGATGTTCAAAGGCTACGGACTGGAAGAGATCAGCGGCCTGGGGTTCAGCTCTTTTGCCGTCAAGCCCGGCCTGCACCGCGTCCGTGTCGTGATCCACCACCGTTTGGGCAAGAACAAGGGGCTGATCTGGAACGTCACCGGCCCGGCTCCGCGTTCCCTGGACGAAATCGAGCTGCTTCCAGCCGATACCGCCCTGGCTTTTGTTGCCGATTACAATTTTGCCAAACTGATTGAATGGCTGGGCCAGTTGGGACAAAAAATAGGCGTCAAGGATCAGCAGGGCCAGAGCATGGAACAGGGAGTGGCCATGATGAAGTCGGGGCTGCAAGCGATCGGGATCGATGCCGACCGCCTGCTCAAGTCATATGGCGGCCGCTTGGGTTTTCTGCTTACCCTGGACCCGGAAAAGAGGGTGACCCTGCCGCTGGGAGCCAAGCCGCTGTCGATACCGGAACCGGCCTTCGCATTGCTCCTGCGCGTCAACGATGCCTATTTGTTCGACACACTTAAGACCAAGCTGACCGCCACGGGGCACAACAAGGCAACCGAGGAAAAAGGGATCAAGAAGATCGTTTTTCCGCGTTTGCCGGCGCCGTTTCCCCTGGAGCCGGTCATCGCCCAGAAAGGCCAATGGTTGCTGCTCGCATCGCGGAATTCCCTGGTGGAAAATATTTTCAACGGCCAGGGTCCCCGCCTTTCCGGCAGCGCTGACTTCAGGGAAATGGCTTACAAGCTGCCGCGGAGCGGCAACGGCTTCAGCTATGCCAGCCCGCTTTTGCCCAGATTGATCGCCCAGATGCTGCGTGAAAACATGGCGGCTTTTCCCGTTCCCTCCGCCCTGGAAAAGATCACCGCTTTCATAGAAAAAAGCAAGGGATTCTGCCAAGTCTGGGAAAATTCCGACCAGGGATTGATTTACACCATCAACCACGGTTTTGAAATCTCTTCCTTGCCGGGCTTGCTCGAAGCTTTCATGGAAATTGCCCGGGAAAAAAAACTGATGCATAAGGATGTCGTTCCGCCGCCGCCGGTTGGAGACGAGGTGGAAAAATAGGGTTCATGGCACAGATCATGACTTGAGACAGGTAACTCGTACCAATGCGAAAAAAGTGAGTTCGCTGTTCGAGTTTAGAGGTTGAAGAAAGAATACAAGCAGATTGTTTCAGTTGCAGGGGCGAGCCGGCGCATCGCTCTGCCTGTTTGCGGCCCGGGGTGCCGTCTGTCATGGGGAAAAAATGCGTTGTGTTGATTTTATGGTTGTTGGCATTGGCAGTCGTTGCTCAGGAAACGCCAATCGTTGTTCCCGAGCCTCCCGAGAAAGGCGCTTTTTTCTTTGAGGTAACAACCCAGTACCTGAACTTCAGCCAGCTAGATCTGAACGGCAGCATGGTCCTGGGCAATGTGGAGCAGGTTTTTTACATCCCCCGCGTCAAGCCCAGTCTCGGTTTCGGCGTCGGCTTCGGCCGCCGTTTCCGATCTGGATTGTGGTCAGTCTCCTATCTGGTCTCCGGCCACGACGTGACTTTCCAGGGCCGGGATGGCACGGCCGTATCGCGTTTGCTCCAGCTCAATTCGCGCACTTACCTGCTGAAAACCTCGACGCTGCGGATTTTTGCGCACTTCGGCCTTAATTTTCCCTGGTTGAAGGTACGGAACAACGCAGCTGACAAGAATGGGAAAATTTTCGACGCCACCTACCTTGGAGTAGGCGCAAACGCCGGGGCCGGGGTGATGACGCCGATCTCTTCACGGATGTTTTTCAGCGGCAGCCTCATCTACCGCTTCATCGGCTACCTTTACGCCAGCGGCCCGGGGCGGGGCATCGATGTGACCGATCTCTTTGACGACCGAACCGGCCCGCGCCACCGCCGCTATCTGCGGGCTCCGGTATTGGCCCTGGAACTGAGCTTGGGATA
>DATKZA010000109.1:0-2400 GCA_035528155.1 Patescibacteria group bacterium | reverse complement strand
GCCCACAAGGGTTTTTACCTGCTGGCCGAAAACAAAAAACAGCCGGGACTGGCCGGGCTGCTGCGCGTCACCTTCGCCTGGGACGACCGCGGCAACCGCAATTTCTGGTGGCTGGCCGGCGCCTGGGTGGAGCCGGCCTGGCGGGGCCGCGGCGTATTCAGCGCCCTGTTCCGCCACCTGGCCGACCTGGCCCGCTTCCATAAGGACGTGGCCGGAATAAAACATCAGCTCGAGGGGCACCGCCGCGACCTGGCGCCGCTGCTGGCGGCTCTGGGTTTGCAAAAAATCCCGGACCAGCTGTATGAAATTTTGTTTTAGAACCAACGGTTGAATTTGCCTTGATAACAGTGTAAAATAGAATGTAAGATAAACTGAAAAAAATAGGAGGATCGATGAAAAAATTAGCATTGACAATCTTGGCAGCATGCCTGCTGCTGAGCTTCTTTACCCAGCCCCTGGCAGCCGAAAAGATCCGCGTCGGCGTCCTGCGTTTCACCAACCAAACCGCCGCCGGCTGGTGGCACGGTTCGGTGGGGAGCGATCTGCAGGACATGCTGGCTTCCGAGCTGGTGAGCACCAAGGCGTTCAGCGTGCTGGAAAGGAAGGAGATCGACGCCGTGCTCGGCGAACAGGACCTGAGCGCTTCGGGACGGGTCAGCTCCAAGACCAAGGTGAAGATGAAAAAGCTGAAAGGCGCCCAATACCTGATCGCCGCCACAGTTTCCGCATATGAGGAAAACACCAAGGGCGCCGGCGGCGCCGTCCGCTTCAAAGGGCTCTCACTGGGCGGCAAGAAGGACAAGGCCTACATCGCCGTGGATATGAAGCTGATCGACACCGAAACCGGTGAGATCATCGACGCCCGCACCATCGAAGCCACGGCCAAGGGCAAAGCCCTGGGCGCCGGCCTGAGCCTGCGGAATTTCTCGGTGGGCGGCGGCGGCTACGAAAAAACCCCGACCGGCAAGGCCATCCGCGCCTGCATCGTCTACATCGCCGAGTACCTGGAATGCTCCATGGTCAAGGGCAAGGACCACAAGTGCATGGATGCCTGGGACAAAATGGAGAGCAAGCGCAAGGCCAAGACCAAGGGTGCGATCGATATGGACGATTGACGGCCATTTACGGCAGGGCGGGACGAATCCCGCCCTGCCAATCGCCGTTTTCACTTGACAGCACAGTGAATTTGGTGTATGAATGGCTTTTAAGTTGGGCGGTTAGCTCAGCTGGTAGAGCATCGGTTTTACACGCCGGGTGTCAGAGGTTCAAGCCCTCTACCGCCCAGGCTTAACAAAAGGCGCGGGGTCGTAGTTCAGTTGGTTAGAACGCATGCCTGTCACGCATGAGGTCGCGAGTTCGAGTCTCGTCGGCCCCGCCATTCCCCAGGCTGGGGGCGTAAAGGTTTCGACAGTTTTGATGAAGTCAAAGATGCGGACTGAGCCGAGTAGCTCAATAAACTGCTCAAAAAAAGAAAAGCAAACAACTTTGCACTCGCAGCGTAATTAATACGTTGCCGTTCTGGTTTTCCCCGCCCGCGGGAGGATCAGAGCGTCACCTTGCGGGCTAGCGCTGGAATGAGCGCCCGCTGTTTTTCAGCGCGAAATCAAGTGCGGGCCGCCGGCAGTCCATTTTGTTTGTTTTAACGGCTGCTAGTCGTACTGAAAACAAACTATGTCTGTAGAATCTTTGATGGAATCATTATTGGACGCGGGTTCGATTCCCGCCGCCTCCACTGGCATTCATTTAAGAGTAATGAAAAAATTCATAAGGACAAGCACTTTATTTATTTCCATCCTGGTCCTGCCCCTCCTGCTTACTTCTCTAGCCATTGATATCCGCTCTTTTGACCACCAGGGTTTCACGCGCATCGTCTTTGAAGCCGACCGCAGCTTCACCTACACGGTACAGAACCGCCCCGGCCAGATGCAGGTGCACCTGTCCGACCGCGCCGATTTCCGCAAGCGCACCCTGTCCGTACAGAATTCACCGCTGCTGGACCGCGTCATCCACGAAATCCGGGAAAACAAAAGTATTTTTACCGTTTTTTTCAAGGGTGATGCGACCGTGCAGAAAAGCTTTGTCCTGGAAAAGCCCTTTCGCGTGGTCTTCGACTTTGTAAAAAGTGAAAAGCCGGCAGCGCCGCCGGCCAGCACTCCGGAGAACCCGGAAAAAAAACCGGACCCGCCCCAGGAAACGCCGCCGGCCCCCAGCAAACCCAAACCCATCGAAACCATATGTATCGATCCCGGCCATGGCGGTGAAGACCTGGGCGCCATCGGCAAATCCAAACTGCAGGAAAAAAACGTCACCCTGCAGATCAGCCACAAACTGAAGAAACTGATCGAATCCAGAACGGGGCTGCGCGTGATCATGACCCGCGACAAGGACAGCGAGGTCTCG
>DATKZA010000108.1:0-47411 GCA_035528155.1 Patescibacteria group bacterium | reverse complement strand
GCGCTGGTGCAGATGCCGTTTTTATCGCAGGTATAATGATGCGTTAATGTACCGCGCATGGCTTCCACGATTCCCACGCCTTCACCGGTGATTTTAGTCGGGATGACCCGGAACCGATCACCGGTGATCTCGGCATCATCGCAGTAGCGCTCCAGCATCTCGACATTATGCACCATTTCCACCAGCCGGGCCCAATGATTGGCCAATAATGCCCGGCAGGGTTTGCCTCCCAGCGTGCGGAACATTTCTTCAAAGGCTTCCTGCGCCCTCGGCGTAGCCATGCGATCGGAAACATTCAGCCGGGCCAGGGGGGTGGCACAGTACAGACTGGAGTCGATTCCTTCTACGAATCCTTTCCAACCCCGTTTTTTCAAATAGGGAAACTTCAGATACGACCAGGATTCAACATGTTCGGCCACGAAATCGGCATATTCATGGGGATGGTATTTACAGATCTCCTTTCCCAGGAAATCGACCACACGCACCTGCCCGTCATAAAAATTCTCTGCGTTGTTTTCGTCGACCAGTCCCATGGAATGTACATCCAGCGTATAGGGACCGTGCAGGATCAAATCCACATACTGGGGATTGCCAAGCACAATGTCCCGGAAGAGTTTCAGGGAGAAATCGGCAAAGGCCGCCAACTCCTTCACCATGGGTTTGATCTTTTCCAGTTCATTCTTATTCAATCCCTTTGATACGCCTCCGGGCAGACACCAGACCAGATGCGTGGTCCGCCCTCCCAAAAGCTGTTGGATTTTTTGGGCCATGGCCCTGGCCTGTATCACTTTGCCGCCGATTTCCAAGCCTACTTTGGCGACCACACCCAAGATATTGCGGATGGCCGGGTCGGCATCGGGACCGAGAACGAAATCGGGGGCGGCCAGCGCATAAAAATGGGCGATATGACTGTGGATATAATGAGCATGATAATACATGTCCCGTAATTTATGCGCCAACGGCGCCACCTCGCCGCCAAAACATCCATCAACGGCCTTGGCACTGGCCATATGGTGGCTGGCCGGGCAGACACCGCAAATCCGCGTCATGATCCGCGGCAGTTCTTCTACGGGCCGTCCGACCACGAAACGTTCGAATCCGCGCAATTCAGGGATCTGGAAATAACAATCCTGGACTCCTCCGTCATCAGCGAGGAAGATTTCGATTTTCCCGTGACCTTCCAAACGGGTAATGGGATCAATCCTGATGGTTTTCATGACTTCAAACTCCTTTGCAAAAACGATGCCGGAAGACCAAAACGATAAAGTATCGCGGAGAGATCAGACAAACCGGAAATGATCGCCTCTATTTCCTTGGGATCCTTGCTGTCAATGATTGAGCCCAAGGCACTGATGAATTTGGTCCCCTGATCCAAAACATCGGGCGCCGGGCCGTAGCAGCCGCGGCAACCCAATCCACTCTCGGGGCAACGTACCCCGCAGCCGGAACGGGTTACCGGCCCCATGCACACGAGACCCTGTTCGAGCAGGCATTTTTCGGGATCCTGAATGATCTCCTGAGGGCGGTAAAAACGTTTGATCTTTTTTTCCGATTTGCTGCGTTGGCAATCATCACAGACGTTCCGCTCCGCCGCTCCGATTGTGGAGCCCTTGGGAGGCAGTTTGCCGGCGGCTATAGCCAAAATGGATAATTTCACCTGCTCGGGAGCCGGCGGACAGCCGGGGAGAAAATAATCGACCGGGACGATATCGGCCAATTTATACACTCTTTTAAAAAAATGAGGGAGATGGAGTAGTTGGCCATCCACTTGTGTTTCGGGATGGGGAATTTTTTTATTTCCCGGCTCGATAGAGGGATTTTGCAGATAGACCCTGGTTAGAATCTCTTCACGATTGGTAAAATTGGCCAGGCCGGGAATGCCCCCCATGTGGGCACAAGATCCGAAGGCAATCAACAATTTGCTTTTGCGGCGCAGCAATTTTGCCAGATGTTCATTTTCACTGTTGCGGACGGCCCCGTTAAAAATTGTCAGATCGAGTTCACTGTCGGCCATCGCCTCCACATCCTCATATTTCCCGTCCACGGCAATCGGCCACAAACGGATGTCGGCCAAACTGGCCACATCCAGAATAAATTCATTGGTGTCAAGTACGGCCACGTCACAACCACCGCAGCCGGCTCCCCAATACAAAGCAATTTGCAATTTTTTCGCAGCCATGGGCTATTTCTCCCTCTGGTCAACATGCAGCTCATCAGAAATACGGGAAGGACCTAGGGCGCGGATGCGCTCGGTCATGTCCTTGACAATATCGGCAAAACGTTGGCCTTCACTGGCACTGATCCATTCCAGGCGCACCCGTTCATCTTCCACACCAAAATCGGTCAATACCTTTTTCAGCAAAGGAATTCGGCGCATGGTCTTGTAATTGCCCTCTGAATAGTGGCAATCACCGGGATGACACCCACAGATCAACACACCATCGGCACCGTTCACCAGTGCCTTGACGACAAAAGTAGGATCGACCCGGGCGGAGCACATGACGCGGATGACGCGGATATTGGGTGGATAGTGAATGCGGCTGGTACCGGCCAAATCAGCACCGGCATAGGAACACCAGTTGCATAAAATACCGAGGATTCTGGGTTCAAAACTCATCGGAGTACTCCTTCGATTTGGGCTATTATCTGCTGATCGGTAAAGTGCCGCCCCTTGATCGCTCCCGAGGGACAAGTGGCCACACAGGCCCCGCAGGCTTTGCACATGGCACTGATCACATGGCTGCGTTTCTTTATATCATCAAATTCAATGGCGCTATAAGGACACAATTCATTGCATATGCGGCAACCCGAACAGGACTCCTCATTGATTTCCGCATATATGGCGTCGACTGTGATTTTCCCTTTGGCGATTTTGGCCAGTATCCGTCCCGCCGCCGCCCGGGCCTGGGCAACGGTGTCGGGAATATCCTTGGGGGCGACACAGGTGCCGGCGATGTATATGCCATCGGTTGTCGTGGCCACCGGATCGAGTTTGGGATGACTCTCGATAAACCAGCCGTCCTTATCTTGACTGATGTTCACCAGGCGAGCTGTTTCCGTAGCATCTTCCCGCGCCTCCATGCCCACCATGAGAATGACAAGATCAGCCGGAATTTCAATGACTTCACCAGACAATTGTTCATTCACCTCGATGAGCATCTGGCAATCATCTTTCGGGCCGGCGCTGTGGATAATTGGATGATCACCTTTGCCATACATCAAAAACATGGTTTTTACTTCGGAGGTGCGGCGGTAAAAATCTTCATGTCCCTTGCCGAAAGCATGCATGTCAATATAAAGATCGGAAACATAACAGGAGGGAATGGCCGATTTGATTTCGTGGACATATTTCAAAGCGGTCATGCAGCACACCCGCGAGCAATAGCCATGGTATTCGGTGCTGCGACTGCCCACGCAGTGAATGATGGCGACATATTTCGGGATTTTCCCATCTCGGCCTTCAATTCGTCCCGCCCGGAGCATCTTCTCGAAATCAAAAGAAGTGATCACGTCGGGGAGCTTGCCGTAGCCGAAATGGGTGACCCGTTCGGCGGGAAATTCCTTGTAGCCGGTGCAGACAATGACATTGCCCACCTCAATCTCCTGGGCTTTGTTTTCTTCTGGATCATCATTGTCGACTCTCATCAGGGTAGCGGTAAAATTACCGACATATCCTTTCAACTCCTGCAAGCGTGAATTTAGCAGCAGTTCAATGTTGTCGTTGCTCCTGACCCGGGTGATTCTCTCGGTCAGCAGATCGCGGGCCGAATCAAGATAGGGAGCGGTCAGGTCAACCCGAGCCAGATTGCCTCCGAGGTGATCTTGCTTATCCAACAGATAAACTTTCTGACCCGCATCTGCCAATTCCAGGGCCGCCGTCAACCCGGCAATTCCAGCGCCAATGACCAGCGTGTTGGGGCACATGTCGACCATCACCTGCTCCAGGGCTTCATGATATGCGACCCGGCGGACAGCAGCTTGTGTGAGTGCCTTGGCTTTCTCGGTGGCCGCCTGCTGATCGTCATGGACCCAACTGCATTGCTCACGGATATTGGCCATTTCGAACATATAGGGATTGAGCCCCGCCGTTTGCAGGGCAGCGCGGAAGGTCCTTTCATGCATACGCGGGCTGCAGGCGGCGACCACCACTCTTTCCAAGCCCTGCTCTTTTATATCTTGAATGATCAATTCCTGGCCGGGATTGGAACACATGTATTTGTAAGTACGGACGATCACGACCTGGGGGAGCGTCGAGATGTACTCACGCACCGCTTCGCAATCCACAACTTTGGCGATATTGGAACCGCAGTTGCAAATATAAACGCCGATTTTACATTCTCTGCTTTCCATTTCCTGTCTCCTCAGGCCACTTTCTTGGCCTGAACCGTTGTTTCTATTCGTGATTTTTGCTTGGCCAAGGCTTCATTGCGCACAGCGGAAAAATACATGGCCAGGGGTCGCAAAAATATATGAGACCACTTGGTGAAAGGCATGCGCAACAGCCAGGGCACGACAACCATCAAATGGACAATATAAACGATGTTGGCTGCAAGCACCAATCCAGAACGGTGCAGGACATGCTGGGTGACCCCGGTCAAGGCGATAATGAACAATAGTACCAGGAAGATCCAATCCGATCCGTGGGAACGCTGGTACTGGGTCCGATTCTTTTTCAATCTGCCGCGCAGCATGTATACAGCGCCGATGAGCAGCCCCAGACTGGCAAGGTAGCCGAACACATGGACAGACCAATTGATTTCCGGACCTGCCTGCAATTGTTTCACGAATACCATGACGATAAAAAGCATCGTCACATAACCCAGCATGAGCCCGAGATGGGCGAGCCAGGGCAGATAAATGCGCTGGGTCGTGTTTTTTTCACAATCAGCAAATCTTTTTTGGGTGAAAAAGTGCCAGGGCAACAAATATACTTTTTTTATATACAGCCACCAGGGAATCGCTACTTCACTTTTTCCTCCCATACTGAACCACCAAAAACGGAACGCGGCGGCCCCGATGAAGAGAAGCACCAGAAATCCCAACGCCAGATCGAAATTGTGAATGAAAGAGCTTGGCAGGAACGCGTTGGCTCCATCATAAACATGAATGTCGCCCTGCCAAAAGCCAAAGCCGAGGAAAAAGATTCCGGTCAGAAGAGCCACGATGATCACGGCGGCCAATTCCAATTTGGTTGACTTGAAAAAAAGACGGGCGAGGCCTGAAATATCATAACGGGAAATCAGCCAACGGCGAAGACTCATCATGGTTTCGCCAGGTTCGGCCCCGCGCGGGCATTGATCGGAACATTGGCCGCAATAATAGCAAAGCCACGGATCGAGCGCCGTCTCCAGCTTCCGTTCCAGCCCCATTTGCAAATATCTCATGGGCCTGCGGGGGAATACGTTGAATTCGTCGGCATGCGGGCAGACTGCCGAACAGTTGCCGCAGTGATAGCAAAGTTGCACGTCCTCCGCTCCGTAACCTTCCAGATCGTCAATGATTTTTGGATTGACTCGAATCGCCATGGGGCCTCCTCATTTTGACTGCAGACTTTTTGCCCGGGCTTCGATCTCACTGAGAGTCACACTGCTGCGATGCCCGATACCCTTGCCGCTGCTGATGCTGCTCAACACTCCCGCCGCCACGGCCGAAGCTTGCGCGACCGCATCGGGGATGTCCTTTGGCGATTGACACATGCCGGCAACATAAATACATCCCCTTTCCGTATTCGTGGGACTGCCATTGTAATTCAGTTCCGAGAACCAACCATCCTCGTCCTTGGTCAATCCAAGCATCCGGCTCAACTCCTCCGTACCGCGGGCCGGGATGAGCCCTACGGCAAGCAGCACCATGTCAACCGGGAATTGGATCAATTTATCTTGGATGATATCTTCCCCCGTTACTACCATTTGTCCGTTCACCTCCGAAATCGATGCGGTTCGGCCACGGATAACAAAGGTGCCCTCATGCTTAATTCGTTCGAAAAACTCTTCATAACCTTTACCAAAAGCCCGCATATCGATGTAAAATTCATAACAGTCGGCGCCGGGAAGTTTTTCTTTCACCAAATGAGCAAATTTCAGAGAATACATACAACAGACCCGGGAACAATAAGAGTTGTAGTTCTGATCCCTGGAACCGACACAATGAATGATGGCAACACTTTTCGGAGCTGGCCCATTGGCATCAAAGACCCATTCTTCCAGCTTCGTGCGTTTGTTCAACTTCAGGCTTTTGGTCACGATCTTCCCCCCCGTAGGCCCTGAGGCATTGGTCAGACGTTCGAACTCAAGGGCAGTCAATACGTTGGGAAAGATACCATATCCGTAACGTTCAATATTGTCGGCTTGTAAAACATCATAACCGGTTGCGATGATAATATTGCCTACTTCAACCTCGATGATTTCATCCTCCTGAGTCAGGTCAATGCATTCCTTGGGGCACTTTTTTACGCAGGCGCCGCATTTTTTACCGGCGCTTTGAACATACAGGCAATGATCACCATCAACCAGGTAGGCATTGGGCACGGCTTGCGGAAACGGAATATAGATTGCTTTGCGACGGGCGATCCCGGCATCGAATTCGCTTGCCACTTCCACCGGGCACACCTCACTGCAGATATTGCAGGCAACACAGGCATCCACGTCAACCATTCGGGCTTTGCACTTGATCTGCACGCGGTAGGAACCGGGAGAACCGCTGAGAGCGATCACTTCCGAATTTGTCAGCAAACGGATCATCTCATGCTGGACGATCGATACCATTTTCGGAGTCAGGATACAGGCTGCGCAATCCAAGGTAGGGAAGGTCTTGTCGAACATGGCCATGTGGCCCCCGATCGTGCCGAAGCGTTCCACCAGGCAAACCGGCTTTCCGGCGTCGGCGATCTCGAGGGCGGCCTGAATTCCCGCGATACCGCCGCCGATGATCAGGGTTGTCGGATGGACCGGTGTCTCCCCAGGAACGACGGCCAAGGCGAAAGGAACACCAAAGGCGGCGCAGGCAACGATGGCTTTGGCCCGTTCCAGAGTGGTCGCGCCGGATGCCCCGTGTTCACGGAAAGAGGCCAGCCTGACTTCGAGGGGATCGTGCCCGGCCAATGCCATGGCTTTGGCAAAAACGGGCTTGAAATAACCCGGCATATCGCCGGCGATGACAATCCGTTCCAGATTGCCTGATTGGACTAGCCCGGCGAGACTCTTGGCGTCCAGCCGGGGATGAATTCCCAGTTCCTGGACGGTTTCCACATTGGGCAGGTTCGCGGCATACTTGGCCACCGCAGCGACATTCAAACGATTGTTTTCTTCGACTTGGCAGAAAAAAATTCCAGTGCGCATGTCCCCCCCTTAGAAATCGACCCTGAAGCCATTAAAATTTTTCATTAAGGCAAGATGATATAATAAATCGAATGACACAGTCAAGAATCATATTTCTTTGATAAAATTTATTTAAAACTATCCGTTGATCTGTTTCTTTTCGTGGATCGATATCATTCGTTCTGCTCTCCTTCAATGCTGGCCAGGATCAATTCATATCCCGATACGATCCGGATATCCGTACTTCGGCAATGGGGACACGAAAAGGACGGAGCAGCCGCTGCCGTTTCGCTGCCGCAGGACCGGCAAACAAACCGCACAGGACGGATTTCTGTCTGTAAAATTGCTCCGGCCATAATGGGGAATTCACTTTTCATCAAGTCGAACAGTTCGCGCATCGTTTGCGGGACCAGGTGATGAAGCCGGCCGATAGTCAGACATATGATGGAAATCTTTTGCAGCCGATTTTTCTCCGCTTCCTGAAGCACCTGACGAATTAAATCTTCAATGATGGCCGCTTCATGCATTGGAGCTTTGCTTCACAGCGATCCGGAAAAACCTCACGACGAGTTTTTTTAAACCGGATATTTGTTTTCAATATAATCTTTAAGGTATTTTATTTCATAATCCTTATGGGTCAGAAGGATCTTGATGACGTCGCCGACGGAAATGATTCCCAGCAACATTCCTTTTTCGTCGACAACAGGGAGATGGCGAATCCGCTTTTCGGTCATGGTTTCCATGATACGATCAATATCATCGGCGAGATCGCAGACGATCAATTTTTCCCTGGGAGTCATCACGTCTTGAATGGCAACGCCCTTGATGTTGGCGTGACACTGGTAGCAATATCTCATGATGTCACGCTCAGTGACGATTCCCTGGATCTTCTGCAGGTTGTCAATAACGATCAGGGCGCCGATCCGTTTTTCATTCAACATGCGCAAGGCATCACTGACTATGGCTTCGGCATGAATCTTGTGGACATCATTCCCCTTGCTTTTAATGATATCTTCCACCTTCATGGGACCTCCTTGTTTGGTAAAGAATACATAAATGGAAAAATAAATGCAAAGGTGCCTGTTTTCAAGACAAAGCCTCTGCGCTATTGAAATGGAACGCCAAAACCTGAATCCCGCAGAGCGGTTATTTCTAAGGGAAAACGGATTTCCAGGCTGGAGTTACCAGACCTGCAAGAAACCGGTCGAAAAAATGTTTAACGGGTACAACATACTTCAGGAGGTTGAAAATGAAGAAAAAATTGCCTGCTGTTTCGATCGGATTGTTTCTAAGCGCGGCCCTGTTCATAACTGCCCAGCCTGGTTTTCGCGTCCCGGCTTCCGAACGCGGGCAGCACGGGGGAGGCTTTTTCGCCGACCGGGATTTCCTGCCCCCCCGGCTGCTGCTGCAGGCCAAGGACAAGATCGGCCTGAACGCCGATCAGGAAAAGAAGATCAGCGCCATGCTCGAGGCCCACGAGCAATGGGCGATAAAATTCGGCGCTGAAATGAAGCTCAAGGCCCTGAAACTGCGCACGGCAATGTCCGCGGAAAAGACCGATTTTGCCAAGGTCGAGGCGTTGATCCGCGAGCAGGCGGGCATGCACGCCGACATGCAGATCGCGCGCCTGCGTCTGCAAAAGGATGTCCAGGCCCTGCTGACCCCGGAGCAAACGGCCAAAATTGCCGGGCTGAAAAAAGATTTCCGCGCCGGGGCGCGCGACGGCAGGCGCCAGCGCTTTGAACGGCGCCGTGGGTGCCGAGAATAGATTTCTCCCCAATTTTTCCTCCCTTAAGAAGGGGCGGCCCGGTCCGCCCCTTCTTTTTTCACTTTGCTGCCGGAAAGAAATCGATCGCCGTTTTGCTGGCGATTCCGGTTTGCATTTTCGCTGCATATTGATTATGTTAGGGCCATGCCGCTGCAGCGCCTGAATTGGAGCCAAAGGAACTACGATGCCCTCAACGAATTCCTGGCCGGCGTGCGGCCAGGGGAACTGGCCGTTTTCGATTGGGACAACACCTGCATCTTCGGCGACATCGGCGAAGCGTTGTTCCGCCACGCTGCGCTGAACCTGGCATTCAAATTCGACGCTGCCACCCTGGAAACGATGATCCCCGACAGTGTCAACGGTGTGGCCAGCGTAATCATCAATCAGAAACCGTTCCCCTTAGACAAAATGAAAGAAGCGATTGTCGCCTCCTATGGTGAACTTGAAGCCAAAACTTCCCATGGCGGCCGAATCGGTTTTGGTGACAACTATCGAATCTTCACTTCGGGGCTGCTGGCCCTCAACAAGTCCCTGGAAGAAACCCCGGGCATCGGCTGTGAATTTGCCTACCCCTGGGTGAACGGCTTCCTGCAAGGCCTGACCCTGACCGAATTCGAGCAAATGGCAACAACCGTCATCGACCAGGAGCTGCGGAATCCCATCCGCCGCCATATCCGCAACGACCCGCGGCGGCGCTGGCGCTACGAATGGACCGGTGGCGTTCGCCTCTATCAGGAAATGAAAGACTTGGCGGCCGCATGGGAAGACCGCGGCGGCGCAGTCGTGATTTCCACGGCCAGCAACCGGCAATTGGTGGAAAAGATGATCGCCATGACCGCTTTCCACTGCCGGCGCGTTATCGGCATGGGGCCGGCCACTGCCGGAAATCGTTTCGGCCTTGTCCTGGAGTTGGGCCTGCGCCCGAACCTCGGCACAGGCAAAGTTGCAAATATCCGCAATCTCCTCAAAAACGAGCCGGTGCTGGTCGCCGGCGACAGCCGCAACGACTATGAAATGCTGAGCTCATTCCCTTCAACCAGGATGCGGTTGATCGTCAACCGCCATGCCGGGGGAAAGATCGCCCTTCTTTGCCGCCGGGCCCTGGCCGGAGAGAAGGGCTACCTGGCGCAGGAGATCAACCCACAGCAAGGGGAATTCAAGCCGGAAAACAACCTGATTTGAAACCAGCAGGTCATTCCCGGTTGCGATTCTTTACTTTTTTTATGTCGCTTGTTTTTTTTTTTTCACTTTAATAGAATGGGTGCATGAGATTCGGCTTGCTGATCATTTTAATCGCCCTGCTGGTCGCAATGGTCCTTTACTTGGGCAAAGGCCATCAGGCCGATCCCGTTTCCCAAGCCAACAGCAGCTTGGACAAAGCCAAAGCGGTCTCGCTGGAACCGATCATGCAACAGGTGGCGGCAGCCCTCGACGCCTATGCCAATGAGAACGGCGACCATCCCGAAGACCTGGAAAAACTGGTGCCGCACTACTTGCCCAGAACCGATCTGCTGGTCGATCCCTGGGGCACCCGGCTGCGCCTGGAAAAAGATGAACGGCAGGATTCATTCTTGATCTGTGCCGGTCCAGACCGGCTGTTTGCCACCAGCGACGACAACAGAAGGAGCTTATGATGAAACTTGCCAAATATTTGAAAAAGGAAAATATTTATATCAGCGAAAACAGCAAAGACACCAGCCACTTCTATGGTGAATGCTCCGAGTTTTTAAAAGAAAAAGGCATCATCAGCGACGCCAGAAAGGTGAAACGTCTTTTCATCAAGCGGGAAAGCGTGCAGTCGACCGGCATAGGCAAGGGCGTGGCCACCCCGCATATCTTTTCAGACGAATTTGCCGATTTTTTCCTGGCCATGGCCGTGATCCGCCAGGGATTGGATTTCAAGGCTCCGGACGGCCTGAGCGTGCACGTGATCTTTCTGATCATGAGCGATGACCGCGACATCGGCCTGCATCTGAAAACCCTGGCCCATATCGCCCGTCTCACCAACAGCGGCGACATCGTTTCCAGCCTGAAGAGCGCCGGTGACGCGGCCGAAATCTACGACCTGATCCTGGAAAAAGAGAAGGCCATCCTCAACTGAGAGCTGCCGCGAAAAACCTGCCCGCCAAAAGCACGACACAGGCTGTTATTGACTTTTTTTATGAAACAACTTAGAATTTTTTTGCTAATTGGAAACAAAAAAACAAGGGATATAAGGAGGGAATATGAAAAAGATTTTTTTGATGTTTGTCGCCGGAGCAGTCCTGTTCGCAGGGTTGGTTTATGGCGGAAAATACGATGAAGTCTTACCGTTAATGGATGAAATGGTCAAAGGCTTTGAGCAATTCGTTAATGCCCTGGAAAAAGCCGGCAGTGCCGACGCGGTTGCCGCAGCCTTGAATGGTTATTCCGACTTTATGACTAAAATCAGTCCTAAAATAAAGGAACTGTCCCAAAAATTCCCGGAATTGGATAAGGACGAAAATACCCCGGAAGAGCTGAAACCTTTTAAAGATAAAATGGATAAGTTGTCCCAAAAACTGGCCGGTCTTTTTGCTAAAATACAGCAATATCTGCAAGATCCCGTTGTCGAAAAAGCCTACAAACGCTGGAACGAGACGATGAAATTATTTGATGACCAAGCCGAAAATGAGGATGATAAGGAAGAAGAGTAGCGGAAGGTTTTTCCAACTTGTCTCCTTCTATTTATAAATATCTCGACTGGCGATGGGAATTTGTACTTTTCCTGTATCTAATTAAGAATATAAAGAAAAAACCTGCCCGCTAAAAACCCAAACAGGCTGGTTGACGGTTAGGGCCGGCTGTACTATAATTCAGCCGATGGAACCGATCAGAAAAAAAATCCTGCTGGTCCGGCATGGAACAACAGAATACAACGAAACCGACCGCCTGCAAGGCCGTATCGATAACCCGCTGAACGGCAAGGGCCGCGGCGAAGTCGAACGGCTGGCCGCCAGGCTGAAAAGCGAACCCATCGACGCGATCTTTTCTTCCCCCCTGAAGCGGGCCTTGGAAACGGCAGCCATCATCAACCGCGGCCACGACCGGCCGCTGACCGTGGTCTCTGAATTCAGCGAGATCGATCTGGGCGATTGGGAAGGGCTGATCTACAGCCGGGTGCGCGAACAATTCCCCGAGATCCACCAGCGCTGGCTCAGCGATGCCGATTTCCCGGTCCCGGGCGGAGAGAGTTTCAGCGCCGTCTGCGCCCGCACCCGGACCGGGCTGGAAAAAATATTGCAGAACGGACAGCAGAACATCCTCATCACCGGCCACGCCTCGGTCAACCGTGCCATCCTGGGTAATCTGCTGCAGCTTAGCCCTGCCCAGGCCCGACTTTTTCAAACCGGCAACGCCGCCCTGTCGCAGCTGCTGCTCATGGAAACTTCCTGGCGCCGTTGGACACTTGTGGATTTCTGGAACAGCACATCTCATTTGGAAGCCGCCATATGAGATCCCTGCAGAAAAAGATCAAAAACGAAATTTACGCGGTTTTAAAAGACACATATGATTTCAAGCAAACGGAACTGAGTTTTTCCCAGCCGGCAGAACGGAAATTCGGAGACCTGTCGACCACCTTGGCTTTCGCCCTGGCCAAGAAAACCAAAAGCAAGCCATTCCTTGTTGCCGGAGACATGGCAGCGAGATTGGCGGGCAAACTGAAAGCGGTAGATGATATCCGGGTTGCTGGCGGGGGGTTCCTTAATTTTTATCTGCGCCGCGATGATTTTCTCCTGTACCAATGGCAGAACCTGGAAAAACCGCTGGCGGCCAAAGGCGAAAAAATCATTGTCGAGCATACGAGCATCAACCCGAACAAATCGGCCCATATCGGCCATCTGCGCAATTCAATCCTGGGAGATATCCTGGCCCGTAGCTGCCGTTTTTTGGGTTACGAGGTCGAAGTCCAGAACTACATCGACGATACCGGGATCCAGGTCGCCGACGTGGTCTGGGGGCTGCTTCATTATCAGAAAAAAAGTCTTGATGAGATAAAAAATATCTCGGGCTTGGCCTCCTATCTCTGGGATCTCTACGCCGAAGTCAACCAGCTGTTCGCCGCCAACGACGATCTGGCCCGGCAGCGCCGCGAAATCCACAAAAAAATCGAGGAAAAGATCGATCCCGAATACGAGTCCTGCCGCTATATCGCCGAACAGGTCCTGCTGGATCACATCCGCACCATGGAGCAGATCGGCATTCACTATGACCTATTGGCCAGGGAAAGCGATGTCATCGCCCTGGATTTTTTCAAAGCGGCCGCTGCCGAAATGACCGCCCGCAACGTGATGATCCGTTCCGCGAACCCGGCGAAAAAGGACTGCCTGGTCATCCATTACGACCGGGAAAACATTGAAAAGATCATCGTCCGCTCCAACGGCACCATCACCTATGTGGGCAAGGACATCGCCTACAACATGTGGAAATTCAATCTGCTGCCCAGGGATTTTTGCTATCGCCCCTTTCATACCTATCCCGACGGCCATGCCATCTACATGACCCAATCCGAACCTGCGCCGCTACCGCGGCCCTTCGGCCGGGGCCATAAAGTATACAATGTCATTGACGTCCGCCAATCCTACCTACAGAACCTGATCACCCAAGTCCTGGCCCAGCTGGGTCACTCCGGACCCAGCGCCAATTTCATCCATTTCTCCTATGAAATGGTGGCCTTGACACCGACCTGCGTCCGGGAAATGGGCTTGAAACTGGAAGCCGGGGAAGAGAACAAGCCCTACATTGAGGTTTCCGGGCGCAAAGGCCGGGCGGTCAAAGCCGACGAGTTGATCGCTAAACTAATCGAAAAATCATTGTGCGAGATACAGGTGCGGAACCCAGCCCTGGCCGAAGCGGAAGCCTTGCCTCTGGCCCGGACCATCGCCGTGGCCGCCCTGCGTTATTTCATGGTCAAATTCAATCTTAACACCGTAATCGCTTTCGATTTCAAAGAAGCCCTTAACTTTGAGGGTGACAGCGGCCCCTATTTGCAATACACCATGGTCAGGCTGAACAGCATTTTAAAAAAAAGCTCCGGCGCCGACCTCAAAGCGGCAAGTGCTCCCGGCAGCCTGCAACGCCTCGAAGCCCAGGAAAGGGAGCTGTACTGGGAGATGATCCTCAGCCTGTCGCTGCTGGAACTTGCCGTGGAATTCGCCCTGCAGAACCATGAGCTTTCTTCCCTGGCGGCGTACGCCTACGGACTGTGCCAGAAATTCAATCATTACTACCATCTTTTCCCGGTACTGGCCGAAAAGGATGCGGACATCCGAAATTTGCGCTTGAGCCTGATGCTGATATTTAAAAACAAGGTCGAAAAACTTCTCACTGTCATGGGGATCGCCATTCCCGACAGAATGTAAGGAGGCGTGATGATCCAAGTCGAAAATGTTTCCAAAAGATTCGCTGACGTACAGGCGGTCAAGGATATCTCCTTCCAGGTTGAAAAGGGGAAGATTTGGGGTTTTCTCGGGCCCAACGGCGCCGGAAAAACCACCACCATGCGCATCCTGACCGGCTACCTGCCGCCCAACGAGGGGCGGGCCATGATCAACGGCATCGACGTAAGCACCGACCTCAAAACGATCAAAAGGATAGTGGGCTATCTCCCGGAAGTAGTCCCGGTTTACAGCGATTTGACCGTCAAGGAATTTTTGCGTTTTGTGGCAGAACTGTACAGTATTGAAAGAAAAAAAATACGCTTCGCCGTCGATCGCGTCGTTGAAAAGACCAACCTGCAGAACGTCTACGGCCGACTGATCAAAAACATCTCCCGCGGCTATCGCCAGCGCCTGGGTATCGCCCAGGCCATCATCCACGAACCCGAAGTGCTCATCCTGGACGAACCGACCATTGGATTGGACCCGGCTCAGATCATCGAGATCCGCGAAATGATCCGCTCTTTCAAAGACAGCGCTACCGTTATCATTTCATCGCACATCCTGGCCGAAATTACCCAAGTCTGCGACGGAGCCGTGATCATCAAGGAAGGCCGGCTGATGGCCACCCCGACCCGCGACGAATGGGGGAAAAACCTGGAGATCGTCACGACCGGCATGGCGGGCGACACCGATTGGAGCGATCTCAAACAGGCATTCCCCGTCATCAGCGAGGTCAGGGCCGAAGGCCAGGTCCTGAAACTCGAATTCAGGGAAACATTGAATGATTTCAACAAAATCATCAAATACCTGATCGAAAAAGACATCCGCATTAAAGAGATCAAGGCCGGACTGGAAGCCCTGTACATGAAGATTATTCTGGCTGAAGAAGGGAGGGGGTCATGAAAAATATCTGGACCATCACCAAGAAAGAATTGAAATCCTTTCTTTATTCACCCATCGCCTATATCCTGACCTCGTTCTTCCTGCTGGTCAGCGGCTTTTTCTTTTACAACATCCTGGCCTGGGCCAACGACCAGACCATGAGAATGATGCAATCCGGCTACGGCATGAACCGCATCAACATTAACCAGATGCTTTTCGAACCGTTTTTCAACAACATGACCATCATCCTGATGTTTCTGCTGCCCATGCTGACCATGAGGCTGTTCGCCGACGAAAAAAAAATGCGCACCGAAGAGTTGCTGCTGACCTCACCGCTGCGGCTCTCAGCCATCATTATCGGCAAATACCTGGCCGCCTTGATCATTTATACCATCATCCTGCTGCTGACCGCCACTTACGCCATCTTCGTCTTTATCTACGGCAACCCGGAACTGGCCCCGCTGTTAACAGCTTACCTGGGCCTGTTCCTGTTGGGGGCCGTCTTCATCGCCATCGGGCTTTTCGCCTCGGCATTGACCGAGAACCAGGTCATTGCCGCGGTCATCTCATTTTCGTCCATCCTCCTGATCTGGGTGATCTCCTGGGTTGGCGAAAGCGGCCCGGGGGCCTGGCGCGGCATCCTGACCTACCTGTCTTTCTTTTCCCATTTCAAGAACATGGTCAGCGGGGTCATTGACACCCAGGACATCGTTTATTACCTGACTTTCATTTTCCTTGGCTTGTACCTGACGCGCTCCGTATTTGAATTCAGGAAGTGGAGGTAACCGTGAAAAAAATCCTGCGCTTTGGAAATGTTCTTTTTCTGTTGCTCATCCTGACCGGAATGACCATGTGGATCAGTTTTGGACTGGCATCTTTGCAAGGAAAAGCCGGATTGGCGCTGCTGCTCCTGGGCGTGGCCGGCCTGACCGCATATTTCATCAGCAATATCTCGCAATTCAGGGCAAAAAATTCGCGCCTGAATTTTATCTTCGCGTCCAACCTGGCGGTGGTGGTCCTGTTGATCGTGGCCATTGCCGCCGCGATTAATTATCTGGGGGTAAAAATCCACCAACGCTTCGATTTTACCGCCGCCAAGACCCATTCCTTGTCCGACCAATCGGTCCAAGTGATCAAGAACCTGAAAAAAGATCTGGTCATCAAGGCCTTTTTCAGCAAAAGCCAGGGCAATTTGGAGGGATTCAATTCCCTGCTGGAACTCTACCGGTTTTATAGCGAGAAGATCAAGGCGTCGGTCATCGACCCCTTCCTGGAGCCCGAAATAGTCAAACAATACGAGATCAAAACCGACGGCACCATGGTGTTCGAATACGGGGGCAAAAGCACGCGCAGTGAAGAGGTATCGGAAGAAGCCATCACCAACGCCATCATCAGCGTGTCGCGCCAGGGGGAAAAAACGATCTATTTCACTCAGGGGCACGGGGAGCCCGATAGCGATGACAGCGGGGAAAATGGATATTCCGAAGCCAAAACCGGCCTGGAAAAGCTGTCCTTTAAAGTGAAAAAAATGGTGTTGTTCCAGGAAGCGGCCGTACCCAAGGACGCCGCGGCCGTGATCGTGGCCGGGCCGCAAAAGCCGTTCTTTGAAAAAGAGATATTTCTGCTGGAAAATTATCTCGAAAAAGAGCAGGGACGCCTGCTGCTGCTGGTCAACCCCTTTGAGGGCGCTGAGTTTAAACCGTTGCTGAAAAAATTCGGCCTGGCCCTTGAGGACAACGTGGCAGTCGAGATCGATCCCCTTTCCCGGCTGATGGGCGGAAATTACTTCATGCCCGTGGTGGCCAAGTATCCGGAACACGTCATCACCAAGAACTTCGGATACGCCACCATGTTCCCTTTGTGTCGCGGTCTGGCCAAAATCACCCCGGCTCCGGCCGGCACCACAGTGACCTTCCTGGCTTCCACCAGCGCCAACTCCTGGGGCGAGACCCAGTATGAAACCGAGGTCAAAACCGAACAAATCACAAAAAACCCGGAAGACAAGAGCGGCCCGCTGGATATCGCTGCGGCCATCGAAGCCGGCGGTGGTGAAAAAAAATCCCGCGCCGTGGTCTGTGGCGATTCCGATTTCGCCCAAAACAAATATTATATTTTCCAGGCCAACAGCAATTTTTTCAACAACGCCGTCTCCTGGCTGACCGAAGAAAAGGACCTGATCGCCATCGCCCCCAAGATCACTTCTCCCAGAACCGTCAGCCTGACGCAGAGCAGTGGCCGGCTGGTCTTTTTTTACACGCTGATCATCCTGCCCCTGCTGGTGTTTATTGCCGGCATCGGCATTTGGCTATATCGGAGGAAACTATGAACTGGAAAAAAATTGCCGCCCTGCTGCTGTTCCTGCTGGTTCTGATCACCGCTATCATTTTGGTCGATCAGCGTGAAAAACGCAAAAAGGCCGTGGAAGGGATCCTGCTGGATTTTCCCGCTGCGGCCGTCGAAAAAATCGAACTGCTGCAAAAAGACAAAAAATTCGTTTTTTCGCTCCGGGACGGCGTTTGGTATCTGGAGGAGCCCCTGGCGGCCAAAGCCGACAAGGTCGCGCTGGAGAGCATACTGGATAATTTCTGTCCCTTGAAATACGACCGGCTGGTGGCCGAGGCGGCTGGCGGCGACTTGAAAAATTTCGGTTTGAACCGACCCGAGATCGAATTAAGATTGTTTGCCAAGGATAAAACCCGCCCGGCGCATACCATTCTGCTGGGAATGAAAAACAATCTTGATTCCTCTTCCTACGCCAAATTGGCCGCAGGCGGCAAAGTGGTCTCCATTGCCTCCTACAAGCGCAACAATCTGGAAAAAGACCTGTTTGCTTTCCGTGACAAGAGATTCTCGGAATTCGATAACCTGGCCGTTACCAACATGACCTGGAATTATGAAAACAACGACTTCAGTTTTATTAAAAAAAACGACCAGTGGTTCATGGACAAACCAATCTTTTCGCTTGCCCAGGAAACCAAGGTCAGCGAGATCCTGTCCGCGGCATCCTTGCTGGAAGCCAAGTCGTTTGCCGCAGCGGTCAGCGCCGCTTCCCGCCGCGAATTCGGCCTGGAAACACCATTGCTCACAGTGGAATTCAGATCCGCGACCGCTGCAAAGAAAATCGCGGTTGCCAAACAGGGAGAGCGGTATTACGCCCTGGCTGACGGTTTTAACGAAATTTGTGAAATTGAAAAGGATTTTTTGGAAAAATTCAACAGCGATGCTCATTCTTTCCGCGAAAAAAAAGTTGCCCTGTTTTACTCTTTTGATATCCGGGAACTCAAATTCAAACACGGCACATTCAGTTTTGAAATCCGCAAAGGGGCAGACAATAGCTGGCAGTTCATCAAACCGGTTGCTGGGAAAAAGCTGAGCGAAGAAAAAATCAACCTATTACTCACGACCTTGGCCGATTGCGAAGCCAAGGAGTTTGTCGACAATCCCAAGGCATTGCCTGAATTTGCCATCCGCATCACAATGAAAGCGGAAAATTCGGCAAATCCCGGACAATTCAACGACATCGAGATGGAATTCGCCGGCGCCGAAGGGGAAATCGTGCCAGCCCGCAATCCCGCCCTGCCCTACAGTTTCAAAGTCGGCAAGGAAATCCTCGAAAAACTGCCTCAAAAACTGGAGGATATCAGCGAAGGCACACAGGATGCGCAAACCATTGCCAAGTAATGTCACATTGATAAAATTCAAAAAATTGATTTTTTGGGAAATTATATTATAATAGTAGCATCTCTCTCTCATTACCTATCTCTCCGTCAGGAGGGAAGATGGAAAGGATTTAAAATCACATTTTTCCGTCACTTTCAAAAAAATCACGAAAAAAGCGGGCAAAATTGCAACTTTTATTGTGCAATCCGCATCTTCAAGAGTAGTCATGAATGACCTGATTGCCAAGCTAAAGGACGGAAATGAAGCCGCGTTTAAAGAGGTGATGGCCATGTACAAAAAACCGATATACAATTACCTCAGCATGCTGCTGGGCGACCGCCAGATCGCCGAGGAATTGACCCAGGACACATTTGTCAAGGTTTATTTCAAAGCCCATACTTTAAAAACCGATCACCCCCAGGCCTGCAAGGCCTGGATCTATTCCATCGCCACCAACCAGGCCCGCAGCGAATTCCGTAAAAAACGGCTGAAAAAAGTATTTTCCATTTCCGAATTGAATGAGCACCAGGTTTCCTACACCCCCCACTTCGAGGGAAAACTGCTTTTTGAGCAACTGCTGGCCCTTGTTCCCGAAAAATGGCGCGTGCCGCTGATCATGAAGGAAATAAACAATTTTTCCTTTGAAGAGATATCTCTTATACTGAACAAACCCATCGGCACTGTCAAGTCTTTGGTTTTCCGGGGCAAGGCAAATTTAAAAAAACAATACCTGGATCCGCAAGGAGCGCCACATGTCTGATTGGCAGGAAATTTTAAGGCAAGGCTTTGACCAAGCCGAGCCCGGTCCCGATTTTGAGGAAACGGTTTTCAGCAAAATCAAAAAAAAGAAAAAGCAAAGGAAAATCGGTTTTACGATCATGGCCGTTGTCGGCCTCTTTATGCTGCTATCGCTTTTTCAACTATTCCGTCCTGCACCCCGCGGCTCCGCAATCCCCGGCCTTGAGACGGACAAGGAGGAAATCCCCCTGCACGAAGATCTGTTTTTTTCGGCCTCGGACAGCCGTACCCGCTATACCCTCGAACCGGTCTCCTATCAAAAAAAAACCGGCAGCCAGGATGCGGCCCTCAACCAAATTTAGGAGGAAATCATGAAAAAAGCGATCTTTATTATGCTATTGCTCTGGATCGCCCATAGCGTTCAGGCAACGGAAAAAATCGAAAATATTGAGAAGGAAATTAAAACCGTTCTTGACAGAGTATCGCCTTCACTGGTGAAAGTGGTCGCCGAAAATGCCAGAAAATACGTGGCAACCGGCATTGCCATGGAAAGAGAACTGGTCGTTACCACTTCTTTGATTGCCCGCCATCCATTCGAAAGGATCACTGTGGAAACCATAGAAGGCGAAACAATCGTTGCCAAGATCATCGGCCGCGACAACCGTTCCGGCTTGGCGCTGCTGCGCCTCAACAAAAAAGGACCGCGGCCGCTGCCGCAGGCCGCAAAGGCCGAAGTAGGCAACTGGGTGGCGCTTATCGGATTGTTTTACAATCGTTTTCCTGCCATTACCCAGGGAATCATCAGCAGTCGCACCGAAAGCGAATTGATCTTGAACGCACCGGTCGCTCCCGGTTCGGCTGGAGGCGCGGTGGTAAATAAAAAAGGTGAACTATTGGCTGTCATCCGCGGCAGCGTTGGTTTTTCCTCGGCTCCCGACTACACCTTCAAGGACCAGTCGGCGGTCATCGTGGTCAGCGGCAGAAAAAACGAAAGCGGCAATCTCTGCTACGCCATTTCCGTTGAACAAGTCAATCGCATTGTAGAGAAATTGAAAACTTCGGGAAAAATCATTCCGGGATGGCTAGGGGTCAATTTCATCAGAGACTCGAACCAGATCCAGGAAGTGCTGAAAAATTCGCCGGCGGCCATGGCCGGGATCAGCAAGGGCGACCGCATTGTGGAAATTTCCGGAAAACCGATTGCCCGGTTTCACGATATCGCTGCTGCCCTCCAATTCAGCCTGGCCGGCGATAAAATCAAAATAGCGGTCAGCCGGGCAGGAAAACCAATGCGCCTGGACGTCGAACTGGGTGAGCGCCAAGCCTTAGCTTTCCCGCCTTTTCAGGAGAATTTTCCTTACGCGCCGGAAGCGCCCCAAAGCCTCTTCCCGCACTTGGCCGATCAACTGGCCGAACTATCCGAACTGCCCGGCCTGGAGATGGCTTTCCCCAAGGTGAAAAACTATGTCATCGAATTCAGCGGCGCCAGACAGCTGGGGGTCGATATCATGGAAATGACCGAAGAACTCAGCAGGAAATTCCTGGTCAAGGAGGGATACGGCCTTTTGATCTCCCACGTCAATGAATCTTCGGCAGCGAAAAAGGCCGGCCTGCAGGCCGGGGATATCATGGTCCGGGCCAACAGCCAGCCACTGCGCCGCACGGCCGATATCAGAAATATTTTGAATACCCTGAAAGAAAAAGAAGCGGTCCTGCTGGAACTCTACCGCGACGGGAAACAGAGAAAATTCTCTGTGGTCCCCGATAAAAACGGTAAAATCGAATGGAACCTCGAGCACTTTTCACAAAAAATGGAAAACCTGAAAGAGAATATCAGCGATGAGGCCCAAAAAATCTACAGAGATGAAATAAGGGTGTTGCGGAGATCCCGGGAAAAGGAATCGCTGGAATTGCAGAAACAAAAGGAACTTGCCTTGCTCAAGATCAGCGAGGAGAGAAAAAAGCTGGAAATGGAACTGAAAAAACTTCTGGCCGAAAAAAACAAACTGGGAGCCGAGTTCCGAAAAGAATATGATGAACAGTTGAAAAAAATCCAGAAAGAGATCAAAAGCCTGCAGGAAAAAATACAAAGCGAATTGGAGAAAAAAACGGACTGAACCGGAAAGCCGCGTTCAACAAAGCAGCAGTGATTCCGCCAGGCGCATGGCCGCCAGCATGCTGGCGGGGTCCGCGATCCCCCGGCCGGCGATGTCGTAAGCGGTGCCATGCACAGGCGAGGTGCGGACAAAAGGCAGCCCCAGAGTAAGTTGCACACCATTCCCCGCCTGCAGCAGTTTGAAGGGGATCAATCCCTGATCGTGGGTCCAGACGATCACCACCGCGCTTTTCATGGCCCGGGCCTTGGCAAATACCACGTCGGGAGGATAGATGCCTGCCACTTGCACTTGCTCCCGCAAATCGTTCATGGCCGGAATGATCGTGTCGATCTCCTCTTTTCCCAAATGGCCGTTTTCACCGGCATGGGGATTCAAACCGCTGAATAAATAGGTGAATTCCTGTCTGAAGAGTCGCCGCAACTCTGTATCGATCAGGCGGACAAAAGCCAAGATTGTCTCCCTGTTGATCCGGGCAAACACGTCGCGCAGGGCGATATGGTGGGTGAATAAAGCCACTTTAAGCCCCGGCGACCAGAAAAACATGGCCGGAGCCCCATCCTGGGCGACCGTGGCCAAAAAATCGGTATGGCCGCGATAGGGCAAACCGCTGTCCAGCCACTTGTTTTTATTGACCGGGGCCGTGACCAGTGCCTGCACCTCTCCCCGCAAAGCCAGTTCGACGGCTGTTTTGACCCAGACGAACGAAGCATCGGCCCCGGCGAGGCCGCTTTCTACCTCCAATAGGGCTATTTCTCCAGCCTTGATCTCGCCAATATTATTGATGACGGGGATGTCACTGGCGGAAAAAAAACGACGCGCACCGACCAGTACCAATGAACAGGCGGGGGAATATTCAGCCAAGCTTTTTGCGATTACTTCGGGACCGATCCCCTGCGGGTCGCCCAGGGTAACGGCGATGACCTTATTTTTTTTGATCGGATTCTTCACGCTTGGGTTCAGCAAAGTCGGGGTTCTTATAAATGTACTTGATCTGGGATTTAAAAACGATCAGAGTCCTGCCATCGAGCTTCTTGATTTTCAGACATTTTTCATCATACCAGTCGAGCAGTCCCTTGAGGATCTCGCCGCTGACCAGTTCCAGGACCAACTGGGTGCGGTTGTTCATCTGCTTGATGTAATAGTAGGTCTCGGCGTGGGTTTTATAAGGCGGCGGGGGTTTTCTCTTGTTTTCGCGGTTCGATTTCTGTTTTATCTCTCTCAGGTTCGGTTTTATAAGCTTTCTGATCATAAGATCTCCTTGACAGGGTTGGTTATATTATAAATTTATTTTTCCAAATGTCAATGCGGGCGACTCCATCCCGTTCCGGATGCAGATGGGGCTCCATTGTCGTTGAAAAATGAGGATTCAGTCCTCTCGTTTGACAAACCTGACCGTTTCGCCGTTACCGATGCTGATATTTTTCAGATAGACGAAAGGGCCGATTGAGCAGTTTGCCCCGATGCGGGTGCCGGCGGAGAGGTAGGTGCACGGGTAAATGACCGTGTCGCGGCCTATTTCCACGTCGTGCTCGATGGTCACGGTTTCCGGCTGCAGAATGGTCACCCCGCCTTCGAGCATCAGTTGCCGCTGGGTCCGATCGTTGAACTTTTTTTGCGTTGCCTGCAGGTCACGGCGGTCGTTGATGCCGATGGCGATATCACAATCATCAGCTTGGATCGCTTCCACCTTCAATTTTTCCCGGTATAAAATTTCGATTATATCGGTGAGATAGAATTCTTCTTTGGCATTGCGGTTGTTTATTTCGGCCAAGTACGGGAAAACGACCCGGTTGTCGAACAGATAAATCGAAGCGTTCACTTCGCGGATCTGCCGCTGCTCAGGGCTGGCGTCCCGTTCTTCCACAATGCCGCTGACCCGCCCTTGGGCGTCGCGGACGATCCGTCCGTAGGGAGGCGTTGGCAGCGGGAATACTGCGCTAATAAAGGTGCAATGCGCCCGGCTGCGGCGCTGGGCAGCGATGAGCTTCTGCAATTCGAGGGCGGTGATATTGGGATTGTCTCCGACCAGCACCAAAAGGCTGCCTTTGTGCCCGGCCAGCAATTCGGACGCGCTCAGCAGGGCATGGGCTGTGCCCAGCTGTTCCTTTTGCATGGCATAGCGGACATTGGTTCCGATCACTTTCTCGATCTCAGCGCGGTTGCTGCCGGTCACCACGATAATGTCCTGCTCGGCGATGCCGCATTCCAGCAGAGCGTCCAACAGATAGCGTATGATCTCCTTGCCGAGAATGGCATGCAGTACCTTGGATCCTTCCGATTTCATGCGCGTGGATTTGCCGGCAGCCATCACCACAGCCTTGATTTTGTCAGCCATGTCCGCATTTTACGAGTTCTTCGACCCGAAGTCAACGGACCCGTTCAGGTAGATCTTTAGATAAGGCAATATGCGGACTTGTCCGCCCCTTGGGTGACGTGACGGGAATCACCACGCCCAAAGGGCGGATGACTCCCGTACAGGGCTGTGCTATAATGAAATATGGCCATCCGCGACTGTCTGTATATCCTGCTCCTTATTTTGTCTGTGCCTTTCTGGCTGAAATACGTCTTGAAAAAAAAATACCGCCGTTTGCTGAAAAACAGGCTGCGGCCGCAACTGGATGCCTGCTCCGAGCGCTCCATCTGGATCCATGCCGTGTCCGTGGGGGAAGTGAGCAGTGTAAAGTCGCTGATCCAGCAGCTTGGCGAAAAGGGACATCGTATCGTCCTGTCGGTCACTACCCCGGCCGGACTGGAGTTCGCCCACAGAGAATACCCGGCCATCGCGGTCATCCACGCGCCCCTGGATTTTTCTTTCTCGGTCAGGCGATTCATTCATTGTATCAATCCTCGCCTGGTTATTTTCAATGAACTGGAGCTCTGGCCCAATTGGATCACACTGCTGCACCGCAAGCGCATCCCCATACTGCTGATCAATGGCCGGATCTCGGAAGCGGCATTCGCCCGCTACCGGTTTTTCAACTTTATTTTGCAGCCTTTTTTCCGGCGCATCGACTGTTTCCTGGTACAAAACACCATTTACAAAAAGCGTTTTCTGCAATTGAAAATCCCGGCGGAAAAAATCAAGGTCTGCGGAAACATCAAGGCGGATGAGGCCGCTATGAGCCGACAGAAATTGCCCACTCCCGACGAAGTCCGCACCCATTTGCGTTTGGAAGCAATCACGAAAAAAATCGTTGTTCTGGCCAGCAGCCACAGCGCCTGCGAAAAAATCCTCATCCCGGCCATCAAGCCGTTACGCGCCATCTACTTTTTCATTATCGTCCCCCGCCATGTGCAGCGCACCACGGCCATTGCCGGGCAAATGCGGCGCCTGGGGCTGAAATGCGCGGTATTCAGCCAACCGCAAAGCATGGGTCCTGAAACCCAAGTCCTGATTTACGACCGCATGGGATACCTGTTCCCCATCATGAGTATTAGCGATATCGTGTTTATGGGTGGGACCTTTGACCAGAAAATTGGCGGCCACAACCTCTATGAACCGGCCGCCATGGGTAAAACCATCCTGGGCGGACCGTGCTACAACAATTTTCCCGACATCGGCAGCGAACTGGAGGAAAACGGGGTGTATCACCGGGTGAACGACAGCGGTGAATTGCTGGAATTTCTAAAAAATTTTCCAAGCAAAGACATAAAGCCTATCAATGACAGAGCCTTGAACGCCATTTTAAAGAGAAAAGGATCCATTTCATGCAGTTTAAAGCAAATTCAGCGTTTTCTCGACTGATCTGGCCGTTCTTGAACCTGGCGTCACTGGTTTTCAAGAGTATTTCTTTTTTTAATATAAAAATCAGAGCGTTGCGGCAAAAAGAATTCCCGCAATTGTTCATCATTTCTGTGGACAACCTGTCCTTCGGGGGAACCGGAAAAACACCCCTGGTCATGGCCATCGGCAGGGCCCTGGAAAAAAAAGGAGCCCGCTTCGCCATCATCAGCCGCGGTTACCGCTCCCGCTACGAAAAGGGGGGGATATGCGTACAGAATGAGCACAGTTACAAAGAAGTGGGCGATGAACCAATGCTATTGAAAGCAAGTTTCCCGGTCCAGGATGTTTTCATCGGACGCGACCGCCTGCGCTCCATGGCCGCGGCTGCGACCAAAAACTACCGCATTTTAATCCTGGATGACGGATTCCAATCCAGCCACATAAAAAAAGATTTTAGTGTCATGCTGGTCAATTCCGGCCATCCATATTTTTATCTGCGCAATTTCAAATTCATGCGTCGCCGGGCCGACCGCGTTTTGACATACCGGCCGGCTGGACACGCAGGAAAACCGACGCCGGCAGACACTTATGAATTCGTGATGGATAAGTTGCTGAACTCCGGAGGCCAAGAGGTTACCATAGGCGCCGCCCCGATCGTCGCCTTTTCTGCTTTGGGCGACAATGATCGTTTTGAAAACGACATGCACCGATACCGCCTTGCGGCTTTCCGCGGTTTTTCCGACCACCATGCATTCAGTCCGGCCGATCTCCACTCCCTGGAACGCTTGAGAAAAGAAAAGGGTGGAGAGTGGCTGGTCTGCTCGGAAAAGGACTTCTGCAAAATAAAAAATCTCCTTCCCGCCGCAACCCCTTTATTATACGCACGAAATGAGATAAGATTGCATAACGACACCATCGAACAGATCATCAAACATGCCACAGAAAAAGGTTTCATTTAAACGTTATTTGGAATACGCGCTTTTTACCGGCCTGATATCCCTGATCAAATATTCTCCGCTCCGGTTTCTGCGCCTAGAAAAAAAAATCCTTGTTTTTTTTTTGAAAAAGGGCAGCCCCAGGCATTCACGATTGATATCGCACAACCTGGCCATTGCTTTTCCGTCAAGCACGCCTTCTTCCCTGGCCGAGTTGAAAAAAAACATTTATAATCATTTCGGCAACATCTTCATGGAGATCGCCCGCACCTTTGCCCGCCGTGACCCCCAGGCCATTCTGTCCCGGACCCGCGTCAACCATCTTCAGATCATCATCCGCGCTTTGCAAAAAAATCGGGGTCTGATCATTTTTTCAGCCCACTTCGGCAACTGGGAATGGATTCCCTTGATTCTGAACACCCATCTGGGCAAGGATATCCACAGTATCGCCAGGCCCATGGATAATGTCCTGATCGAAAAAAAAGTGAAGGCGTTCAGGGAAGCCATGGGTTCACGGATCATTTACAAGCAGGGTTCACTAAGAACCATCCTCAAGCGTTTGAGCGGCAACGAAATCGTTTACCTGCTGATCGATCAGAACACCGTGCCGCGGGAAGGGGTCTTTGTCGATTTCTTTGCCAAAAAAGCGACCGCCGTCACCACGGTATCGCAGTTGTATCTGAAAAAAAACATTCCCGTGGTCCCGGTTTTTCTTCATTACGAGGGGCAGGAGATCGTCCTCGACATCCTGCCGGAAATCGATTTCCCGGTCCCAGGCCAGGACCCAGCCGCCCTGACGGAACTGACCCAGCAACTTACATGGCTGATCGAAGCCCAGATTAAAAAATTCCCCGAACAGTGGTTCTGGTTTCACAACCGCTGGAAAACCAAGCCGCAAGGAGAAGCAAGTGAGAGCCAATAACAGGTCCGCGTACGAACTGCGTCCCATCGCCTTTGTTCCGGACTATGTCAGGAACGTCCCGGGGTCGGTATTGTGTGAACAAGGAAACACCCGGGTGGTCGCCACTGCCACCGTGGAAGACCGGACACCGTTTTTTCTAAGAAAAAGCGGCCAGGGCTGGGTCACGGCTGAATACGCCATGCTGCCCGGATCATCCGGAAACCAGCGCATCTTGCGCGAACGGGGCAAGATCAACAACCGCAGCGGCGAGATCCAGCGCTTCATCGCCCGCGCCCTGCGCACAGTGCTCAATTTGAAAGAGATCGGCGAAAGGACCATCACCTTGGATACCGACGTCATCCAGGCCGACGGCAGCACGCGCTGCGCATCTTTGAATGCCGGATTCCTGGCGTTGATCCTGTCGCTTAAGTACTTGGTTTACGAGCAGATGATCGCCGATTTTCCCGGCTTTCAGTTCATCGCCGCAGTTTCAATCGGAGTGCGGGAAAAGGAGATCCTGGTCGACCTGGATTATGAAGAAGATTCACGCATCGACAATGATATTAACATCGTCTCCAACGCAGACGGATCGCTGATCGAGGTGCAGTCTTTTTGTGAGGGGGCGCCCCTGTCTCCCGTCCTTTTTCAAAAAGCCGTGGCCCTGGGCGTAGAAAAAAACCTGGAAATCATCGCTATCCAGAAAAAGGCTCTCGAAACCGCCGCTATCCCATTCTGACCGATCCGCTTTCGCAAAAATCCCCCGGCAATCCTGCCGGCCGCTAATTTCTTATAGGGGCGTGAGCTACTTTCATTCATGCTGAAAACTTCATTTGTATTCTTTCAAGATATTGACATAACTCTCTTTTCTTAATTGGCCGATGTAATCCTTCAACTTGACCTGCTGCTGCTCCTCGCGCAGCTTCTGGATGATGTCTTCGCGGACATCCTTTACTTCACGAACCTTGGCATCGCTGAAATCGGCCAGCTGGATGATGTACCAGCCGTTGTCGGTCTCGATCCACCCGGAATATTCATCTTTTTTCAGTTTGAGTGCAGTCTCTTCCAGGTTCCTATCCAGTTCGCCTTTCTTGAATTTCCCCAGGGCGATGCTGTTGGCAGCGGCGGGGAGTTCCGAATGTTTTTTGGCGACTTCTTCGAAAAGACCAGGCTTCAGTTCCGCTGCGATCAGATCCATCTTTTCCTGCGGCTTGGCACCGTCTTCACTTTTTTTCAGATAGATGCAGTTCAGTGTGATTTCCGCTGGCACAGTAAATTGTTCCGCGTTCTTGCGGTAATACTCCATGATCTGCGGATTGTCGATCTTGATCTTGGATCCAACTTCGTCCCAAACCAGCCGTTCCTGCTTGCGCCGTTCTTTCCACTGGTCTTTCCAGGCGCCGAAATCGATCCCTTCAGCCTGCAGGGCACTTTTCAGATCTTCCTCGGAAGTGATGTTGTTTTGCTTCCTTATCTCCTGAATAATGAGTTCCACATCGCTATCGACATCATAGTTTTTTTCCCTTATCTTGGATAGCAGCAGTTTCTGCTCAATGAATTTTTCCAGCAGTTCTTTTTTGAATTCCTGCATGGCCTGCGCAAGCGCTTCACCTTCCAATTGGGTCTGCAGGGAACGCGCCATTTCCATCTCGAATTTTTTCAATTCCGTGCCGGTGATCGCCTCATCATTGACCACCGCGTAAATTTCTTCGACAATCTCCGCGGTGGCGAAGCCCAGATTAATTGTCAGAAAAATGATCGCTGTCAGAAAAATTTTTGTTTTCATCTTTGTTTACTCCGGAATCAGATTTTATATAGGTAAAATACAGATTTTCATAATTGATGCGTACCGGGACTTCGGCTTGCAATCCTTTTAAAAATTTCCCGTAGGCGGAGGACATCTTGGCGGAAAGCAATTTGCTTTTGATTTCATCTTTCACGGCCGCAAGCAAAAGCATCCTGGATTTTCTTTTCCTGGTGATCTTGAACAGGTGAAATCCGTAAGGCGATTCCACGATAGGGCTGATCTCATTCACTTTCAGAGAAAAAACGACTTCCTCCATCTCCTGAGGCAACATGCCCTTTTCAAAAAATCCCATGGAGCCGCTATTGGCCGCTTCAGGAGAAACCGATTTGCTGCGGGCAATCTCTTCAAAGCGCGAGGGTTGTTCGAGAAGTTCCGAACGGATGGCAAGCAGCTTTTCCCGGTCGTTGACCATGATTTGAAACAATTGTATTTCCTCGTTTTTTCGGAATTCTTTCAAATTCGCCTCATAAAATCTTGCCACTTCACTGTCACTGACCTCAATATCCTTGTACGCTTTGGCCAGCAAATACTTCTGCACTTTTAACACGTTGCGGATCATCTGCCGGTCAATATCCAGGTCCTGCCGCCGGGATTGGACTTCCTTGATGGTGGCGTTAATTTCATCATCTCCAACCTGGATGTCACTTTGCTTGGCTTTGAACCAAATGATCTGCTGCTCGCAAAAAATATCGAACAAACGGGAAAGGAGTTTGTCATTGTTTTTCTGCTCAAAAACATCCGAATACTGCAGCTTGATAAAATTTTTCAGGTCGCGGTTGCTCAGGGAAACATCGGCGATCGATAGGATGACTTTGCTTTCGCTGGCCGCTGCCTGATCAACGGGAGTTGGAGTTTTGCCGACATCGGATTGTTTTTTGCATTGGGCTAAAAAAAACACAAAAACAAGAATAAAAAACCACTTTTTGTTCATTCTTTGGCATTATATCCCAGATCCGCTGCGATTTCAATGAAATTGCTCCGCCATGGTGGGACTCGCAATATCGTGCAGTGCGCTCGATTTGACAAAGCAGCAGGGAAAAAATATAATTCATGAATGTTAGACCATATCCTGGCCCTATATCCTCCGCAGAGTGAAGAAACCGCTCTGATCAACCGCATAGATGAAAAGCGATTGCCCACTCATGTCGCGATCATCATGGACGGCAACGGGCGCTGGGCCATTCAGAAAAATCTAAAAAGAAACGCGGGACACAGCGCCGGAACCGAGGCAGCCCGCGAGATCACCGAAATCGCTGCCCGCTTGGGTATCAAATATCTGACTTTGTTCATGTTCTCCAGTGAAAATTGGAAAAGACCGGCCAGTGAGGTCCAGTTCCTGCTGGACATGTTTTACAAAAACCTGGTCGAACAACATGAATTGCTGGCAAAAAACGACATCAAATTGAAAATTATCGGTGATACAGGCAAATTGCCCGGCAAATTGCAGAAAAAACTGCGTGAAGTGGAAAAAAATTCGCAAACACACCAGCGGCTTCAGGTCAATCTGGCACTTAATTACGGCTCCCGACCCGAAATAGTGCGCGCCGTTCGCCAGATCATCGGCGCAGGGATCCCCGAGGACAAGGTGGACGAAGCAACCTTAGAAAAATTCCTGTATACCGCCGGCTGCCCGGACCCCGACCTGCTGATCCGCACTTCAGGAGAAATGAGAATATCCAATTTCCTTTTATATCAAATCGCCTACAGCGAACTTTATTTTACACCGCTCCTGTGGCCTGATTTCAGAGCCAAGGAATTTTTCCGTGCCATCATTGATTTCCAGGGCCGGGAGAGGAGATTCGGAAGCATATGAAAGATCTGGGCCGGCGCCTGCCCACTACAGCGGGTTTGATCGTTTTTGCCTACGTGGCCATCCGTTTTCTGCCTGCATTGTATTTTTCTGCCCTGCTTTACCTGCTGGTCAGCCTGGCGGCCTGGGAATTGATCCGCTTGACCCGGCCGCAAAACTATTTCTGGCCGCTGGTTTTTACCAATGGCCTCCTGGTCGCTTTGGCCTTCACGGTTGAATGGATCGACCTGATCCAGGCACTGACGGCAGGCCTGCTTGCCAGCGGTCTTTTCTTTCTTTTCACAATCAGGTCACGGGAACGCCTCGATCAATTTGCCAGGGACTGGGGCATCCTGTCCCTGACCATGGTTTATCTTTATATCCCGCTGTATTTTTTATTGGAACTGAAAAAATTAGGGGCCAATTATCTGTTTTTCCTTATTTTTGTCATTGCCGTCGGTGATTCTGGAGCCTATTTTGTCGGCAGCGCCCTGGGCAAACACAAGATCTATCCTGTCGCCTCTCCAAAAAAATCTCTGGAAGGGCTGATCGCCGCGATATTTACTGCGTCCTTAAGCGGCTGGCTGGCGGTTTTGCTGTTCCCGGTCGCGGTCGGGAAGTCCACCGCCATAATCACCGCGGCTGTCATTGGTCTGTTTTCTCAGCTTTCCGATCCGGTAGAATCACTGTTCAAACGCGCCGCCGGCAAAAAGGATTCGGGTTCCCTGCTTCCGGGCCACGGCGGCATTTTGGATCGTATGGACAGTTACATTTTCTGCGCTCCCCTGCTTTTCTATTTGATCCGTTTTTTTTGGAAATAAACTTATGCTCTCTTTAAAAAAAGAAAAAACTGCCGTTTGCTCATGATAAAAAACATTGTGCTGTTAGGCTGCACCGGTTCGATCGGACGCAACGTCCTGGCGGTTTTACGCGAAAACCAAGAGCATTTCCGCCTCATCGGCATGGCGGCAGGGAGCAACACCCAGTTGCTGGAAAAGCAGATCCGTGAATTCAGTCCGCAGGCCGTCAGCGTCAAATCCCAGAAGCATGCCCGTGAATTACAGGAAAAGTTTCCCCAAAAAAAAATATTTTACGGCGAAGAAGGATTGCAGGAAATCGTTTCCCTGCCGTCAGCCGATTGCGTCATCGCAGCCATCAACGGCACCGACGGACTGCCGGCTACGGTTCAGGCCATCCGCTTGAAGCGGCGGTTGTGCCTGGCCAATAAGGAAACCATGGTGGTCGCTGGGGAACTGATCAACCGTGAAGTCACTGTTGCCGGAACGGAGATCATCCCCATCGACAGCGAGCAAAGCGCCATTTTCCAGTGCCTGGTCGCCTCGTCGCGGCGGCACGTTCGCCGCGTCATGTTGACCGCTTCGGGCGGGCCTTTTTTCAGGGATCAGCAAAGGGATTTCGCGCACATCCCAGTGGCGGAAGCACTGGCCCATCCAACCTGGTCCATGGGCAAAAAGATCACAATCGATTCGGCAACCCTGATGAACAAGGCGCTGGAGATCATCGAAGCTAGACACCTCTTCGATTTGAATCCGGAACAGATCGATGTCGTTATCCATCCTCAGTGCGTGGTCCATTCCCTGGTGGAATTCATTGATTCTTCCATCCTGGCTCAGCTGGGTGTTCCCGACATGAAACTTCCCATCTTGTATTCTTTAAGTTACCCTGAACGTCTGGCCGGCTCCTGCCCGAGCCTGGACCTGGCGGAGCTGGGGCAGCTCGAATTCTTCCCGGTTGATCGGCAACGTTTCCCTTCTATCCAAATGGCCTATGACGTATTGAGGCAGGGGCAGAACGCCGGCGCCATTTTCAACACCGCCAATGAAGTCGCTGTAGAATACTATTTGGCCGGAAAAATTGGTTTTAAAGCCATTTTTGCCGTAGTCGCCCATATGCTGGACCAAGGGGATTACCGCCCGCTGAATGACCTTGGCGATATTCAGGAAACCATTCGCCTGACCAGAAAAAAGACAATTGAGCATATAGAAAGCGAGGTAATGAAATGAATGTGATCTACCAATTTCTAACGTTTCTGATCGTCTTGGGAATCATCGTCCTGGTTCATGAACTGGGCCACTATATCGCCGCCCGGCTGATGAAGATCCGCGTAGAGGTTTTTTCGTTCGGGTTCGGCAAGCGGCTCTTCGGCAAAAAAATTGGCGCCACCGATTTCCGGGTGAGCCTGGTCCCGGTCGGCGGCTACGTGCGCATGGCCGGCGAAGAGGAATATGATCCCCAAAATCCCCATCCCGATGAATTCATGGCTAAAAACAGGGCCCAGAAAATTTTTACGCTCTTGATGGGGCCGGTGATGAACCTGCTGCTGGCCTTGTTGCTGATCATCATCGTCAATATGAGCGGCGTGGAGATTGATTCCTACAAACTGGAAAAACCGGTCATCGGCTACATTGAAAAGGGATCGCCTGCCGAAAAATCGGGCCTGCAGCCCGGAGACATGCTGCTGGCCATCCAGGGCAAAAAAACCCCCAATTGGAAAGAAGTGGAGATCACTATCGGCACCAACCCCAAGGAAAATTTGCGGATCGACTATTTAAGAAACAACGTGCGTCAGGCCACAAATTTGAAGGTGGTGAGCAGCTCACGCTACGAAATCGGCTACGCCGGTTTTTACTGGCAATTGCCTTCGGTGATCAATGATATCGTCAAAGGTTACCCGGCCTGGAAAGCGGGAATGAAACCCGGCGACATCATCACCGCGGTCAATGAGCAGCCGGTGGCCACGTATTTCGAACTCGCCAACATCATCCGCCAATCGCCGGGGAAGCCCCTGCGTTTGACCTATCAACGGGGTAAAAAGTCGCTTTCCGCACAACTCACGCCGGTTTCTGAAAACGGAATCGGCATCATCGGCTTCAATGTGAGGATCGCTACCACCAAGATCCAATACGGCTTGGGCGGCGCCATCAAAAACAGCTTCCAGGAAGCCGGCCGCCTCCTGTTCCTGACCTTCAACGCCTTTAAAAAAATCATCCAGCGCAAGATCTCGGTCAAGAGCTTTTCCGGGCCCATCGAGATCGCCCGCGTTTCCCAGCAGGCTCTGGAAAGCGGATTTTCCAATTTCTTTATGCTTATCGCCTTCATTTCGCTGCAGTTGGGGATCGTCAACCTTTTCCCCATACCCGGCCTTGACGGCGGCCACCTGTTGATCTTTACCATCGAAGCCATCATCCGCCGCGATCTGAACCAGAAACTGAAAATGGTCCTGCTCTACGCCGGGTTCGCTTTTTTGATCAGCCTGATGGTGTTCATTATCCTCAATGATATCGCCAAGACCCTGCCCAATGGCTGGCAGAGCATCTTCCCCTTTTAGCGCTAGCGGCGAGGGAAATTTATTTCTGCAAGCGGAACTTTTCCTTCAACTTCAGGTCAACGATCTGCGGCACCATGGAACCCACTTCTCCGCCCAGTTGGTAAATTTCCTTGACCAGTTTGGAGCTTAAAAAAGAATAGGCATCGGAAGGCACGAAGAATATCGTTTCGATGCGCGGGTCTATTTTGCGGTTCATCATGGCCATTTGGAATTCGATCTCAAAATCGGAAATGGCCCGCAAACCTCGGACCACGATGTTAACTCCCTTGTGATTCACGTAATCGACCAGCAGCCCCTCGAAATGATCGATCTCGATCCTTTGCGGGTCCTTGAAAACGGAATGCAGTATCTGCTGCCGATCTTCCAGGCTGAAAAAATAGGTTTTGGCGGGATTTTTCAAAACCGCCACAATGATCTTGTCAAAGATCTTCAGGCCGCGCTCAATGATGTCGATGTGACCGTTGGTAAGGGGATCATACGAACCCGGATAAACCGCAATGTGTTTTTTAGGCATGCCCTGCTCCTATTTTGTTTAAGACTTCGTCCAGCCGGGTTTTTAACTCGGCCAGCGTGCCATCGTTGGCAACGGTGAAATCGGCCATGGACAGGCAAGACCCGACCTGCTGCCCGCCGGCGGGTTCACCGTTGCCCCATTCGCGCTCCAGGCCGGCTTTTAGTTCCTTCTCGGCCGCCACGTCCGTGGCCCGGCCCCGGTCCTTCAGCCTGGCCATAATATTTTGCATGGCGCTTTCAATACCGATCAAAAAAAAATCATCGAGCTTTTTCAATTCCAGCACTTCAGCGGGGTTGCGGATGCCGTCAATAACCCAGCTTTTTTCAGCCGCAGCCGCTATCCGTTCACGGACCATCTTGCCCAAAACTCCAGCCCCCCCCTCCCGGCGCAGGCGGTTGCCGATGTCCTGCATCTGGCTGCGATTGACCCGGGGATCGACTTTGGCCGCTTCTCCGCGCACGATATCGGAAAGGGAAATGTAGCGAAACCCGTAACCACTGAGAATCCGGACCGCTTCGCCTTTCCCTGATGCCATGCGGCCGGTGAGGCCGATGCACAGTTTTGCTCCGGCCATGCTCACTTCACCTGGCCGTAACGGACGCTGTCTTCCAGGATGTCCTGTTCCCGCCACTCCCTGACCCAATCATCGACCTTGAAAACTTTACAACCCCCGGCATCGGGCTGCGAAACCAGTACGCGGGTCAATCCGGCGTTGACGATCATTTTTTTACAGATGAAACAGGGAAAGGCAAAGAGAGTTTTGCCGCTTTCGCGATTCTCGCCGAAAATGTACATGTCGCCGCCGAGCAGGCTCACCCCGGCCCGGGCGGCATTGATGATCGTGTTCTGTTCGGCGTGCACCGAACGGCACAGTTCGTATTGCGTACCGGAAGGGATTTGCAGCTTTTGGCGCAAACAGAAACCGTGGTCCAGGGAACTGCGCGTATGCCGCGGCGCCCCGACATAGCCGGTGGCGATGATCTGGTCTTCCTTGACGATGATGGCCCCGATAAGCACCTTCAGGCAGGTTGAACGGCGGGAAACCACCTGGGCGATGTTCAGATAATAATCTTCTTTCTCCGGCCTTTCGATCATCAATGCATCATACATTTTCGCTGCCCCTTTTGCAAATCCAGACATGGACCGGATACGCCGAACCCAAACGCAATTGAATAAAAGCTTACTCTTCGATCACTACCCTGATCATTTTATCGCCGGGCCGGATGGCATCCACCACCTCCTGGCCGGCGATCACTTTGCCGAAAACCGTGTGTTTGCCATCCAGGTGCGGCTGTGGGGAATGGGTGATGAAGAACTGGCTGCCGTTGGTGTTCGGGCCGGCGTTGGCCATGGAAAGCGAACCCGTCTCGTGCTTCAAGGGGTTGTCCCCGGTCTCGTCGGCGAATTTATAGCCCGGGCCGCCCGCGCCGGTTGCGGTCGGATCGCCGCCCTGGATGACGAAGTTGGCGATCACCCGGTGAAAGGCAACCCCTTCGTAGTAGCCTTCGCGGGCCAGGAACATGAAGTTGTTGACCGTTTGCGGGGCGTGCTGGGCGTAAAGTTCCAGTTTGATCGTCCCCTTTTCCGTTTCGATCAGCCCCTGATAAGTGCGCTTGACATCGATGGTCAGCGGCGGCGGGTTTTTCCATTGTTTGCCAATCATGAACTATTCCTCCTTTTTATCAGAATCCTCAGTTTGACGTTCCAAATCCAAATGGAGCGGCTTGCGCTCGCCGATCTGCTGGCGCCACATGGCATAGTACAGGCCCTTTTGCCCAAGCAGCTGTTCGTGGGTTCCCGTTTCGACGATCTGCCCCTTTTCCAGCACATAGATCACATCGGCGTGCATGATGGTCGAGAGGCGGTGGGCGATCAGGATGGTGATCTGCTCCCGGCTGGTCGAGATCTGCCTGATCGTCCGCGTGATGTCCTCCTCGGTCAGCGAGTCGAGCGCCGACGTGGCCTCGTCGAAGATCAGCAGCCGGGGATGCCTGAGCAACGCCCTGGCGATTGAAAGGCGCTGCTTTTCGCCGCCGGAGAGCTTGATGCCGTTCTCACCAATGAGCGTATCGAGGCCTTTGGCGGCTCGCGAGAGAAACGGGGTTGCCTGGGCTTTGCGCAAGGCCTCCAGGATTTCCTCGTCGCTGGAGTCGGCTCTCACGAAACGCATGTTTTCCTTGATGCTGCCGGCATACAGCTGGGTTTCCTGAGTAACAAAACCGATCTGCCGGCGCAGGGGGTTGTAGCGGATGTTCGTAGACTGAGCCCTGTTGAAAAAAATGGACCCGCTGACCGGGGCATAAAGCCCCACCAGCAATTTCACCAGCGTGGACTTCCCCGATCCCGAAGGGCCGACGATGGCGATGGTTTCTCCGGAACGGACTTCGAATGAAATGCCGTCCACGGCGTTGAACGTCGCGATACGGTGCCGGAAGACCACGTTCTCGAAGCGGATCATCTCCAGCGGGCCGATCTCGTCTGGATTTTCGGGGCGGCGCTCGATGGGCTTTTTCATAAGCATGTCGAAGTTGTGGATGGACGCGTCCACCTCCCGGTATTGCAAAATGATATTCCCTATGTCCTGCAGAGGCCCGAAAATGATGCTGGAGATGAACTGCATGGCGATCATCTCGCCGGTGGTCAGCACATTGCGGAAAATGAGCCACAGCAGGATGAACAGGATGGAGTGTTTGAGCAGGTTGAGCGCGATCCCCTGCAGAAACGTCAGCGAGCGGACCTTCCGGGCCTTCTTCATCTCAAGGTCGTATATGTCGCGCGTCTGCCCGCGCAAACGCTTGATCTCCTGGAAGGTCAAGCCCAGGCATTTGACCAGCTCGATGTTGCGCAGGGACTCAGTGATGACCCCCGACAGGCGGTAGGTTTCGCGATTGATGGACCGCTGAACGGTCTTGATCTTTTTCGAGAGCAGCCCCGTGAGCAAGCCCAGCACGCCGAGGCCGATGAGGAAAACGGGGAGCAGCAGCCAGCTTTTCGTGATGCTGTACCAGACCAGGAAGGCGATGCCGATAACCGAGGAAAACAGCACACTGATCAGGGAATTCACAAACCGCTCGGTATCGGTTTTCACTTTCTGCATGACGGAAACAGTTTCGCCGCTGCGGCTTTCTTCGAATTCCTGGAAGGAGAGCCGCAGGGTCTGTTTCAGGCCGTCGTTGACGACATTCATCCCGAAGCGGGCCACGGCCATACGCGCAAGATATTCCTGCAGCGCCCGGAACAGCCTGGCCAGCAAGGCGATGGCCAAGGCCAGGGCCAGCCAGAAAAGCACCCCGCGAACGAGTTCATTCTCCGGGCGGCTGGCGCCTCCGGAGGCGAAGTCATCGATGATTTTACCGAAAATAATAGGGTCGATCAGGCTGAGCAGTTGCGCCAACAGCGCCGAAAACAAGGAGGCAATGATCAGCCCCTTATGGGGTTTTAGGTATTTCCAGAGGATGCGCATGGCATCTTCGCTCCGAACTCACCTGTCCGCCAGTTGCCAACTCATCTGGGGTTGCTTAAAAAATCATCCGGCATGCCGTTGTAGCGGATGATATCGTGAGAGCGGCCGCAAAAATAGAAACTGAGATTGCGATGGTCGCGCTCGTCCAGGGAGACCCTGCGCAACAGGTCGGCCCAATTGGAAAATTGGCCATAGGCTTTGGCCAGCGGGCCGACAACGGGTTGCGCCTCCCATTCCGGGTGTTCAAGGACAAATTCCGCGTATGAGCGTTCGGCATGGTCCTCGAACTCGGCATTGAAACCGATCGAGCGGCGCAGCGAAAATTTCGCCAATGCCCAGGCAAAAAGGCGGTAGGAGAAAACCATCAGCCGGACAACGAACGGACTGAGAAACCAGGGTTGCTTGAGTTTTTCTGCAATTATCTTTTCGTGCAGCAGCAGCAAGTGCTGGTATTCATTATCCTGGGCTTCCCGGGCCCAAACCATGAGTCGGCGCGCCTGGCTCATCAGCTTATCATTGCCATAGCAGCGGGTGAGCTTCTGGTACTGGCGGATTTCCCAGGCCCGGTATGGAACTCCGGCCAGTATCTCCAGGAGCTTGACCTTGAAAAGGGTGGTTTTGCTGCCGGTCAGCAGATCAAAGGATATAAAAAACAGCCGGGCCATGAATGAGTATTTTAGGCTTGGCCGTTCCAGCGTCGCTTGTTGCTCTTTTTTCAGGTCAATCCGGTTTCCCGCCATTTTCCTCCGCATCCTTGAATTGGTGAATACAGAATTTCAGGATAAGGATTATTTTAACAGAAACGCCTTGTCATTCAAAATGGCTCCAACAGCGAAAATGGATTTGGAAAATTTACTGCATCCGGAAAAGCAAATGTTGAAATAAAAAATGATTTGTGTTTGAATATGCCTTTTAAAGGAGTAGGAAATGAAAAAATTAACAATGATTTTTTTAACTATGTTTTTTTCAGTATTCCTCTTGCAATCCGAGACCATCGCCAATGTAACCAACTGCAAAAACCTAACATTGACCATTGACCGGGGCGCCATGGACGGGGTCGTATCCGGTTTAAAAGGCATTGTCAAAGCGGTCTATAAAGAGCCCAGCGGTGAATATACCATCAATATCGGTATTTTCACGGTACGCAAGGTTTACGAACGCACAGCCGAAGTGGTGATCGAAATCGGCAAGGGGCTGAATCCCGCCGATGCCCGCTACGTGGTTTTCGATCCGGACCTGGTTCCCAGCGAGACCAAAACCGAAACCGCGGTCCCGGCCAAAGTCGCGGAAAGCGCCGATTGGCACCTGGAACAGGGAGACAAGGCCGCCAATGAGGGAAAACTCAAATCCGCACTGGAAAATTATCAAAAAGCTTTGGCCTTGGAACCAAAAAACCTTGTGGCTCAGGAAAAATGCAACGAAATGAAAAAAAAGATTGCCGGCGCCGAACGCAAGGTCAAATTCAATGATTACTTGAAAAAGGCCGACGCCAATTATGAAAAAAACAATGTCAAATATGCATTTTTATACCTGATCGAAGCGTTGCGCATGTTTCCCGAAGGCAGCTCCGAAGTGAAGAGCCGATTGGCCATAATGGGGAAGGAATATCCCCAGGAAATCGAAGTACTTTTAGCAGAAAAAGCCAAGGAACTGAAAGACGTCCGCGAGCAAATCGACAGCATGCTGGAAAACAGAACCGCAAGCAAACCAACTGCAGTCAAAACCAACGCGCAAGAAGTTCAATATAGTGAGCCTTCCCTGCAAAAGGTTAAGGGTAGGGCAGATAAAATCTATCAAAACAAAAAAGGCTTCTGGGAAGCTGTGTTTCTCAATAACATCACCATGATCTACATTCCGGAAGGGGAATTCACCATCGGTTCTCCGGCCCGGGAAGGTGATGTGGACGAACATCCGGCTCACAAAGTCTTTCTCTCCGGTTACTGGATCGGGAAAACCGAGGTTACTTTTTCTCAATTTGACGCCTTTTGCCAGGAGACGGGATTGGAAAAACCAGAAGACGAAGGTTGGGGCCGGGGTGAGCGACCCGTGATTTATGTCTCCTGGAAAGAAGCCAATCATTTCTGCGCCTGGTTGGAGAAAAAGACAGGATTCGCCTTTCGCTTGCCGACCGAGGCCGAATGGGAAAAAGCGGCCCGCGACCGTTTCCCATGGGGCAATACCCCGCCGGCAAGCGACCTGGCCAATTTCAACAAGGAAATCATGAAGACCAACACGGTGGGATCTTATCCTCAGGGGGCTTCGCCCTACGGAGTGCTGGATATGGCCGGAAACGTCTGGGAATGGATGGCCGATTGGTATGACGGCGACTATTACAAAAATTCTCAGGAGAATGATCCACAAGGTCCGGAAAGGGGATCGGAACGGTCCGTGCGCGGCGGTTCCTGGGCCAACAACACGGAATTTATCCGCTCGGCCAATCGCAGCCGGGAAAATCCAAACAGCAAATTGAATATTCTGGGTTTTCGCCTAGGTTTGACTTGCGATAGCCAGCAACTCGATACCATGCTGGAAAAAACAGTTGAAGCCAAGCCAACCCCGATCAAGGCCAACGCCCGCGAGACCCAATACAACGAGCCTTTCTTACAAAAAATCGCTGGCAAAGCCGAAAAAATCACTCGCAACGAAAAAGGCTTCTGGGAAGCGGTTTTTGCCAAGGATATCGCCATGATTTACATCCCGGACGGGGAATTCTCCATCGGCTCCCCAAATCGGCAGGGTGATGCCGATGAACACCCGACCCACAAAGTATTCATCTCCGGTTTCTGGATCGGTAGAACCGAAGTGACTTTTGAGCAATACGACCGCTTCTGTGTGGAAACCGGCCGGGAAAACAGCGAAGATGAAGGGTGGGGAAGGGGAAAACGCCCGGCCATTTACGTTTCCTGGAACGATGCCCGGGATTACTGCGCCTGGTTGACTCAAAAAACAGCACTGAAATTCCGCCTGCCCAGCGAAGCCGAGTGGGAAAAAGCGGCCCGTGACTATTATCCCTGGGGCAGCACCCTCCCCTCCGCCACGCTGGCCAATTTCAACAAGAACAACATGCAAACCAGCCCCGTGGGTTCATACCCCAAGGGTGCCTCACCATACGGTGCCCAGGACATGGCCGGCAACGTCTGGGAATGGTCGGGCGACTGGTACGATTCCAGCTTTTACCAGAATTCACCATTCGAAAATCCCCAGGGGCCGGAATCGGGTTCGGTACGGGTGGTGCGCGGCGGATCCTGGGCCAACAACAGCGAATTGATCCGTTCGGCCAACCGCAGCCAGGAAGACCCTGCCAGCAGGTTGAATATTCTAGGTTTCCGTTTGGCATTGGACAGCAATTGAACCGCTGCCCCGAAAACCGAGCCGTCATTTTAAAAACTGCCGGGATACTATATAATATAAATATGAATCATGTTGTAAACTTGGTAGCATGCTTTCCACGGGCAAGATAACGTGAAATCAAAATGAAAGTGCAATGCCCCCATTGCGGCCATGTCCAGGAATTGGATTCCGAATACAGGATCTGTATGAATTGCGGCGGCCCGGTAGATGAAAACAATTCCCGTATTCTGGAAAATCCCAGAAAAGGCAGGGGCAGGCAGGGACTGGCCATCATCGCCTTCTTCCTGTTCCTGTTTGTTTTCTTTTTCTGGTCAAAGTATCTCGGCAGGCACGGCATGGCCATCAGCGCCCTGTTTTACATCTGGGGTTTTTACAAAAATTATTTGAACAAAAGAAACGCAAGCGAATAAAATGTCCATCAGGGAAAATCACGAACTGATCCAAAACAACATCGAGAAAGCCTGTCAGCGGTCCAAGCGGGATCCACGGCAGGTACGGATCCTGGCCGTCTGCAAGGACCAGGGGCCCGAAAAAATTAGGCAGGTGCTTGACTTGGGCATCCGCCTGCTTGGGGAAAACAAGACCCAGGAAGCCGAATTGCATATGCAGTACTTGACCGGAACCCAGATCGACTGGCATTTCATCGGCAAACTGCAAAAAAATAAAATCAACAAGATATTGGGCATGTTTCACTTCATCGAATCGGTCGACGGGGTCAAATCCCTGGAGCATATCCACAAACGGGTGGATGATCCCGTCGAAGTATTTATTGAGGTCAACATCGCTGAAGAAAAAAGCAAGTCCGGTTTTACCATCGAGGGATTGAAAAAAGCCATTCCTTATATTTCCAACTTGAACAATGTGACCGTTTCCGGACTGATGGCCATCCCCCCTTACTTCGAAGATGTAGAAAAAGTCAGGCCGTATTTTTCCCGGCTGCACGAACTGCAAAACACCATCAACCGCATGGCCATCCCCAATTTGAAAATTTCCCACCTATCCATGGGCATGAGCCACGATTACGAAATAGCAGTGGAAGAAGGCGCCACAATCGTCCGCATCGGTACAGCACTGTTCGGCAGGCGGAAAACATGAGCCTGGACATGCCGCCCATGATTCCCGGCAAGGAGACATCATGAAATTGACACCACAGGAGATTTTAAGCCAGACTTTTTCGGTTAAGATCAAAGGCTTCCATCCCGAGGAGGTCAAAAGCTTCATGCAGCAGATCGCCGAAACTTTGGAAAGCGAGATCCAGGAAAAAGAAGAATTGAAAACCAAAATGGAAAAGCTCCGCGAAAACCTTGGAAAACTTGAAAAAAAAGAAGAACTGCTGCGTGACACCCTGATTGCCGCCCAGAAATTTTCCAGTGAGATCAAGGCCAATTCCCACAAAGAAGCCGAACTGATCACCCGGGACGCGGAAATGAAATCCGAGGAGATCATCAAGCACGCCGTGATCCGCCAAATGGCCATCAAAGAGGAGATCAAAAACCTGCAGTTCAAAAGAAGGGAAATTGAAAGCGACATCATCCACCTGTTGAACTCACTGAAGGAATTGATCGAAACCTACCACAAACAGGATGAGGAATTCGGCAAGATCGAATATATGGGGAAATAAACGAAGAAATAGGTATTGGGTAGGGGCGACCCGGCGGGTCGCCCTGGAAGCATCGTAATACATTCAGGACGAAATAATATAGGGCGATCCAGCGGATCGCCCCTACAATAACAATGGTTGTATAAATCATTTATCCGATTTCATTTTGTTCTTCCGCGTGATATGGTTGGCGAATGGGATTTGCTTTCAGCAAGCGTTCGCGACGTTCGATTCGCATGAAAGATTATAATTATTCCAAACCGGGGAATTACTTTATAACAATATGCACAATGAACCAGGAATGTTTATTGGGTGAGATTCATGAAGGGAAGATGATATTATCCGCGGCCGGTGAAATCGCCAATAGTGAATGGTTGCGCACTCCGCTGGTCCGCCCGGAGATTGAATTGGATACATTTGTAATCATGCCCAACCATTTGCACGGCATTATTATCAAACATGCGCGTAGGGGCGATCCAGCGGATCGCCCTGACAGAATCCAGATAAAACCAAACCAAATAATTCAGGGCGATCCAGCGGATCGCCCCTACAACCCGCAGGACTATCCTGAAAATATTACGGAGGTCCATCGGGTTATCCATGACAGGGCGTCCCACCGGAACGCCCCAACCTTGGAACCGGGGACAATCGGATCGATCGTTTGACAGTTCAAATCGCTTTTAACAAAAAAAATCCGGGAAACAAAATATATGGGGTTTCATTGGCAACGAAATTATTACGAACATATCATCCGTGACAGAGCCGAATTGGATAAAATACAAAAATATATTATGAAAAATCCTTTGAATTGGTCAAAAGACCAGGAAAATCCGAATAATTTTAATTCCATGTAGGGGCGACCCGGCGGGTCGCCCTGGATTTCGAATATCACGATCTGATCAATAGGATATGCGGACAGGGCGATCCAACGGAACGCCCCTACCCCTTGTTTTCACCTCATTTTTTTATTATCTTGTTGAATATCATATCATATGATGATACTATATTCCTGGAGGACATATGCCGGCCGTGAGTTTTTATTTGAAAAAAGAGGTGCTGGATGCGATCCGCGCCAGGGCCAGTTCTGGAAACATCCCGGTTTCACGGATCATCAGCCGTGCTGTCGAGGAATACCTGAAAACCAGCGAGATGCACGGGGCCCGCCAGCGGGTCATGGAACATATCCACCGGGCCGTCGAACCCTCGGATTGGGAGGCGCTCCACCGGGAAAGGACGTCGGCCGATGCTGACCGGGATTGATACCAGTTTTTTTTATGCACTGGCCGCAGGCAATCCAGCCGCAGTGGAGGCTTGGGAGAACAGGGAACTCCTCACTTCCGCGCTCTGCTTCTATGAGTTGAAAAAGAAACTATTGAAGGGCGACCTGAAGGCCTGGCCGACCGTCCTGGAGGATATCGCCAAGGCTGTCGAGGTGGTGCCCGTGACCGCTGCCACGGCCTTAAAGGCGGGACAGATCGCCTACAGTACCGGTATGCCCGCCTTCGATGCGCTTATCATTAGTTCGTTCGACGAAACCGGCTGCGGGGAAGTCCTCACCCTGGACCACCACTTCAAGCTATTCTCAAAAAAAGGTCTAAAAGTAACGCTTCTGGCCATTTAAATACCATGGGAAATGCAATCAATCTATTTCAATTGCTAGCTTTTCCTGATACAATGAACCATCGCATCTAGGAGGACTTCATGGCTGAAAACACCAACAAGACTGCCGCGTTGAACAATGCCGTATCGCAGATCGAAAAACAGTTCGGTAAAGGTTCGATCATGAAACTGGGTGGCAAGGAAGTGGTGCAGATCCCGGCCATTTCCTCCGGTTGCATCGCCCTGGATATCATAACCGGAATCGGCGGCTATCCGCGCGGCCGCGTCATTGAAATCTTCGGACCGGAGTCCTCGGGCAAAACCACGCTGGCCCTGCACGGCATCGCCGAAGCCCAGAAAGCGGGAGGTTACGCCGCGTTCATTGATGCCGAGCATTCTCTGGACCCTCTGTACGCCCAGAAGCTCGGTGTGAACATCGATGAATTGTACATCGCCCAGCCCGATTGGGGAGAACAGGCTCTGGAGATCGCGGAGATCCTGGTCAGATCGGGTGGAGTCGACATCATCGTAGTGGACAGCGTGGCCGCCTTGGTGCCCAAGGCTGAACTGGAAGGCGACATGGGCGACAGCCACATGGGCTTGCAGGCCAGGCTGATGAGCCAGGCGCTGCGCAAGCTGACCGCCATCGTGGCCCGCTCAAAAACCACCTTTGTTTTCCTCAACCAGCTCAGGCAAAAGATCGGCATGTTCGTCGGCAATCCGGAAACCACCTCCGGCGGCCGGGCATTGAAATTTTACGCGTCGCTGCGTATTGAAGTAAAAAGGATCATGGCCATCAAGGAAGGCACCGATATTATCGGCGGCCGGATCAGGATCAAGGTGGTCAAGAACAAAATGGCTCCGCCGTTCAAGGAAGTGGAAGTGGACCTCTATTACGGCAAGGGTTTTTCCAAGGAAAGCGACATCATCGAATTGGGGGTCCTCCACGGCATCATCAGCAAAACTGGGGCCTGGTATTCCTACGACGACAACCGGCTGGGCCAGGGCAAAGAATCAGTGCGCAAACTGTTCGAGGAAAATCGCACCCTGTTCGAGGAAATCAAGGGTAAGATCCTGGAAAAATTAGCTCCAGCTTTAAAGGAAAAAGAAAAAGAAACAACTTGAAAAAATTCAAATTCTCCCTGCTCTACCTCCTGATCCTGCTGATCACGTCCCCGTTTCACGTGCAGATCAAAAACCTGCTGGGGGGGGTCAAGGTGTTCAATTTCAGCAATTATGTCCTTTTGGGAATTTTGCTGGCGTTCTTCGTCCTGGCATTTTTCAGGGCGGTCACTTCGGGCAAAGCGCTGGACAATGCCGCCATCCTGCTTGCAGCCGCGATCGTTCTTTATTTTCTTTTCCAACGCAGGATCTTCCTGAACAAGATATTTTTTTCCAATTTCCTGCATATTGCCGAATTTTTCATCCTCGGCGTACTGCTTTTCAAGGAAAACAAAAAAAAATCATCCATCCTGCCCTTCGCCCTCCTCTTCTTTTCCGCCTTCACTTTTGAACTGGTCCAGGTCTTTTTCCACAGCCGGGTCGTCGATGCCAACGATATCTGGACCAATGTCATCGCCGGCCTTGTCGGCCTGGTTGTGGGATTCTTTTAGGCGGAGTATCCCGCAGGCTGGTCGGATAATTCTCTAGCCCCATCACCCCGCATTGCGGGATGCTTCGTAAAACCTCAGCATAGCAATGCGTACCTGCCCCTTCCCCCCGCGCACGGGATGGCATCGTTACATGCTTCGTAAAACTCAGCATAACGATGCGTACCTAAAGGAGAAGGGGGAAATCAATAAAATTAATTTCGATTTTATGTGCAAGCACCATTTCTTCTCTCTCCCCCTCGCCTTTAGGAGAGGGGGTGGGGGGGTGAGGCCAATTTGAAAAGGGTCCTTCAATCCATTATAATGCTGCCATGGCTCTCAAGGAACTCTTCAAATCCGCATTCCAGACCAAGTTGGCCGCGCTTTTCGCCGCCGGCAAGGACAGGGAAGCGACCCTGGGAGAACTGGAAGAGCTCCTGATTCTCGCCGACATCTCCCTGCCGGCCGTCGAAGAGATCATCGCCCAACTCGGCAAGAAGACCAAAAACACTTCCAGCAAGGAAGACTTCGACGAACTCCTGCGCCGGGAACTGCTGGCGCTTTTTGCCGGGACGCAGCGCTCGCCCCTGGCCGGCGGAGGCAAAAACATCATCCTTTTGGTCGGGGTCAACGGCAGCGGCAAAACGACCAGCGCCGCCAAGCTGGCCCACCACTATCAGAAGCGCGGCCGGCGCGTGCTCCTGGCCGCAGCCGATACGTTTCGGGCGGCCGGCTCCACCCAGCTTTCACTGTGGGGCCAAAAGCTGGACATTCCCGTGGTCAGCGGCGAACGCGGCGCCGATCCCGGATCGGTCGTCTTCAACAGCCTGCAATCCTGGCAGAACAAGAATTTCGACCTGCTGATCATCGACACGGCCGGCCGCATGCAGAGCAAGGACAACCTGATGAAGGA
>DATKZA010000107.1:0-17618 GCA_035528155.1 Patescibacteria group bacterium | reverse complement strand
TGAGCCTGGGCAACCTGATGTTTGAAACCAAGCTGGCCGAACATATCGGCCAGGGACTTCTGCGCATATCCGGGGCCGGATCGATGTGGGCGATCACGCTTGCGGCAATATTCATAGCCATTGTTGCCAGTGAAACGACTTCCAATACCGCCGCAGCCAACATGGTCGTTCCCGTTATTATTTCCCTGGCCCTGGCCGCCGGAGTCAACCCCGTGCCCCCGGCCCTGGGTGCCATACTGGGATGCAGCTGGGGATTCATGCTGCCGGTATCAACGCCTCCGAACGCCATTGTCTATGGATCGGGTTTGGTGCCGATCATCAAGATGGTCCGGGCCGGGCTGCTCTTCGACCTGACGGGGGGATTGGTCATTTGGGCCGTATTGCGCCTGCTGCTGCCCTTGATCGGATTGGCCTGAGCGTTGCGATCCCGATGGTTGATTTGACTTTTGAGCAATTGCTTTCTATAATCTAAGCAATGAGAACCTGCAGTTTGGGATTTTTTTAATGGAAGAATTCATCTGCCCGGACGGGCTGGGCAACCATTTTCCGTTTTTAATCCAAAAAAATCTGGCCGCGATCGAAGCGACATTCGACCTGGAAATATCCCTGCGCGGCAATAAAATAATGTTTTCCGGCAATGGCGCCCAGGTCAGGAAGTTTAAGAAATACCTGCAGCACCTGGAACTAATCCAGAAGGAAAACAGCAAATTGCAGGACCACGACGTCCAATTCAGCCTGAATCTGGTCGCAGACGGCAGGATCGAGCAGCTGCAGGAAAATTATTTTAAGAAAAACATCGTCAAGGTAGACGGCAAGGAAGTTTTTCCCAAGACAGCCAACCAGCGCGTCTATGTCCAGGCCGTCCAGGAACGCGAAATGGTCTTCGGCATCGGTCCCGCAGGCACGGGAAAGACATTTTTGGCCATCGCCATGGCCTTGAATTTCCTGATCAACAAGCGGGTGGAGCGGATCGTCCTGACCCGGCCGGTTGTGGAAGCCGGAGAAAAGCTTGGCTTCCTGCCCGGTGACATCCAGCAGAAGATCAATCCCTACCTGCGGCCACTCTACGACGCGCTGTATTTCCTCATCGGTTTCGAAAGGACATCCGAGTTGATCGAAAAAGGGATCATCGAGATCGCGCCGCTGGCTTACATGCGGGGCCGAACCATCAACGATGCCTTCATCATCCTCGATGAAGGGCAAAACACCGTGGATTCGCAGATGAAAATGTTCCTGACCCGCTTCGGGCTGAATTCGCGGGTGGTGGTCACCGCCGATATCACCCAGATCGACCTGGACGAGCCGAAAAAATCAGGGGTTTTCAAAGCCATTAAAATCCTGAAAAACGTGCCCGGGATCAGCGTGGTCCATCTGACCTTGAAGGACGTGGTGCGCCATCCCCTGATCCAGCGCATCATCGAAGCGTATGAACGGACGGAAAAATGAATTTTGATCTGGAATTAAAAAAGAAGAAAAAACAGCCGGAAGCCCCGGAGAAGGGGCGCTCATCGCTGGGCAAGCTGCTGATCGGCGCTTTTTTCATAATTATCATCGCCTATATCAGCTATTTACCGCCGGCGCTTTCCATCAAAGAAACAGGGTTGAAGGCCGGCGATATCGCCGGGGCGGATATCGTCATCCGCAAAGATATGACCGTCGAAGACAAGGAAATGACTGAGTTGAACCGCCGCAAAGCCTTGGACCTCCTGATCCCGGTTTACGAATTCAATGAGCAGAAGATCACCGGCAGCCAGATGCTTCTGAATGAATGGTTCAAGTTCTTCATAGATATCCGCAAGGAATTGCCCCTGAAAAAGCAGAACCTGGAGGAAGTTCGCACCCGCATCAGCGAGAATTTCGGACTCGATCTGTCCACGGCAACCATCAATACCCTCATCCGTTCCAACCCGTTTGCCAGGATCGACCTGAATCGACTGCTGCAGGAAATAGAAAACTGGGAAGAAAAAGGGATATTGCTCTCCAAAATAGGGATTCCCCAAGGCGAAAACGGCATCATCTCCCTTTATAACGAGAAAACAGGTTATTCTCAGGTAAAAGTGTCAGAACTGTTCGATTTGAATGACATCAGCAGCCAATTATCGGTATTTTTAAAGAATTCGTCCCTGAAAGAAAAGGAAAAAGAGATATTAAAACCGATCCTGCTCGAATTTATCAGCATCAACGTCTCTTTTTCAAAAGTTTTGACCCGACTCCAGGAGGAAAAGACCCTGGCGCTGGTCAACCCGGTATTCATTCAATTAAAAACGGGGAAGATTATTTTGCGCCGCGGCGATGAGATCGGCAAGGATCATCTGCGCCTGATCCACTTGATCTCAGCCGAGGAAAAAATCACTTCCCGGAAAATACCGGATATTTTTCTCATTCTGGTCATTCTAAGCATACTGTTCTTTTTCTTTTGGCGGCTGAATATTCTCACCAGGATCGGCGGTATCAACCGCAACCGGCTGAATTTTGCCTCGGGCATAACTTTTATCGCCAGCGCCGTGATCTATCGCCTGGCATTGTTCATTTATCCGCTCATTTTGAAAAACATCACCCTTAACATCCACATAGACAGTGCCGGCCTGATCTACGGCATTCCCTTCGCCGTCGGCTCGCTGATCATCGCTTTTCTCTTCGACTTGCAGAGCGCGGTCATTTTTTCTATTGTCAACGCCGTCATCAGCGCTTTCATCTGCGACGGGAATTTCAAGATCGTGCTGTTCGTTCTGGTCGGCAACCTGGCGGTGGGATTCGGCATTGAATACTACCAGCGGCTGAAGCGCTCATCTATTTTGAAGGCCGGTTTTTTCTGGCTGCTGCCTGTCAACATGCTGATCACACTGATGCTAGCTCTGACCCAAGACAATGCCACTTGGACCAAGGTGGCTTTTTACATGCTGTTGGGAATTTTATCGGCTTTGCTATCGGCCCTGATCGCCAATTTCATGATCCCGCTGTGGGAAGTGATATTCAAGCTGGTCACCGACTTGAAACTGGTCGAGATCACCAACTTGAATTTGCCGGTATTCCGTGAAATGCTGGAAAAAGCGCCTGGGACCTACCACCATGCACAGATGGTGGCCTCGCTGGCGGAAGCCGCCGCCCAGGAACTGGAACTGTCGCCGCTGCTGGTGCGGGCCATGGCCCTTTACCATGACATCGGCAAAATAGACAACCCCCAGTTCTACACCGAAAACCAATCGCTTTATGAGGACCCGCACGGGCAGCTCACGGCGCTGGAAAGCGCCAAGACCATCATCGCCCATATCCCCCAGGGGATGGAAAAAGCCGAACAGCTGAAGCTGCCAAAAAAAGTGATCCAGGCCATTTCCCAGCATCATGGAACAAAACTGGTGAAATTCTTTTATGAAAAAGCCCGGGAAAACGGAGCCAGGGATCTGGATGATTTCGATGAGAACATGTTCCGTTATCCCGGGAAAAAACCGCAGGAGACAGAGGAAGCCATCATCATGCTGGCCGACCAGGTCGAAGCTGCCGCCAAAAGCCTTTTGTCACCCGATGACCATGACATCAAAAGCGTGGTGGAAAAGATCATCGCCTCCGATATCGCTGACAACCAGTTCGATGAATGTGACGGCTTAACATTCAAATCCCTGAATATCATTGCCGGTAGTTTTTATAATAAGCTGGCCTCGATCTACCATAAGCGCATCGCGTACCCCGGTTTTGATTTCAGTAAAGAGAAGGCCAATGATCAAAATCCAACATGAAGGGTTTCCGCTGCCGGAAAAAAAATTCCATTCGCTACTCATAAAAATTGCCAAGCGCTTGCAGCTCAAGGGGACCGTTACCATCCGTATTGCCGGTGCGGCAGAAGTCCGCGCCCTGAACCGGAAGTACCGCCGCAAGGATTACGCCACCGACGTACTGAGCTTCCCGCTGGGGGAAAAGCTTCCCGGCGGTTTTTATGCCGGCGATATCCTGATCTGCCGGCCGGTTGCTGAAAAACAGGCCCGACAAAACGCCCAGTCCACGGAAAAAGAATTGCTGCTGCTGATGATTCATGGTTTGCTGCACCTGCAGGGGCGCGACCATGAAAAGGACCAGGGTGAAATGCTGGTTTTGCAGAAACAATTGTTCGCCGAGTACAGCGGGGATATTCCATGAACCTGGCCGTCCTGATCGCCCTGTATATCGTCACCATACTTTTGCACCTGCTGGAAAGCAGCTTTGAAAGCTTTTCACGCATTTCTCTGGCCAAATTTCTTAATGGCCTGGGTGGCAAGCGCCTGCCGCGTTTCGCTTTTGTCGAAAAATTCGACCTGGTCATTCATTCTTTGGAAACGGTTGTGTTCTTCCTGCAGGTCGTCTTGCTGCTCTTCACGTTTCAAATGCTGGAAAAAGCCATCCCTTCCGCTCCGGGCCGCATCCTGCTTATCGGCCTGCTCTACCTGGTTTTTTTCAACCTGGTGTTTTACATCAGCGCCTACCTTAACCGTGAAAGAGTGCTGCGCAGTCTTCTGTTCATGTTCCCGCTGGCCTGGATCATTTTCTATCCCCTTAATTTTATTTTTTCCGTCTTTTTGAAAGAGAATCCGGCCGAACCCAGCGACAAGGAAGACGAAGAACTCAGTGATGAACAGCTGGAAGTGTTTCTGGAAGAGGGAGCCAAGGAAGGGGTCATCGAAAAGGAAGACCAGGAGATGATCGAAAGCGTTCTCGAGTTCGGGGATACCCTGGTCAAGGAGATCATGACGCCGCGCGTGGACATGGTGCATGTTCACATCGATGCCAGCCTGGACGAGATCATTGCCATCATCAAGGAAAATAAAAAATCCCGCTTCCCGGTGATCGCTGAAAAGATCGACAATGTTGAAGGCATCATCCTGGCCAAGGACGTTCTCAATTACTGGGGCCGCAGCGACTTCAACATCAAGGAGATCCTGAGGCCGCCATTCTTCATTCCGGAAACCATGCGCATCCTGGAGCTGTTGAAGGAAATGCAGAAAACCAAACAGAAATTCGCCATTGTCAGCGATGAATTCGGCGGTGTCTCCGGGGTGATCAGCATGGAAGACATCATGGAGGAGATCGTCGGCGACATCAAGGACGAGTACGACGATGACAGCGAATCGATCGTCCGCGACCGGAACGGTTTCATCGTCCAGGGCGATATCGATATTTATGAATTGAACGAAGCCCTGCAGATCGAGATCGATGAGAACGAAGACTATCAGACCGTGGCCGGGCTGATCAGTTTTAAATTGGGCAAAATACCTCAACCCCAGGACAAAATCACGGTGGAGGGTTACATCCTTGAAGTAAAAGAAATGGAAAAAAACCGCATCAAGACCGTGCGCATCTACCATGAAAAATGATAAACCCCGGCATTCCGGCTACGTGGCCCTGCTGGGCCGGACCAATGTAGGCAAATCGACTTTCCTCAATGCTCTGATGCAGACCAAGGTGGCCATTGTCTCCGACAAGCCCCAGACCACGCGCAAAAAGATCCTGGGCATCAAAACCACGGAGCGTGGCCAGATCATTTTCTTTGACTGTCCCGGCATCCACAAGCCCCATTTCCGACTGAACGAACTGATGATGAAAGAGGTCAACGAGGCACTGCACGATGCCGACCTCATCCTTTATTTCATAGATGTCGGCGATGCCAAGCAGGACGAGTTCATTTTTTCACAGCTGCAGAAAGCCGGCAAACCCGTGTTCCTGGTGATCAACAAGATCGACAAGCTGAACAAGGCCCGGATACTGGAGAAGATCCAGAGCTACCGGGACGGGTTGCCCTGGAAAGAGATCGTCCCCATATCGGCCCTGAAGGGCGACAACCTAGAGTTGATTGAAGACCTGATTTTCCAATATCTGCCGGAGGGGGAAAACTTCTATCCGGCTGAGGAATATACCCTGCAATCGGAGAATTTTTTCCTGGGGGAGCTGATCCGGGAAAAAGTGCTGAATTTTGTCGAAGACGAGCTGCCGTTCACCACCACCCTGAAAATCGAAGAGATCAAGGACCGCGGCGAGGTGGTGTACGTGCGCGCCGAGATTTTCGTGGAGACGCGTGCCCAGAAAAAGATCGTTGTCGGCAAAAACGGCAGCCTGGTCAAGCAGATCGGCAGCCAGGCCCGACTGGCCCTGGAAGAGTATTTCAGCAAGAAAGTGTTTCTCGACCTCTTTGTCAAGATCGTGCCCGGTTGGAGGAACTCGCCGCAGATCATCAGGGAAATTCTCGGCTAAAAACCCAAAAGTCTTTTTCTCAAGTCCATTTTAGAAACAAAACGGTTGATATTTATCCTTAAATATAATAAAATAGAATAAAAATAAATGCTTAAAATAAATACGCTGCGCTCCAAGTTCCTGCTATCTTTTGTACTGATTAGCTTGGCTTATATCGCCATTTCCTCTTTTTTCATACTAAATATGATCAACTCCACCAACAACCGCATGAACAAGATCAATTTCGTGCGCTGGGCCAAGGATTTCGAAACCATGGTGGAACCGAATTTCATCTATTTCAACTACATGAACCTGACCTCTCAGGCCGAAGAGATCCTGAAGGAAAACCGCAAAGATTTCATCATGCTCTTTGATTCGCAGAACAAGGAAATCATTTATAGGGGGCCCGACTGGATCAAAGCAGAACTCGCGCCCTACAAGTCGGAAACGGACGACCATGTCAGGGAGGCCGTTTTCGATTCTCAGTCGTATTACCTGATCAGCCTGCCGGTGAAGGTCGCCGCCGCGGATACCGTATGGGGCCGCATCCTCTTCGGCCGTTCCAACGAGGAAAACAGGGGAATGATCTCGGAACTGCGTTTTTTTATCATAATCATTTCAGCCTTGCTGTTGACGGTTTTCATCATCCTCATCGTGGTGATCAACAGAAAATTGACCCAGCCAATCCAGCTGCTGAAAAACGGCCTGGAAAAGATCAGCTATGGGAGTTTTTCCCACCGCATCCAGATCCATTCCAATGATGAATTTTCCTATCTCGGCAGCCAGTTCAACGAGATGGCCGAAAAAATCGAAAACATGATGACTGAGATTGAGGCCACCCACAAGGAGCTGGAAAAGCAGGTCACCTCGCGCACCAGGGAATTGAACGAATCGCACAAGAAGCTGCAGATCGCCATGCAGGAGCTGCGGGACACGCAGCGTCATATCATCCAATCGGAAAAGCAAAAATCCTTGACTGCGATCGTTTCGGGATTCGCCCACGAGATCAACAACCCGCTGACCGGGATCCTGGGTTATGTCGATCTGATCAGTATCCGCGAAGACTCCAGCCCATATGTCAAGGAAAAGCTGGGCAGCATTCAGAAGCAGGCCGTGCGCATCAAGAATATCATCGATCAACTCAACCAGTTGAACCCGGACATGGATCAGGTCAAAATGGAGATCAGTTTATCCAATTTGCTGGAAAAGCTGATCAAGGTCATATCCAGCCGTCCCGAAAACAGCGATTACACCATTGTCAAAAACAATTTCAACGAAGACATCACCATCCATGGCAACCATTTCTCCCTGTGGCAGGTATTTGAAGGTATCGTGGAAAACGCCCTTGAGGCTTTCCGCGAAAACAATATTCGCAAAGGGAAAATCGCCATCGAACTGAAAAAATCCATGGATGGGGGACAGGCGATCGTGGATGTCAGCGATAACGGCGGCGGTTTTAAAAACCTGGACAAGGCCTTTGACCCTTTTTACACGACCAAAAACCGTACCCAGAAAAAAGGCATCGGCTTGACCCTGGCCTACAACATTATCCAGGAACACCTGGGCAATATTGTCATCAAAAACAATGAGACCAATGGGGCCACAGTGTCGGTTTACCTGAAAATCGCAGAAAAGAAATTCAAAAACCAAAATCAAGCGGAGGAAAAATAATGCTCAAATCCATGAGGAATAACGTAAAATCTCTTTCCTGGACCCTATGGCTGGTCATATTGGCCTTTATTGGCTTTATTTTCGTGCAATGGGGTTCAGGCCGTTTTGAATCAGAGGGCCTGGACAGGGACGTGGCCGCCGTGGGCCGCCACAAGATCAGTGGCGAGGAATTCCAAAAAAACCTGGGCAAAAGCCTGGAAATGTACAGCAAGCAGTTCAAAAACAGTTTGAACCGCCAGATGATCAACCAGTTCGGTATAGCCGAACAGGTGCTGCAGGGAATGATCAGCGGGCTGATCATCCAGGGTGAAGCGGAAAAACTCAACCTTGAGATTTCCGAAAGCGAATTGCAGGAAGCCATACGCACTTATCCGGCTTTTCAGAACGACGGCAAATTCATCGGTTCAGAGGAATACGAAAGGCTTTTGGCCTACAACCATATGACAGTGCGGGACTTCGAGAACGGCTTGAAAAAAGACCTGCTCGGCGACAAACTAAAGGAGCTGGTGACCGCCGGCCAGGTTCTGGACCTGAACGTGCTCAAGGAAGAATACCGAAAGGAGAACGACAAGGCCGAGCTGGATTTCATCGCTTTCAAAAGTGACGCCATCAGCAAGGAACCGGCGACCACTGAAACGGAACAGCTTGATTTCTATCAGAAAAACAAAAATCTTTTCAAGAGCGTGGAAAAAAGGGCCGGGGAAGTCCTGGCTTTGAAGTTTGCCGATTTTAAAAAGGAGATCACCCTCAAGGAAGAAGAAGTGTTCGCCTATTACAAAAACAACAAAAGCATGTTCAAAGTCCCCGGGAAAACCAAGATCGGCAGGATCTGGATCGCCTATGACCCGCAGACGCGCGAGCAGGTCCTGAAAAAAATGAATGAGACATCGGCCCTGCTGACCCCTGCCAATTTCGCTGAAAAAGCCAGGGAACTTTCCGGGGATGAAAAAGCCAAGAACGGGGGTGACTGGGGATACTGGGGCTGGCAGAATTTTTCCAGCCAGGAACAGTCCATGATCGACAACCTCAAGCAGGGTGAGATCTCTTCCCCGGTGGACGCCGGCCAGGGTTTTTCCATTCTGTTCGCCCAGGAAAAGATCCCGGAACAGCAGGAAAACTATGAGGCGGTTAAAACCCGCATAAAAAGCATATTGGAAAATGATAAATTGAAAAAAGTGACCGGCGAAAGGATCGCCGCGATGTATGAAAAGATCAAGGCCGCCGAACACATGAAGCAAGGCGCCGGAAAACTGGCCGACAAAGTCATAGACACCGGCTTGCTGACCCGGGGCCAAGCCATTAAAGACATTGATGAGATGGGCTATATTTCCCAGAAACTGTTCACCTTGAGTGAAAATGAAATTTCCCAGCCACTGGATTTTCCCGAAGGGATGGCCGTGGTGCGTTTGACCAAGATCGTCAGGCCGGAAATCGAGAAGTATGAGATCGCCAGGGACAAAGTGAAAAAAGAGCTGCAAGTCGCGAAAAAGCTGCAGCTGCAGCTGGCCCGGGCCCAGAGTGTGGCCGCAGATCTGAACCAGCTTGCCGACCCCGGCAAACTCGAGGCATACCTGAAAAAAGAGAACCTGAAACCCGAAGCGATCACCTATCAAAGGGGAAGCAGCCTGGGCGATCTGCCGGCAACGCCGGGGCTGGATGAAACCATTTTCGCCATGGACGAGAGTGTTTATTCCGCGCCGCTGTCTGTAAAATCAAAGGCGGCGGTCATCGTCAAGCTGAAAAGCAAGAAAATCGTTTCTGACGTGGATTTCAACAGAGAACGGGATGCTTATTACCGCAAAAAACTGGCCGATGCCAAGAACAGCAGTTTCGGCTCCTATCTGCTTAGCAAAAAAGACGCTTATAAAATCCGCTTCAACGCCGAAGTTTTCGAAAAGATCAAGGAATACGTGATCTCCAAATTCCGCTAAAGGAGGAACCATGAACCATCCACAGGAAGTCAAGGGCATGCCCGAAGGGGCTTTCGAGATCCTGCCCGCGGGCAAGGAATATGCACCGTATATTTCCGCAGATACGGTCATCCCCGAAGTCACCTCCCGCTCGATTATTTTAGGCCTGATCATGGCCGTGGTTTTCTCGGCCGCCGCGGCTTTCCTGGGTCTGAAAATCGGCCAGGTGTTTGAAGCCGCGATTCCCATCGCTATCATTGCCGTAGGCGTTTCACCTTTGTTCAAAAGAAAGAACACCATTCTGGAGAATGTCATCATCCAGTCCATCGGCGGTGCCTCGGGGCTGATCGTAGCCGGAGCTATTTTTACCTTGCCGGCATTGTTCATCCTGGGATTGGACAAAAAAATCGGCTTTGATTTGTTCAAAATTTTCATGGTTTCATTTTTGGGCGGCACATTGGGAATTTTATTTTTAATTCCTTTCCGCAAATACTTTGTCAAGGAAATGCACGGCCAGTTCCCTTTCCCGGAAGCCACGGCCACCGCCCAGATTCTGGTTGCCGGGGAAAAGGGCGGTGCCCAGGCCAGGATTTTGGTCAAGAGCATGATCATCGGGGGCATCTTCGATTTCATGGTCCATTCGGTTGGCGCTTTCAACGAAGTCTTTACCACCCGCATTTTCGGGTTCGGTAAGGCGCTCGCTGAAAAGGTCAAGATTGTTTTAAAAATGGACGTTCTCTCTGCCGTCCTGGGACTCGGCTACATCATTGGCCTGAAATACACGTCGATCATCGCCGCCGGCAGTCTGTTGTCCTGGTTCCTGCTGGTGCCGTTGATCTATTATTTCGGGCAGTTCATTCCGGCCGAGATCGTCGGCAACGCTCCCAAGCTGATATCGGCCATGAGTGCCGAGGAAATTTTCCGCAACTATGTGCGCTACATCGGCATCGGCGCCATCGCCATGGCCGGCATCATCGGCATCCTGAAATCGTCAAAGATCATCATCCAGGCCTTCGGCATGGGCTTCAAACAGATGTTCCGAAAAACGGCTATCGGCGATGAAAAAACTCCCAGAACCCAGACCGACCTGAGCATGAAGTATGTCATTTTTGGACTGGCAGTGACGGCGCTGGTAATCTGGGTATTTTTCAGCTTTTCGGTGCTGAGCCCGGTACCGCATCCCCTCAGGCTCGGCCTGATCGCCATGGTCACGGTCTTCGTGATCAGCTTTCTGTTCACCTCGGTGGCGGCCCGTGCCATCGCCATCGTCGGCACCAACCCCGTTTCCGGCATGACCATGATGACCCTGATCCTGAGCAGCCTGGTGCTGGTGGCTGCCGGCCTGACCGGTGAATACGGCATGTTTGCCGCTTTGCTGATCGGGGGAGTGGTCTGCACCGCCCTGTCCATGTCGGGCGGCTTCATCACCGACCTGAAGATCGGCTACTGGCTGGGTTCCACTCCGCTCAAGCAGCAGAAATACAAGTTTCTTGGCATTCTGCTTTCCGCGCTGACCGTGGGACTGGTAATTTTTCTGCTCAACCAGACCTACGGCTTTTCAGGCTCAACCGCCCTGGCCGCGCCGCAGGCCAATGCCATGGCTGCCCTGATCCAGCCGCTGATGAACCCGGGAGCACAGGTACCCTGGCTGCTCTACGGCGTAGGCGTGCTGACCGCCCTGATCATGGAATTCATAGGCGTGCCGCCGCTGGCTTTCGCCCTGGGTATGTATATCCCGCTGGAATTGAACACGCCGCTGGTCATCGGCGGCCTGATCGCGCACCTGGTCATGCGCTCAAGCAAGGATAAGGAACTGGCCACCAAACGTTATGACAAGGGCATTCTCATCGCCTCGGGCTTCATTGCCGGCGGGGCGATCATCGGTGTGGTCAGCGCCATCATGAAATATTTCAACCTCGAGCGCTTCGTCCACTTGGGCTGGTCTGACAATGGCGGGGGCGAGCCTCTGGCCCTGGTCATGTTCATCGCCCTGGCGATCTATCTCTATTTCGACTCGCGCAGCGCCAAAAAGGGGGATTGATGGAAAAGGAAAAGATCGCCCAGGCGATTGAAATACTTGGCGAACTGGATATTGATCTATGGATGGTGATCGACCGCGAATCGGGACTGTTATCCGACCCGGTCATGGATTATGTGGTCGGTGGCGGTGTGACCTGGCTTTCATTTTTCCTGTTCTTTAAAAACGGGGAGAAGCATGCCCTGGTCGGCAACCTTGATATTGAAAAATTTCGCCGTACCGGTCTTTTTGATACCGTGATCGCCTACAGGGGCAGTCCAAGGGACGACTTGCTTGCCTTGCTGAACCGCCAGGACCCCGCAAAAATCGCCATCGATTATTCCCCGGATTCGGCCGCAGCCGACGGACTGACCCACGGCAATTACCTGAACCTCCTGAAGCTGCTTGAAGAGACAGATTTCCCGCCGCGCCTGGTCTCGGCAGAGAACGTGATTGCCAGGATCCGCGGCAAGAAATCAAGCGAAGAACTGCGAAGGCTGAAGCTGGCCTGCCAGAAAACCCTGGAAATTTATGGGCGGGTAGGTCAGGCAATAAGGCCTGGTATGAGCGAAAGGGATTTGGCCGACTGGATCACGGCTGAACGGGAAAAAATGGGCCTGGCTGCCGCCTGGGACGTAAGCAGTTGCCCGGCGGTGTTCAGCGGTCCCCAGGAGATCGGCGCCCATTCGGCTCCGACCGGAAACATCCTCAAGCCCGGCCATGTTTTCAATGTCGATTTCGGGGTGGTGGTGGACAAGTATTGTTCCGACCTGCAAAGAACCTGGTACATCCTGCGCCCTGGTGAAAAGGAAGCTCCGCCGGCCGTGCAGAAAGGGTTCACAGTGCTCATCGAATCGATCCGCCTGGCTTTTGCGGCCCTGAAACCGGGCGTGCGCGGTTTGGATATCGACCAGATCGCCCGCGGCTACATCGTCTCCCATGGTTATGAAGAATATCCCCATGCCCTTGGCCACCAAGTGGGCCGCTACGCCCACGACGGCGGCGCCCTGCTGGCCCCGGATTGGGAACGCTACGGCAATCTGCCTTTCATGCCCCTGGAAAAGGACCAGGTTTTCACCATTGAACCACGGATCTACATCAAGGATTTCGGCGTGGCCACGGTTGAGGAAATGGTGGTCATCAGCGCCGACGGCGCTGAGTACCTTTCGCAGCCCCAGCGGGAATTGGTTCTGCTAAAAGCAAATCAATGAACCAAAATATGAATTCAGAGGCGATCCGCAAAAAGAAACCCGATTGGCTGAAAACGCGCCTGCCGGGAGGGGACGCCTATTTCATTTTAAAAAACAAGCTGGAAAAAAACGGCATGCAAACCATTTGTCAGAATGCCAGGTGCCCCAATATCCATGAATGCTGGAACGGCAATCAGGCCACTTTTTTGATCATGGGCAATGTCTGCACCCGTGACTGTGGCTTTTGCGCCGTCGCTTGCGGACGGCCCGATCCTTTGGATGCAGCCGAAGACCGCAGACTTTTGCAGATGGTCCAACTGATGAACCTCGGCTACGCGGTCATCACCTCCGTGACCCGCGACGATCTTGCCGACAAAGGCAGTTCCCATTTTGCCGCCGTGATCCGCACCTTGAAACAGGAGCGACCGCAACTTAAGATCGAGGTCCTGATACCCGATTTTGACGGCAAAAGCAGCTGCCTGGATCACGTACTGGACGCCGGTCCCGATGTTCTGGCCCACAACGTGGAAACGGTTCCATCTTTGTACGCCAGCGTCAACCGCCAGGCGGAGGCATTCGAGCATTCACTGCAAATTCTCGAACACAGCAAAAAAATGGGCTGGATCACCAAGACGGGATTGATGGTCGGCCTGGGGGAGACAAGCGCGGAAATCGAAGCGCTTTTCGTAATATTAAGGGACAGGGGAGTGGATGTGCTGACCATTGGCCAGTACCTGCAGCCTGACAGCTGCAGCCTCCCGGTCCGCCGCTATTATTCTCCCGGCGAATTTTCCGCTTTACAAGAGACGGCCCTGGGCCATGGTTTCATCGGGGTCGAGTCCGGCCCGTTCGTCCGGAGTTCATATCATGCCGAACAACTTTACAAAAAAGTGATCCATGCGCTATCTCGTATTCAGTGACATTCACAGCAATCAAGAGGCCTTTGAAAAGTTCCTGGCCCATAAAAAGCTGAAAAATGTAGATAAAATCATTTTTTTGGGCGACCTGGTCGGTTACGGGCCCGACCCCGATAAAGTAATCGGCCAGTTCCGGGAATTGCCCAATGTGCGCTCCGTGCGCGGCAACCACGACAAGGTCATCGCCGATCTGGAATCATCTTCATTGTTCAACCCGGCCGCCGCCTTTTCCGCAGAGTGGAGCAAATTGAAAATAGCCCCGGCCAATTATCAGTTCCTGAAGAAATTGCCCAAGGGACCGCTGGTCATTGACCGCTTCATCACCATCTGCCACGGCTCCACTTTTGACGAAGATTATTACGTTTTTTCGCAGTTCGAAGCCACTGAATCATTTAAATTCATGGAGACGTCGATCGGGTTTTTCGGGCACACTCATTTCCCCATCATTTATTTCCTGCGCAACGAAAAACTCGACATCGTCCCTTTAACTGAAAGCACTCGCATCAAACTCGATGCCAACACCCGTTATCTGATCAACCCGGGTTCCATTGGCCAGCCGCGCGACAAGAACCCGACTTCCAGCTTTATCATTTTCGATTCCGTCAAGATGGAGATCAGCTTCAACCGCTTTTCCTATGATGTGACCACAACCCAGAAAAAAATCAGGGAAGCCGGTCTGCCTGAACTTTTGGCCAGCCGTTTGGAGGCCGGAGTCTAACCTTAAAGGAGGAATGCCATGACAAACGAGGAAATCAAGAATTTCGTTGAGAAAGTGATCAACGAAAAAATTCAAATGCTGCTGAACCGCATCGATACGTTTCAAAGCAATATGTTCAGGGACATAGAAAAACTTAAGGATCTCGACGAGTTGATTAAATTCAACGTGCCTGAGGATTTTGCCGGACGCAACGGAGCCGGCGAGAGCGGCGTCGAAATCACGGTCTTGAACGAATACGTGAAAAAAATCGCCGCCGCTTCCAACCAACTGCTCCTGATCGGCGGCATCATCGAAGGCATCAACCATTTTTGCGACCGGGCAGCCCTTTTTCTATTGCGCGACGACAAGCTGGTCGGTTGGAGAGGCAAGGGCTTTTCGGGCGAAGACGGCCAGATCAACGATGAGGAATTGAAGAGAATATTCTTTTCACTTTCGGCCAACACGGTCCTGAAAAGCGTGATCGAAACCAAGAAAAACTACATGGGTGAACCCATACACAAGCCGGACGATTTCCTGATCTACAATCGTTTGGGCGGCGGCAAACCCAAGAAAATCCTGGTCATGCCTTTTTTTGTCAAGGGAAAACCCCAGGCGGTGATCTACGCCGATTCGCTGACCGGCACCGTGATCCAGCACAAGTTCATCGAGATCCTGGCTGCGGTAGGTGAACTCAGCCTGGATATGCTCCCCATCCGCCAGAAACTGCTGGCCAAGATCAAGACCCACGAGTTCGTAGAAGACACCGAGGTGGAATCCAGGGTTTTCGGCCAAGCGGACGAATTAGAAAAAACTTCGGCCCCGGTCCGGGACAACGATCCCGAGCGCTTTGCCAGGGTGATCATCAACGACATCATCCTGTACAACAAAAAAGCTGTGGATGATGGCATCAAAAACAGGAACCTTTACGAAGTTTTGAAAGAAACCCTGCTGCAGGCCAAGGAGTTGTACATGCGTCGTTCCAGTGATCTGCAATATTTTGAAGAGCAGATGGTCAACATCCTGGCCAAGGGAGACCGCAAGGCTTTGAAAGGCTACAATTTTGAAGCTTACAAATAAAGTCAAAAGCTATCCCTACACCCTTCTGTTCTGTCAGGTCATTGTATTTTCCTTCGCCGTCGCCTATGGCCTGACCGGGTTGATTCCGGATACAATCCCCTTTGCTCAGGAACGGGCAATCGACCGCCAGCAATTGTTCAAGAATTACCGCATTTTGAAATCTTTTTTGGGTAATGGCAGCGCAAAAATTTCGGAAGAACCGGCAGCAGCGGATGCGGATCACCCACTGTTTGCCGCCATGGAGAACCTGAAGCGGGCGCAGTTGCTTTTTTCGGAAAAAAAATACCGGGAGAGTCTGCGCATTTTGAATACACTGCCGGACCGTTTCCCCCATATCGCGGCCAAACGCGATACGCTGCTGCTAAAAAACCTGTATGCCGCAAAAAAATACCGTGAATTTGTAGCTTATTTCGATATGCATCCGGCTGCCAGCCTGGAAATTAGAATCCTGAGGCTCGACTGCCTATTGAAAAGCGGTCTCCGGGAAAGGGCGGATACGGAATTCAAAGCCATTTTTTTGAAGCAGCGGCTGCAGCCCATCTTGCAGGGGCTGCCCCGTAACCAAGTGCTGGCCATGCTCAAGCGCCTCGATGAAGGCGAATGGTTCGCCAAGTTTTCGCTCCTGCAGAGCAACCTCGACGGTACTGAATTCCGCCGCGAGCTGCCCTACTGCCGGTTTCGTGACCTCAATCGGCTTTTCCAGGCCGAATTCGCCTACCTGAACCGCAATTTTGGCCAGGTTCGCCAGTTGCTGTTGAAGCTCCTGCCGGAAAACTACCGGCCCTACGCCGAAAGCATACTGGTGAAGATCAAGGTCCGAGAAGATCCGGCCAGTGATATCACTGCGCAGCTGCAAAACATCAAAAAAAATACGACTGCTTATCCGAGGCTCATGTTCGATCTGGCACAGATACTCGGAGGAAAAAGGGAATACGCCAAGGCCCTGCCTTTTTACGAGCAGTATCTGCAGTTGAGCAGGGAGCGCGATGAGGATTACTGGAAAACCGTCTGGCTTCTGGCCTGGATCCATTACCGCCAGGACGACAAAAAAAAGGCGCTGAATTTTTTTAGGCAGGGGAGCGGCTCGCCATTCATGAGTTACCGCATCGCCTCGCGTTACTGGCTGAACAAACTGGAAAACCGCAAACAGGAGGAATTCGGCCGCTATCCGTATTCCTATTACACAGTCCGGGTTCTTCAGGACAAAAACCTTTTCAAAAACCTCAACCATGACTTTGTCACCGCCATTGACGATCCTCCCAGCCCGCGCTTCATGGAGATCATCGGCGATCTGAAGGTCCTGGCCGGGCACTCGCTCTGGGACGATGCACTGGAAACCATTTATTGGGCCAAAAAAGATCCCCGGCTTTCCACCTCCGACCTCAACCTGCTAAAAATCATCGAGTCATTGCTGTATTACCAGCAAAACCGGTTTTTCCTGGCTTTCACCAAGTTCCGCAGCAATTTCCGTTTCTATGAAAGCGTGCACCTGCCCAATTTCCTGAGCGGCATCTTTTTCCCGCGCCAGTACGAGAACCTGATCTTAACCTACAGCAAGGAGCAGGAAGTGGATCCCGGGCTGGTACTGGCCCTGATCCGCGAAGAATCGTTTTTCCGTTCCGACGCGCGTTCCCCGGCCAATGCCTATGGCCTGATGCAATTGCTGCACGGCACGGCGCGCGAGATCGCCAACGGCAGCAACCTAAAGGTCAAAGCCAAGGACCTGTACGATCCGGAGATCAACATCCGCTTGGGGCTGCAGTACCTGAAAACCCTGCTGGACAGGTACGATGGCCGGCTTTACCTGGCCCTGGCCGCTTACAACGCCGGCCCGCATCGCGTCGACCAGTGGCTGCAGGATTTTCCCGACGCCGGCGAGGAAGAGTTCATCGAGATGATCCCCTTCACCGAAACGCGCACCTACGTCAAGAACATCCTGCGCAA
>DATKZA010000106.1:0-5592 GCA_035528155.1 Patescibacteria group bacterium | reverse complement strand
GCAGTTGATGTCTTCGACCTTTCTTTCGGCACCGTACAGTTCCGACCACTTCCGGGCCGTCTCGGCGCGCAGCGCGTCGTCATCGTTCCGCGTGGCCACGTAGGCCGGGCAGGCGCCGCAGTCGATGCCGCAATAGGCGATGTTCTTTTTTTCCTGCAAATTATTCTCCTCGAAAATCGATTATAGCAGGGCCGGTCGAACAAGGGAAACGGAATATCAACCTGAACTCTATCCTTAAATCAAAAAGTAATAATGAAAGACCTGGCCTCTTTGCCTTCCTTTTGCAACATTCCCCCTTTAGGAACGTTGAATGGGATGGACCGCTCTTTTGCGGTCGCTGAAAAACGTTCCCGCGGAGGGGAAAAAATGAACAAGCTGCGGTCGTCCCCGGGTTGCTTATCATTTCAAGGCAGGTGTGGCGAATGAGGCTCTTTGAATGGCTCACCTTGCTGGTTTTGGCATTGTTTGTCTTGTCCATTTTCGTGAAGGCGAGCAAAAGATTCCGCTGCTTTCATTTGTTGCCCGCGGTGGCGCTGGTTCTCATCCTGGTCCATGCCCTGGCAGAGGGTATTCGCTGGCAAATGTGGCCCGTTTATTTCTATGCTTTGGGACTATTCCTGGCTACGGCGAAGAACATAAAGTACGCGGCAAAATCAAGCGAGCGAGCGGGCAACACCGACAGGAAATGGCTGCGCCTGACCGGCGGAACCATTGCCTTTTTATTGCTGGTCGCGATCGCACTGCCGCCCCTGCTCATTCCTGTGTTCAATTTGCCCGATCCCTCGGGACCGTATCCGGTCGGGACCCTGTTTGATTGTTTTCAAAACACGAACCAACCGGACATTCCCAACACCGATCCCAACAGCTTTCGGGGCATATCGCTGCAAGCGTGGTATCCCGCGGAAATCAACGTCTCCACTGCGCCCATGCGCTATTGGCAAAGAGCGGGCGAGCAAAGCCGGGTTATTTCAAAATTTTGGGGCGGTTTGCCGTCTTTTCTTTTCAGTCACTTCTCCCTGGTCAAAACGCATTCGATCCCGAATGCGCCCCTATCGCAAGTCGAGCCGGTATTTCCGGTATTGGTTTTTAATCACGGCTCCCTCGGGCTTCCGTCCCTGCACAGCGCATTAATGGAGGATTTGGCCAGCCAGGGTTACATCGTTTTCAGCATCGGCCACGCCGATTACATTCCGTTTTTCATTTTGCCCGGCGGCCGCATAAAAGCTTTTGACCCGCACAGCGAGGAAATAGAGTCCAAGATGAGGGAAAATACTGATCCCCAGGTCAGAGAGATGTTCTCCCGGCTGGCGCTGAGCCGCGAGCCCGGCGAACAAACTTCATTGTACAGGCGATTCCTGGCAAAGAACCCGCGAAACCAGGAGAGCCTGAGGCGCTGGGCCGGCGAAATCGCTTTTGTCATCGGCCAATTGGAAAAATTGAATGTGGAAGGCAGTATCTTTTCCAAGAGGATGAACCTGGATCAACTGGGAGTCTTCGGCGTTTCCTTCGGGGGAGCCGCGGCCGTTCAAGCCTGCATCAACGATGAGCGCGTCAAGGCGGCGATCAATATTGACTGTCCTCAATTCGGGGACCTGCTTGACCATGAATTGCGCCAGCCGGTCATGTTCATGGACAGCGAACAATACCGCGACAAGAATGATTTGTTTTTGAAGATCAATAAAAATCCCGTTTACGATGTTCTTGTCCACGGCACGACTCACCAGAATTTCAGCGACATATGTTTCTGGGGCGCTTTTTTTAAAATGCAGATGTTGGGAAAGATAAACGCTGCCCGCTGCCAGCGAATTCAGAATGTGTATGTCCTGGCCTTTTTTGAAAAATACCTGCGCGGCAGAGACAACCGGCTGCTCGCTGGCCCTTCCCCCGCTTATCCGGAGGTGGATATCCGGCTCAGCAACAGAGAGTGAAAAATGTGGAAAAAAAATCCCGGAACAGGAAATCGCGCTAATAATAATTGCGTTGTCCTGAACCTCTTTTCCCCGTCACGTATTCCCTAGTCCCGTAAGCAATGTCCCGTCCGTCTCGGCGCGCAGGACGTCGTTGTCATTCTGCGTGGCCACATACGCCGGGCCGGCGCCGCATTCTATCCCGCAATAGGCGATGTTCTTTTTTCCCTTCATATTTTTCTCCTAAAAAAAAATTGCAGCAAAGGAGATTTGGCAAAGAAACCGGAATTACAACTTAGACTCCATCCCAAAATCAGGAAGTAATAATGAAAGACATGGCCCCGTTGCTCTCTTGGCTGTTAGGATATTTTAGGTTACAATCCGACCAATGAATCCTTGCACCTACTATCAACAGCAACAGGGCTACTGTCTGAAAGCCAAAACCCGCCTGTCCCGTTTCGATCACCTGAGCCTGACTGCCAAGCTTGTCTGGCTGGCTGCCGGGCTGCTGGCATTTTTTATTTCCCGTCGTTTACGGCCCGGACCACTGATTGTGTGGGGCGTTGTTTTCATCCTCATCTTCATCCTGCATGAACGGATATTGAGGCGTGTCCGCCGCCAAGATGCCTACAGCAGACTTTTTGCCGCCGAGCTTGCCGCTTTGGATCACAAATTCCCCTGGGCCGATGACGGCAGCGATTGGGCGGTGACGGAGCATCGCTATACCGCCGACCTGAATCTTTTCGGTCCCCGCTCCCTTTTTCACTATTTCAACCGTTGCACTACCTATTTCGGCCGCAGCCGGCTGGCCTCCTGGCTCCTTGATCCGGCCCCGGCGGAAACCGTGCTGGCGCGTCAGCAGGCCGTTGATTTCCTGGCCGGGCAGACCGATTTCCGGCACCGCCTGCGCCTGGCCGGAGAGCCGCTGCAGCACCAGCGCGACCATAACGACCAATGGCGGACCCTGGTGACCGCCATGCCGCTGCTAAGCTCGTCCTGGCGGACAAGACTATTGCTTGCCCTGCTGCCGCTCCTTACTTTAACGGCCTTGTTTTTAATTTTCAGCGGCGCCACTCTGGCTTGGGGCGGCAGCCTGGTCATAGTAGAGATCCTTGTCAATCGTTTCTATGCCAAGCGCGTATCCCGCTTCTTTGCTTTGGTCGACCACGGCACAGCTGCCCTGGAGACCTACCGGGAAATCATCGCCGCCGTAGAGGCAGAACCAGGCCGGGGCGATATTCTGATCAACCTGCATCACACCTTTCACACTGGCGATCGGCCGGCATCGGCTCTGATCGCCGAGCTCTCTGCCCTCTGTTCCTGGTTCCAGGTACGCCACAACGGATTGCTGCACGGCCTGCTGAACAACATTTTTTTGTGGGACCTGCAGTGCGTATGGCGCATTCAGCGCTGGTTGGCCAACCATGGCGGGCAGCTGGAAAGCTGGCTGGCCGCGCTGGGCGAAGTTGAGGCATTGTGCTCCCTGGCCACCCTGCGCTTCAACCATCCCGATTGGTCTTTCCCAATAATGCGGAACAGCGGCCCGCGGCTTGATTTTAATGCGGTCGGTCATCCCCTGATTCCGGCAACTGAAAGGGTGTGCAACGACCTGGTTTTGGCTGCCGGTGGAGCCATCATCCTGGTTACCGGACCCAATATGGCCGGGAAAAGCACTTTCCTGCGCACCATCGGCATCAACGTGGTGCTGGCCCATGCCGGCGCTCCGATTTGTGCCGCCCGCTGTGCCCTGACGCCCGTCCATCTGGTCAGCAGCATGCAGGTAGCCGACTCGCTGGACCGGCGCCTTTCCCTGTTTTACGCGGAATTGCAGCGGCTCAAGCTGATCCTGGACGGTGTGCGCCAGGGGTTGCCGGTACTTTTCATGATTGACGAGATACTCAAGGGCACCAATTTAAGCGACCGCCAGGCCGGAGCCTTGGCTTTGCTGAAGCAGTTAATCGCCGCCGGAGCGGGCGGCCTGGTTGCCACCCATGACATGACGCTGACCGGGCTGGAAAAGGAATTTCCGCTTCAAGTAAGCAATTATCATTTTGACGGCTCGGTCATTGATGACCGCTTGCTCTTCGATTACCAACTGCATCCGGGAATCTGCCACAGCCATAATGCCGTGGCCTTGATGCGACGTATTGGCATCGCCATCTGACCTTTTGAAATACTCCGGCGCCCACCATATAACCTTTTCAGGTGGTTTTTTTCATGAGGCAACGAATCCCCCTTCCGGCAGATTTATGGATGTCAAAGAATGGGGACGGTGCCCCCTTCGGGGACTTCGCTTGACTTCGGGACTTTAGCGTTTTCTGGCAGCGATCCGTTTGCGGGCATCCTTGTACAGCTTGGCCAATGAATGCAATTGGATATCACGAAACTCAGGCAATTGGGCAATTTCTCTGTAGGTAAGCCCGGACAATTCCTTTAACTGTACCAGCAATTCTCCACGCCATTGCTTCCCGACCAGCGTTCCATAATCCAGCTTTTCGAACCTTATCCCATGTTCTTTTTCCTCGAACCTGGAGATGCGCCCCCGGGCTTCTTAAATAACTTAAGTTTATTGTTGAGACGCGACCCCGGAGGCTCCATAAGTTTATTGTTGAGACGCGACCCCGGAGACTCCACCCCCTGGCGGGGGGAGGCGGAACGCACTCCCGGGACATGTCCATCGACTTGGTCATCGAGCAAACGGCGATTCCCTGTAACCTTTTTGCCGGGCGGCGGTCTAAGAGTATGGCATTTGCGCTAAGAATGGAGGTTTACGATGAAAAATATCCTTTTGGTTGCCGGGTTGCTGGTTTCCAGCCTGATCCTGGCCCAGACGGTTGGCCCGCCGCCGCTCGCTCCCGAGGTGAAGAAACTGCTCGAAGATGGAGAAAAGCTCTTCTCCGCAGGAAAACATGACGACGCCCTGAGGATGCTCAGCGAGGGCATGGAAAAATACCCGCAAAGTCGGCTGCAGCTGCTGTCCGTCAGGATGAACGCGTATGAGCACCTCGGCCGGTGGGCGGAAGCCGCCGCCGACGCCATCGAGAAGGACCGGCTGGACAACAGGAAGAATTCGGTCTTCGCCCTAGAAGTGGCCTATGATTACATGAAGCTGGGCGACCTTGACAATGCCTTTCGCTGGCTGGACGTCAGTGCCGAAAGGGGATTCCAGAATTACTACGTCTTCGATAAGGTCGACGACTATAAACCCTTGCGCGGCGACCCGCGGCTGGCGGCCCTGGTCAAGCGCTTCAAGATCAACGCAGGCATCGGCCAGCCGGTCAAGCCCTTCTCCAGGCGCGACCTGAACGGCCGGGAGATATCACCGGCCTCCTTCCGGGGCAAGGTGCTGCTGATCGACTTCTGGGCGACCTGGTGCGGCCCGTGCGTCAAGGAGATCCCGGGCCTGAAAAAATGCTACGATGACCTGCACGGGCGGGGATTCGAAGTCATCGGCATCAGCCTGGACCAGGACCGCGTCAAGCTGGAGACCTTCGTCAGGGAAAACCAGATCCAGTGGCCGGTGACCTGTAGCTTCAAGGGCTTCTGGGATGACGATGTTCGCGCGCTGTACGGCGTGCAGCTGATCCCCTCCGTGTGGCTCGTGGACAAGAAGGGCAACCTGCGGCACCTGGGGCTGAGGGGCGAGGCGCTGCAGATGGCGGTCGCCGAAATGCTGAACGAATAG
>DATKZA010000105.1:0-2168 GCA_035528155.1 Patescibacteria group bacterium | reverse complement strand
AACACCGAACATCAGGAATTTCACCCGTTCATTTCCCCGGATGAGGATTACCTTATTTTCGACGCGAACCGCCCGGAGGGATTCGGGGGCAACGACCTGTACATCAGTTTCAAGCAACCCGACGGTAGCTGGTCCAAAGCCGTCAATTTGGGGGAAACGATCAACAGCGAAAGTTCGGATATGAGAGCCTTTGTCTCCCCGGACGGGAGATATCTGTTTTTCAGCAGCATGAGAGCGAACCCCCAGCAGAAGCTGGATGACGACCATCCCACCTATGAAGCCTTTTCGAAAATAATATACGGTCCCGGCAACGGCAGCCAGGACATCTACTGGGTGAGCGCCGCCATCATCCGGCAATTGAAAAGCAACCGTAATGCAAAGTAGCGTGAACGTCCCTACACGCCTGGAGGTATCTTGGCACGCATCAGTTCCCTGTGATCGATGGCTTTTCCGTCAATCACGAAGGTCCCGTCGCCGTTGGCATGGAACGTCCGGCGCTCTTTTCGTCCTGTATCGATCCAGGCATGTACGGCATCCAGGACAAAGATGTCGTGCTTTTTGATATGGTCGACGACGCGGCATTCGATGTTGGCCAGACATTCGGCGATCAGGGGGGCCTTGACCGATATGGCCTTGACGGGAGTCAGGGCGAACTTCCTGAACTTGTCGGTATCGGAACCGGAACAGGCTCCGATCTTAACCACCCTGGCGGAAAGGTCGGCACCGGGGACGGCGATCACGCATTCTTTCTTTTGCATCAGGGCCTTGAAAGAGTGGTTCCAGGGACCGGTAACGAAGGCGATCCGCGGCGTGAAGTCCATGACCATGTGCCAGGAGATGGTCATGATGTTCTTCTTCCTGCCGGAGGCCGTTGTCACCAGGACGACCGGGCCCGGTTCGATCAGTTGAAACGCCTTACAAAGCGGAAGCTCTTCCATGGCGCACACCCCCTATCGAGACCCCGACGAGCGCATGGACACCGCTCATTGCCGGTTAGACCTCTTCATTCAACAGCACCATATGGATATGGTCTTCCCAGTTGCCGTTGATTTTCAGATATTTGGTTGCCAGGCCTTCATTATAAAATCCCAGCTTTTCCACAACCCTCAGCGACCGCTTGTTTCGGGGCATGATGTTGGCCTCGATTCTATGTAATTGATAGTCAGCGAATACGGTGTCGATCCCCCTGCGGACGGCTTCGCCGGCAAATCCCCTGTTCAATTCCAGGGCATCCAGCCGGTAGCCGAGATGGCAGGACAGAAAAGCTCCCCTGACAATATTGGCGAACGCCACCGATCCGATGATTCTTGCGGCATCGTCTTTTTTAAAAATCCAGAGTCTAAGCAGGCTGCCCTCCCTGAACCTTTTCAAATCATTCGCCAATTGTTTCTCTTGACCCGCATTAGTATAAAACGCGTCATCCCTCGCGGTTTCCCACTCCTGTAAAAATTCCCTGTTTCTTTTGAAGTAATCCAAAACCGGTTCCGCATATGTTCTGTCCAAAACCTTCAATAAAAGCCTTTCCGTTTCGTATGTCTTTTGCAGCAAATGCCCCATGCAATAATAGTACAGACAATCATTGTCAATTTCCAGCATCCGCCAATGAAATTTACCGGCGAGCAGATTTTTTTTATGCGGCCTTTTTCAGCGGGTTTCAGCTTGGAGATTATTCCCGGCAAAGGGATGCCGACCGGCACCACTGCCTCCCCCTGATCCATCTTCGGCAATTACCCCGCTTCATGTAAACCCGGATGCATGCACCGCAAAAACCAATGCAAACCTAAAAAATAAAATTCGACCCTGAGGGTCTTTGAGAGTCTTTATAGAGCAACCGATAAAAAGCGAATTTCAGGCTTTTGGCAAAGATCAGCCCGAAACGGTTATCGGTCCTGTATTTCCTTGTGAGACCGACTGACTGCCAGCTGCCGCAGCCGCGATCCTCCCTCCTGCAAAGCTGTCCATCGGGTAGATAATGATTGTGGAGCTCTCCTCTTTTGAAATTTCCAGCAATGCCTGGATCTGCCTGAGTTCCATTGTTCCCGGTTGCGTGGCAAGGGTTTGGGCTGCCTCGGCCAGATACTGGGCTACGGCCTTCTCTGCTTCTGCCTCGATCAGTTTTGCCTTGGCACTTCTTTCCGCCCTGGCAATCACTGCCAGTTCTTCGATCA
>DATKZA010000104.1:0-11121 GCA_035528155.1 Patescibacteria group bacterium | reverse complement strand
AGCTTCATAAACAGTGGTTGGAAGGAAATCTCAAGCTGGGATAATCAATAAAAACACCGATTTTTACTCTTATGAAAAAATCGAAAGCAAAACTAAGCCTAAATAGCGAAATGATCTGCAAATCTGATAAAAAGAATGAGTTAAACCTTTTTTATGCAAAAAAATCCAGATGATTTTGGGACAGCCTCCAAGCCCCGCCCCTACAAAAAACCGTTTATTTCAGGCTGGTCTTGATCTTGGCGAAATAGGTGTACAGGATCGGGATGAAGAACTGGGTGAGAAATATCGTGGCGGATAGGCCGCCGATCACGGCCACGGCCATGGGAGCGCTCATCTCGCCGCCCTGCTTGGTGGTCATGGCCATGGGGACCATGCCGGCCATGGTGGTGATCGAGGTGATCAGGACCGGCCGCAGGCGGGTCGCCGCCCCCTTGACCACGGCTTCCAGGCGGTCCATGCCGCTGTTTATGAGCTGGTTGATGTAGTCGACCATGACGATGCCGTTGTTGACGGCGATGCCGGTGAAAATGATGAAGCCCATGATGGCGCCCATGTTGATGGTCGTGTGGGTGAGGGCCAGCATCACGACCACGCCGATGAAGCCCAGGGGGATGGTGAACATGTTGATGAAGGGGAATTTCAGGTTCTCATAGAGCGAGGCCATGACGGCGAAGACCAGCACCAGGGCGATCAGCAGGGCGAAGCCCAGGGTGGTGAAGGTCTCGGTCATGTTCTCGTACTGGCCGGCCTGCTCGATGAAATAGCCCTCGGGCAACTGTGAACTGATGCCGGCGGTCTTTTCCTTGATCTCCTTGACGATCGAGCCCAGGTCGCGGCCGATGAAGTTGGCCCCGACCGTGACCTTGCGCACCATGTTCTCGCGGTCGATGCGCACCGGGCCGAAGAGGCTCTTGAAATCGGCCACCTGGGAGAGGTAGACCTTGGCCCCGGTCGGCGTCTGGATGGGAAGTTTTTTCAGGTCCTCGATGGAAGTGCGGTCGCTCTCATCGAGCTGCACGCGGATGTCGCGGTCCTCCCCTTCCAGGATCATGCGCGACACGACGGTGCCGATGGTATAGGTACGGACCTGGCTGGATATGGCGTAGGGGGTCAGCCCCAGCTTGGAAGCCTCCTCCTTTTTTATGTGCAGCTGCAGCTCGGGCTTGCTCTTCTCCAGGGAGACCTTAACGTCGCGCAACCCCTTGATGTCGACGATCCCGGCGCGGACGCTCTCGGCGATGCGCTCCAGCTGGGCCATGTCGCGGCCGAAGCAGTTGATCTCGATGGGATTGGTCGAGGAGCCCATCATCGAGGCGCCGGCAATGTCGATGGCCGTGATCCGGCTGTTCTCCAGCGTGGGGAACGACCTTCGCCAGCGCTCCAGGATCTGCTTGTCCGACTCCTTCCTCTCGCCGCTGGGCTTGAGATAAGCATAGATGATCGCCTCGTAGGAGCCGGCGGCGCCGGTGCCGCTGGCCGTGTCCTGGGCGCTCATCTCACTGGTGCCCACCTGTACGAAAGTGGTGATGACGTTGGGGTCCTTGAGCGACTGCTCCTCGACGTACTTGACGATGCGGTCGGTCTCGTCGACATTGGTCCCCACCGGCATGGAGAGCTTCAGGAAGAGCATGGCGCTGTCGGTGGCGGGCATGAACTCGGTGCCCAGGAAGGTGGCGCCGACCATGGCGAGGACAAAGACGGCGATAATGCCGATCAGCACTTTTTTTCTTTGGACCAGGGCCTTGCGCAGCCAGCCCTCATAGAGGTTGCGCGCCGGAGTGAACTTGTCCTCGCCCAGGTCGACAACCCCCTCGGCCGTCTGCGCCCCTTTTTTCTTATGGGCGCGGAACATCCAGGCGGCCAGCATGGGTACGATGGTCAGGGCCACGAACAGCGAAGCCATCAGGGCGATGATCACCGAGACGGCCAGGCTCTGCGCCATGCGGCCGGCGATGCCGGTGGCGAACACCATGGGGAAGAAAACGGCCACGGTGGTCAGGGTGGAGCCGGTGATGGCCAGCCCGACCTCGGACGTACCCGTGCGCGCCGCCTCGGTGGGGCTCATGCCCTCCTGCAGGTGGCGGAAGATGTTCTCGATGACCACCACGGCATTGTCGACAAGCATGCCCACCCCCAAGGCCAGCCCTCCCAGGGTGATCAAATTCAGCGTATACCCCATGATGTAGAAAGCGATGAAGGCCACCACGATGGACAGCGGAATGGTGATGCCGATGGTAATGGTGGGCTTGAGATTGCGCAGGAAGAGGAAAATGATCAGCATGGCCAGGAGGCCGCCAATGATGATGTTCTTGGTCGCTTTTCCTGACATCATTTCGATAATGCGCGACATGTCGAGCCAGACGTGGAACTTGACCCCTCCCTTGAGAGTAGGCGCAACTTCGGCCAGCACTTTCTTCACTTGGCGGGCGACCAGCACCGAATTGGCGCCGGAGCTCTTGGTAACCATCATCATGATGCCCTTGGTGCCGTTAAGGCGCAGCTTGAGGCGGGCCTCCTTGGGGGCTTCCTTCACCGTGCCCAGGTCCTTGAGGAAGATCGGCGCGCCGCTGCGGCTCATGCCGACTAGGATATCGCCAATCTCGGAAAAGGTCTTGAACTCGCCCATGGAGCGCAGCAGGAATTCCTTGTGGTTCTCGGTCATGTAGCCGGCGGGGAGATTGATATTGGAGGCCTGGATGGCCCCTTCCACCTGGCCGATGTTCAGGCCGCGCGACTCGAGCCTGCCCTTGTCGATGCTGACCAGCACCTCGTTCATCTCGGGCGAAAAGACCGCGGTTGAGGCCACACCCTCGATGCGCTCAAGGCGCGTGGCCACCTCGTTGTCGATGTAGTCGCGCAGCTTGCTCAGGCTCATGTCGCCGCCGGTGATACCGTAGGCGATGATCGGCATTTGCGAGAAATTGAACTTCATGACGAAGGGTTCGTCGGCCCCGGAGGGAAGGAATTGCGAATACATGCCGATGGTGTCGCGTATGTCCTGGGCGGCGAAGTCGAGGTTGGTCCCCCATTCGAACTCTACCATGACCACCGATTGCCCTTCTAAAGATATCGACTTGAGGTCCTTGATGCCCGAGACCGTGGAGATCCACTGCTCGACCGGACGGGTGATGTTCTGCTCGATATCTTCGGAGGAGACGCCGCTATAGGTCGTTATTACGGTGATGTAGGGGTAATCCATGTCGGGCAGCATGTCCAGGCCCAGCTTGGTGAAGGAGATCATGCCCAGGATGACGATGACCAGGACCACCATGGACATGGTCACCCTTTTTTTAAGCGAAAAATCGACGATCTTCATTTTTTGTCTCCAGACATGACGATGGCAGTGCCTTCTTTCAGGTCATAATTGCCTTCGACGAGGACCTGCTCGTCCGGGCGCACGCCGGCGATCATTTCAAAGCGGATGCCGTTCTTCTCGCCGATGGTGACGGCGCGCTTGCGGGCCGTGCCGTTCTCGTTGATCATCACTTCCTTGTCGCCTGCCAGCAATGCGGAAAGCGGAAGCAGATAGACGTTCTCCTTGCGGATGTACTCGATGGAGATATCGGCGTAGACGCCGGCCTTGATCTTCATCTCCGGGTTTTCTATCTTGATCTCCACCTTGAAGGTCTTGGAGATGGGGTCGGCGGCCAGGTTCTTGGAGTAGACCTCGCCGATGAACGTCTCGTCGGGGCGCGACGAGATCTTGACGAGACATTTCTGTCCGATCTGGATCTTTTCGATCTCCTCGGCCGGAGCGTCGACAATGACCTTGACCTTGGAAAGGTCCATCAGGGTCAGTATGCTCTGGCCCATGCCCATCATGGGATTGATCATGTCGCCCTCTTCCATGTTCTTGGCAGCAATGATGCCTGCAAAAGGCGCCTTCATGAAGGCGTTTTTCGCAGTATAGTCCACCAGGTCCAGGTTGGCCCTGGCGCTCTTCATCTGGGTGTCGGCGGCATCGAGGGCCAGCTGGGTGTTCTCGTACTGCATTTGTGAGATCGCCTTGTTTTCCAGCATTTTTTTCATGCGGTCCGCGTTCAGTTTGGCGTTCTGATATGCGGTCTGGGCCACGGCCATGGCGGCCCGGGCCTGCTTCTGCATGAGTTCAAGCGATGTCATGTCCAGCGTCGCCAGCAGTTCGCCTTGGCCGACCTTGTCGCCCTGCTTTTTCAGGATGCGGCCCACGCGGCCCGAGGCGTCGGGGGCGATATTGGCGGTCTTCCAGGCGCTGACCGTTCCATTGTAATTGAAGTATTTTGACAGCGTTCCCTTGGTCATGAGTTCGGCTTTTACCAGCAGCGGTTGTTTCTGAGCCTCTGCTTCCTGCCCGCCTTTTTTCGAGCAGAACGACAGGGTGAAAACCAGGGCCAGCAGAACGATTAAAATTCTTTTCATTCGACACCTCCGTTGATATCGATGCCAGTGATCTTTTCCAGCTCAGCGATGGCGATATTATAATTGTAAAAGGCCTGCAGGTAATTGACCTTGGCCCGCGTCAGCTCGTTGTACGAAGAATTCAGCTCCAGGATGGTGATCATCCCTTCCCGGTAGTTGAGTTCGGCGATGCGCACTCCTTCCTTGGCGCTTTCCACGTTTTTCAGCCCCAATTGTATATTTTCATATTCCTGGTTGATGGTCCGGTAGCCGCTCTCTACTTCCAGGCGGGTGGCATCGTTAAACTGTTTGACATTGAGGTCCATGATCCTTTTCAGCACTTTCATTTCGCCGACCTGGGCGCTTCTTTTCAAGCCCGTGAAGATGGGGAAGCTGACGCCCAGGGAGATATTGAAATAGTTGTCCCAATTGCCCGAGTTGAACTTGAAATAATCGGATTGGTAGCTGTAATTGGCCACAATGGAAAAATTGGGAATGTATTGGGCCCAGGTTATTTTGAGCATGTTGGCGATCTTTTGACTTTGCATCTGCAACTGCAGCAGTTCGGAACGGTTTTTCAGGGAGCCCTGCAGCAATTTGAGCAATTCCAGCTGCAACGGCCGGTAGCCCAACTCTCCCTGCAGGCGAATTCCCTGTTCCGCCGGCAGCCCGAGCATCAGTTTCAAGCCCAGTACGGAAGTTTCCAGCAGGTTTGCCACGCGCAACACATCGGGCCGGGTGGCGCTCAAGGCGAGTTCGGCGCGCAGCAGGTCGTACTGGGAAACCATGCCCAGTTCAAAGCTCTTCCTGACGTTCCCATAGTTGCTCTCGGCCAGAGAAAAAGCCTCCTGGTGCGCTTTCTGCAATTCCTGCAGGATCTGGATGTTGTAAAACAGCTTGCGTACGCCCAGAATCGTATCGGCCCGGGAATTGTTTTGTCGTTCCTTGGCCAGCTTCAGGTCCAGTTCGGCATTTTTGTAGTTGAAATAGATTTTTCCGCCGGTGAAAACGGGCTGGACGACCTGGAAAGTGAAGGCGTAATTCTTGGTGAAGCGCAGGGTTGCCTGGGTAGGCTCGGCGCCCGGATAGAAGGGCGGGATCTCTATGGTCATCAGTTTTTCATCAAGGATCTTGCTTCCCTGCAGTGTCGCCTCCGGCAGGAACCCGAAATTCTGCAGCAGGCGGTAGCGGTACTGTTTCACTTCCTGCTGGCTGATCCGGTATGCGCTGTTGTTGGTCAATGCCAGCTGGATCGCCTGGTCCACGGTCAGATCCATGGGGGGATTCTGGCTGAATCCCTGAACGGCCAGCAGCAGGAATGCCCATAATGCTTTTTTCATCGATGCCTCCTAGGCCAAAATGCCGTGTTTCAATAATTTCATGATCAATTTTTTTTGCTTGTCATGATCGATGCCTTCACCCATGATCGATTCCATAAAAGCGCTTTCCAGGACGTTGCTCACGATCGTGCCGACCATTTCATCGTTGAAATCGGCCAGGATGTCCTTGCGCACGATGTCCTTGATGAAACGGCCCAGGGTAAGGACCATCTCGCGCCTGATACGCAATTGCAGGCTCAAATGTTCATCGAAATTTTCGTGGAGGATCATGTGGTGCTCGCGGATGATCATTCTCAAAAAGTCGCGCTTCTGCTGCACCAGGGAGAGCGAAAGGTCGATGATGTCTTCGATGGTCTGGTACTTGTCTGTGCTGTTGGCCATGAGATTATTGGTCATGGTCGCGATCTCTTTTTGAAAGCGCTGCCAGAGTCCCGTGAACAAGGCATATTTGTTTTTGAAATAGTTGTACAAAGTCGGTTTGGATATGCCGCATTTTTTGGCGATCATGTCCATTGAAGTGCTTTTATAGCCGTGTATGGAAAATATCTCCTCGAAATTCTGCAGGATGAAATCACGCATTGCGTCTTCTTTGCTTGCAGCCAACTTTACCTCCGGTAAACAATATTAACTCAAGGATAATTAATTTACCTTGGGTAATATATTTTAACCCGGAGTAAGGTCATTGTCAATATTTTTCTTTACTTTTTTTAATTTTTAATTCTTTGTAACGGAAACAATCGAGCAAATGGTCGTTGACCATGCCCGTGGCCTGCATGAGGGCGTACATTATGGTAGAACCTACGAACTTGAAGCCGCGCCGCACCAGGTCTTTGCTCAAGGCGTCGGACAATTCCGTGCTGACCGGCAGCTGTGCCAGTGTTTTCCAGTGGTTCTGGATAGGGCGATTGCAGACGAACGGCCAGACATAGTTGTCAAAACTGCCGAATTCCTGGCGGATTTTGATGAAGGCCCTGGCGTTGCTCACCGATGCCGCAATTTTCAGACGGTTGCGGATCAGTCCAGGGTCGACCAAAAGTCCGGCGATTTTTTTTGGTCCGTAGGCTGCGACCTTCGCAAAATCAAAACCGTCGTAAGCCCGGCGGTAGTTTCCCCTTTTTTTCAATACCAGGGACCAGCTCAACCCGGCTTGCACCCCTTCCAGGATCAGTAACTCGAACCAGGTGCAGTCGTCATGCACCGGCACTCCCCATTCGCGGTCGTGGTAGGCTATATAAAGAGGGTCTGATAAGCACCAGGGACAGCGTTTCTTCATGACCGTACTCCTTCGGGTCAGGCAGGTCAGGGACCGGCCCGGAATAGAATAATGGACAGCGGTCGATAAAGTCAAGCTTGGCTAGCATCTTGACAATTCGCCGGGGATGGATTACATTTTAAAAATGGCCCTTACAGCAAATGATTTGGAGCAGATCAAGAACATCCTGAATGGAAAAAAGCTGCACATTTCCCGTCAAAAAATTGCCGATAGCCTGGCCATGCTGGACGAATCACAGGAAATTTTCCCCCAACCGCAGCAAAAAGCGTTGTTGGTCCAGTTGTTGCAATTATATGAAAATTCAAAAAAAAAAGTGGTCATTCAGCTGGAAGAGCTTGGGGAAAAAGAACTGCCGCTGACCGTGGTTATGGGAGTTCTGGCCGAAGACTGGACCGGAATGGCCAATTCAATCCTGGGCATCATCCATCAAAAACACGGCAACGTGCTTTTTATAAAGGGATTTACCCTAACCTGCCAGGAGCGCAAGCTGGGGGTCGTCCTGCTCTCTTTCCTGATCCAGACAGCGGAGGATTACGGCCGTTTCCTGAAAGACAAGAGCAATCTCCTGGCCGCCCTTAAGGAAGCCTCGCAGGGCACTTTGGGCAAAACCCTGCTGCTGGAAGACGAAACCATCAAATTCGAAATTTACAACCAGACCATCAACACTATCAAAAGAATGTATCGCGGGCCGGATATAGAAGAAATCATCGGTGAGAACGGCGAAACCCTGAAATTTTTCTCTTCGCGTTCCCGGGAATACCTGCAGGAAAGAAAGCTCTCCGATCTGGCCGGACTGGTTATCGACAATTACAAGTTCCAGAAGCAGATCCGCGACGGCCAGGCCGACAAGAAGATCAGGATTAAAAATTTCGAGACTCTGGACGAGCACCTTACCGGCATCACTTTCGGCTGCTGGGAAGAAAATTTTTCAGTGGAAAATTTCCTGAAAACCCTGGACTTTATTGTGCCGGGACACATCATCAAGCACCACAAGAGTTTTGTTTCCTCGGAAAAGATCCTGGTCTACCGCATCGAGATCGTCGACAGCCATGACCAGCCGCTGAATCCCGATGCCATCAAATCAATTGAAAGTTCTCTTGAGAAACTGATCAGCACCTCGGTCGACGAAAAATTCTCGCAGATCGAGTCAGTGGGAGGCTATGAGCATTACGCCCGGGCCATCATCCCTTTCCTGATGGAGGAATTAAAGGTCACCGGCATCAGCCAGGTATTCATGAGCGTGGAAAAGAAAACCGAGTTCATGATGCAGCTGAAGCTCATCCTGGTTTCCAGGCAAAGCAAGAAAAACAACCTTAACAAACTGATCCGCCTGCTGGAAAGCCGCAACGGCATCGAGATCCTGTCGGTCATCCCTCCCCGCCTGTACCAGAATCGCATCGAGATCAACATCATGAACCTGAAAATCGTTCTGACCGAATTCATTTCCATTGCCGCCATCTTTCAGTCCATCAAGAACATTTTGAAAAGCCTGTACGGCCAGGTCCGTGATTTTGACGAGGGTTTGCGCGACAGCGACATGCGTTCCCTGATGGACCTGACCGCCGAAGTGCATGCCCTCAACCCCCTGCTGATCAAGGAAATCTACTACAATTTCGATGAGATCTACCGCCTGGAGACCCCGCCCAAGATCATGGCCGAGATCATGAAGCTGGTTTGCGAGACCATCAAGGCGGCCAAAAAGCAGGAAATGGACCGGGTGATTGTCAAGTACAAGCACATCCGCCATGAACTGAAAAATGAATTTATTAAAACCATTTTTGTCATTTCCTACGTCAAGGAAAAGAAAATTATCAGCAAATTCATCAACAACCTGCGCAACATCGAAGTGTATTTCACCCGCATCGAATGGGAGCAGCGTTTTTACCTGATTCTGATATTCAAGAAAGACAACCTGGCGCTGCCCGACCAAGAGATAAATAAAATTAAAACCGAAGTGCTGGATAAATTCCTTAAAAACGCATTGATCATCGACGCCACCCAGCAGAGCGCCGATGAAGAGTGCTGAAACTGACCGCCACATGTTCGGCCTGAATTCCCCTTACCAGATCACCGCCGCCCAACAGGCGGCCGTGGATGAAATCGTTCTGAATTTCCGCCAGGGCTGCCGCAAGCAGGTACTGCTCGGGGTAACCGGCTCGGGAAAAACGTTCACCATGGCCCGGATCATCGCGGAATTGAACGTCCCTACCCTGGTCCTTTCACCCAACAAGACGCTGGCCGCCCAGCTTTTTGGAGAATTCAAAGGTTTTTTCCCCAATGATCGCGTCGGCTATTTCATCAGTTATTACGATTATTACCAGCCGGAAGCGTTCATACCGCAGAGAAATCTTTACATATCCAAAGAGGTTTCGATCAATCCCGAGCTGGAAAGGCTGCGCCTGGACGCCACGCGCAACCTGCTGGAAGCCAGGGAAACGATCGTGGTGGCATCGGTTTCCGCCATATACAGCATTGGCGCCCCCGAAGATTTTCTCGAACAGAAGGTCACGCTGGCCGTGGGCGACCGCGTCGAGCGCAAGGCGCTTCTCAACCAATTCGTGCTGCTGGGCTACAGCCGCAGCCATGACCTCATCGAAAGCGGCAAATTCAGGGTGCGCGGCCAGATTATCGAGATCTTTCCCACCAGCGAGGAGAATCCGCTGCGCCTGGTTTTCAGCGGCGATACCATCGGCCGCGTCGGCCCTTTCGACGCCATTACCGCTGCCTGGCTGGGCGAGAAAAATCAGGTCAACATTTTCCCGATCAACTTCTTTTTTTACCGCGAGGCCCGCTTCCGGGAAGCGGTGGCCAAGATCGGCGCGGAACTGGAAGAGCGGCTCGCCTATTTCAACGCCCAGGGCCAGCCCGAACTGGCCGAACGCCTGCGCCAGCGCACTCTTTTCGACATGGAAATGCTCGACCAGTTCGGCCATTGCCCTGGCATCGAGAATTACTCGCTGTATTTGACCGGGCGCCGGCCCGGCGAAGCCCCCTACACCCTGCTCAACTTTTTTCCGCAAGGCTATCTAACTATCATCGACGAGTCGCACGTGACCGTGCCGCAGCTCAACGGCATGTACGCCGGCGACCGCTCGCGCAAGACCAAATTGGTCGATTTCGGTTTCCGCCTGCCGTCGGCCCTGGACAACCGCCCCTTGAATTTCCCCGAGATCGCCGAGCGGCTGCAGAATGTCCTCTATGTTTCCGCCACGCCCGCCCCTTTTGAGATCGGCGACTCCGGCAACCGCGTGACCAATCTCCTGGTACGTCCCACCGGCCTGATCGATCCCCAGGTGGTGGTCAAAACAGCCGACGACCCGGTGCAGGACATGCTGGCCGAGATTCGCAAGGTTATCCCCTCAAGCCGGGTCCTGGTCACCACCCTGACCAAGAAAATGGCCGAAAAACTGGCCGATTTCCTCACCCTGCAAGGCATCCGTTGCGCCTACCTGCACTCGGAGATCAAGGCCCTGGACCGGGTAAAGATCATCAAGAAATTGCGCCAGGGAGAATTCGACGTGCTGATCGGCATCAACCTGCTGCGCGAGGGGCTGGACCTGCCCGAGGTTTCCCTGGTCATCGTCCTGGACGCCGACAAGGAGGGCTTCCTGCGCTCCGCGACCTCGCTGATCCAGACCTTCGGCCGCGCCTCCCGCCATATCGACGGCAAGGTCATCCTCTACGGCGACGCCACCGTGCGTTCGGTAAAGAACGCCATTGCCGAATCCCTGCGCCGGCGCAACTACCAGATCGAATACAACGAAAAACACCATATCACGCCGGCCTCGGTGCAGAGCCCGATCAAGGATTTCCACGACGACGATTACTGGCTGAAAAAAAGCGAAGAGACCTTGCCCTCCGACTTCAAGAACCGGGAAGCGCTGGAAAAGGAAATTGATAAATTGACGGCCGCCATGAAAAAAATGGCCGCCAGCCTGGATTTCAAGAACGCCGCCCAGCTGCGCGATCGCATCAAGGCCCTGAAAAACCTGCTGATCGAGATGTTCTGACGCCGGCGCCGCCGTGATTTTTTCTACGGTAGAGAGATCAAATCACCGGTTCGGTTATGGCGACGGTCTTTTCGCTGACATCGCTGCCGCCGTCGTTGTCGGTAACTTTCAGGGTAACCGA
>DATKZA010000103.1:0-17583 GCA_035528155.1 Patescibacteria group bacterium | reverse complement strand
TTGAGGAGGAAACCATGAGTGAAAAAAAACCGTTGCCCGGGGGTGCCATCCTGTTCGGCCTGATCCTGATCGCCATCGGCGTCCTGGTCTTGCTGGCCAACATGAACATCCTGCCATTCGACCTGGACCTGGGCCATTGGTGGCCGCTGATCCTGGTCGTGCTCGGCGTGGTCCATCTCTGGAACAACCGCAACATTTTCGATTTTTCCGGCCTGTTCCTCATCCTGCTCGGCGTGGTTTTCCTCATGGCCACCCTCGGTACTATCTGCTGGAGCGATATCTGGCGCTACTGGCCGGCGCTGCTGATCCTGCTGGGCATATCCATCATCTTTAAAAGGCACCCCGTGGCCCTGCCCGGCTCAGGCCGCGGCAGCACCCCCAGCAGCGAGACCAGCGTGAGCATCAATAACATCCTGAGCGGCAGCGACCGCAGGATCAACAGCCAGGAATTCAAGGGCGGCGACATCAGCAACATCCTGGGCGGCACCAAGCTGGACCTGCTGGAAGCCAAACTGGCCCCCGGTGAGTGGCTGCTCACCGTTTCCACTGTCCTGGGCGGCGTCGACATCCTGGTGCCCCGCGATTGGCAAATCGAAGTGCATCCGACCAGCCTGCTGGGCGGCATCGACGACCACACCCGGCAAACCCCGCAGGCGGGCGGCGGCAAGCTGGTCATCAAGGCCTCGGCCCTGCTGGGCGGCATCGATATCAAGAATTAAGTGCCGGCAAAAGAACTCGGTTTACGGTATAAGGTGTACGGTTGACGGTAAGAAAAAACGAACTATCGTCATATGTGAACGAACTTTCAGGGTTCCGTAAAGCATAATAAAAAAGAATAAGAATCACTAAAATTTTTTGAATTATTGCAGTTTCTCATCACTCATCAAGCTTCACGATAACTCTCTTCAGCTTTTTATCGCACACCGTCCACCGTCTGCCGTACACCAAGTTCTTGTCTTCTATTTCTTCGCTAGATCAATAACCTGCTGCATGACGCGCATGGCGTTCCCGCCCCAGATCTTGGCGATCTCCTTTTTGCCGTAGCCGCGGCGCACCAGCTCGATGGTGATGTTCTTCAATTCGGTGACGTCGCGGCAGTCGGCCAAGCCGCCGCCGCCGTCGAAATCGGTGCCGATGCCCACGTGGTCGATGCCGACCAGGCGCACGATATGGTCGATGTGGTCCACGGCGTCCTTGACGAAAACCGGCGGCGAGGGATAGCGCTCCTCCAGGGCATCGTGTTCCTTTTCCAGCCGGTCGCGCTTGGCCTTGTCCTTGATGTTTCCCCAGCCGCCGTAGGTTTCATCGACCTTTTTGCGGAAATCGGCGTAGGCCTGATCGCGCTCGGCATCGGCCGGCGGCTGCTTGATGTAGTCGTTGAGGATGCAGAGCTGGATGACGCCGCCGTTCTTTTTCAGGACCAGCAGCATTTCGTCGCTCAGGTTGCGCGGGCTGGCGGACAGGGCCCGGGCGCAGGAATGCGAGGCCATGACCGGGGCGCGGCTGAGCGCCAGCACCTCGAAAAAGGAGCGATCGGAGACATGGGAGACGTCGACCATGACGCCGAGTTCGTTCAGGCGCCGCACCACCCGGCGGCCCCAATCGCTCAAACCGCGATCCTCGGGATCCTTGCGGTCGGTAGAGGAATCGCAGATATCGTTGTCGGCGGTATGGGCCAGGGTGACGTAGCGCACGCCGCGCTTGTAGAAATAATCGATCAGGGAAGGGTCATGGCCCAGGGGGTAGCCGTTCTCCATGCCGATGAAAATGGCGCGCTTGCCCTGTTTTTCCAGGCGCCGGGCATCGGCCGGCGTCAGGGCCAGGCCGCACAGGTCGGGGTACCTGGCGAACATCGCGTCCATGGCGTCGAGGACGGCCGCGGCCTTGTCCCTGGCCCGGGCGTACCCATCGTCGGTCCGCGCCCCCTGCGAGACGAAAACGGCGAAAAAAGAGGCGTCGAGGCCGCCGGCCTTCATGCGCGGCAGGTCCTGGCAGCCGCTGTCGGTCAGGCCGGTCGGATGGGCCTTGCCGATGTCCCAGCCGTCCTCCAGCAGCATGAACGGCGTATCGCAGTGCGTGTCCACAGTGAGGACCTGGCCGTGCCAGAGCAGGGCCTTTTTGATTAAACGGGCATCGGCCGCGCCCGCGAGCAGGGGAGCGGCAAGAACAACGAGGAAGAAAGTTTTGGTTTTCATGGCAACTCCCAGCCTGATTATACTGGAAAAAAGGCCACATTGTTTGCCCTTTTCGCGCAAAAATAATTTTTGCGCAAAAAAAAACGCTGTGCTATAATTTTTCCATGCTGGATACCAATTACATTCGCAACAATCTGGAGCTGGTCAAGAAAAAAGTCGAGGCCAAGGGCGTCCCCTTCGCCGAGGAGCGCTTCAGCGCCCTGGACCAGCGCCGCCGCCGGCTCCTGGCCGAAAACGAGGAACTCAAAAGCAAGAAGAACCGCCTGGCCAGGGAAACCGGCATCCTGAAAAAAAGCGGCTCCTCGAGCCGCGAACTCGAGCTGCAGTCCATCGAGCTTTCCAAAATGATCGCCGCTCAGGAACACGAATTGGGCGCAGTCGAAGCGGATTTTCATGATTTTATACTGAACATACCCAACCTGTTCCACGATTCGGTCCCGGTCGGCCATGATGCTTCCTGCAACGAGATGGTGCGCGAATGGGGGGAAAAACCGGTTTTCGCCTTCACGCCGCGCTCCCATTGGGAACTGGGAGAAGAAGGCCAGACGCTTGATTTCGCCCGCGCGGCCAAGATCTCGGGCTCGCGCTTCACCCTGTATTTCGACGCCATGGCCAAGCTGGAACGGGTCCTGCTGCAGTTCATGCTGGAGGTGCACACCGGAGAAAACGGCTACCGCGAGGTGCTGCCCCCCTACCTGGTCAACGACGCCAGCCTGGTCGGCACCGGCAACCTGCCCAAGTTCAAGGACGACCTGTTCAAGATCGAAGGCTACAACCTCTACCTCATCCCCACCGCCGAAGTGCCACTGACCAACATCCACCGCGACGAAACCCTGGACGAAAGCAAGCTGCCTATCAATTATACCGCCTACACGCCCTGTTTCCGCAGCGAAGCCGGATCGCACGGAAAAGACATCCGCGGCCTGGTGCGCCAGCACCAGTTCAACAAGGTCGAGCTGCTGAAATTCACCGCCCCGGCGCATTCCTACGCCGAGCTGGAGAAATTGACCGCCGATGCCGAATCCATCCTGCGCAAACTGGAGCTGCCCTACCGCACCATGGCCCTGTGCAGCGGCGACCTGTCGTTTGCCTCGGCCAAGACCTACGACATCGAGGTCTGGATGCCGGCCCGCGCCGGCTACCTGGAGATATCCTCCTGCTCGAATTTCGAAAATTTCCAGGCCCGGCGGGCACGCATCAAGTTCAAGGGCAAGGACGGGAAGAAAGATTTTGTCCACACCCTGAACGGCTCGGGCCTGGCCGTGGGCCGCACCGTGGCCGCCATCATGGAAAACTACCAGACCGCCGAAGGCAAGATCCGCATCCCCGAAGTCCTGCGCCCCTACTTCCCCGGGCGGGAAACGCTGTAATGCCCTATTTTAAATGCACGCTGGTCAACGAAAAGGGCCATTATCGGACCAACGAATACTTCGCCGAGAACAAAAAGGAGATCGAGGCAGCGCTGGACAACCTGGAAGAGAAGCTCATGCACGTCCAGCGTTTGTGGTTCAGGGATTTTTCCCTGAAAAAAATATTCAAAAGGAAGATCGGCTACACCGAATTCCTGCTGTTCAACCAGGAGATGATCGCCCTGCTTAAAGCCGGGATTCCGGTGATCCAGGCCCTGGAGATCATCATCCAAAACACCCGCAGAGGCATCTTGCGCGAGATCGTCGCCAAGGCGGCCGTCAATATCCGCAACGGCATGCAGATCTCCGAGGCCTTCAGCTCGGCCCAGATCCCCTTCCACAAGATCTACAAGGCCTCGCTGATGGCGGGCGAGAAGAGCGGCCACCTGGAACAGATCCTGGAAAAATTCAACATTTACCTGGGCAAGATCAGCAACCTGCGCCGCAAAACGGTCAGCAGCCTGACCTACCCGATCATCCTGCTGCTGTTCATGATCTCCATGGTGCTGGTGATCGCCATTTTCATCATCCCCAAATTCTCGGCTTTTTTTGACAACATGGACGCCCGGCTGCCTGCCATGACGCTGTTTTTCATCGCCACCACCCAGTACCTGAAGGAAAACATCGTGCCGTTCCTGGCGGCAACCCTCCTGGCCTACGCCGCCATCCGCACCATCGAGCATTTCAACCCACGCGTGATCATCATCGACCAGGCCAAGCTCAAGATCCCCTTTCTCGGACGCATCATCCACGAAAACGCCATCGCCGTTTTCGCCCGCACCCTGGCCATCCTGATCTCGGGCGGCATCCCGGTCCCCGAATCGGCGGAGATCGCGGTCGAGACCTTCGCCAATAAATTTTATTACAGCCAGGTGCGCGACATCCCGGAAAAGATCCGCCAGGGCAACCTGCTGTCGGGAGTGCTGGAGGAGATCGCCATCATACCGCGCATCCTGGTTGAAATGATCCGCGTGGGCGAGACCTCGGGCAACCTGACGGCCGTGCTCGATGAAAGCGCCGAGTACTACGAGCGCTCCATCGACAGCAAGATCAACGCATTGATTTCGCTGATCGAACCTGTTATAATCATTTTATTGGGGATGGTGATCGCCGTGATGCTTGTTTCCGTATATTTGCCGATATTCACTTCCATAAGGGTGGTCCATTGAGAAAAAGCGTCAATATTTCCGAAGTAAAGATAAACTATCAGCTGCTGGCTAAATTTCCGGCCGAATTCCTGATCAAGAACCTGTTCTTTCCCCTGGACGAAAATGACGGCGGCATATCTGTGGCCATGCCCGATCCTGAAAACCTCGACAAGATCGGCATGATCGAAAATTTCACCCAGAAAAAAGTCATGCCTTTTTTCGCCAACCGCGATGAACTGGAAAAATTTCTGAAAAAAAGCGACACCTATACCAAGGTCCTGCGGGACAAGACCGAGACTTTCACCCTTAAAAAAACAGCCGAAGTCGTTGATGAGGAAGTGGTGACCATCGAGAGCATTACCGAAGAGGACGATTCGGTCATCAAGCTGCTCAACAACATCATCTTGACCGCCGTCAACAAAAAGGCGTCCGACATCCACATCGAGATCAGCAGCGATGCCCTGCTAATCAAATACCGCATCGACGGCATCCTGCACCAGATCATGGAACCATTGGACAACGCTTTCCATTCGTTCCTGCTGACCCGGCTCAAGGTCATATCCGAACTGGACATCGCCGAGAAGCGCGTCCCCCAGGACGGGCGCTTCCGCATGAAGTTCAAGCAGAAGACCATCGACTTCCGCGTTTCGATCATGCCCGGCATCTATGGTGAGAACGCCGTCATCCGCATCCTGGACCGCGAGATGATCACCGAAAACATCGGCGAACTGGAATTGAAGCAATTGGGTTTCGCCCCCTATATCCTGGAAAAAATCAACTACTATATCCGCCAGCCCTACGGTATGTTCCTGGTCACCGGTCCGACCGGCAGCGGCAAGACCACCACCCTTTACGCCGCCCTGAACGAGATCAAGGACCCGGCCGACAAGATCATCACCATCGAAGATCCGGTTGAGTACCAGGTGGAAGGCATCATCCAGATCCCGGTAAACGAAAAAAAGGGCCTGACTTTCGCTCGCGGGCTGCGCTCCATCCTGCGCCACGATCCGGACAAGATCATGGTCGGCGAGATCCGCGATCCGGAAACCGCCCAGATCGCCATTCAATCCGCCCTGACCGGGCACCTGGTATTCACCACCGTGCACGCCAACAATGTTTTTGACGTTCTGGGGCGCTTCATCCACATGGGCATCGACACTTATAGCTTAATCTCGGCGCTGAACTGCATCGCCGCCCAGCGCCTGGTCCGTGTCCTTTGTCCTCTTTGCAAGAAATCCGTCACCTTAAGCAAGGCCGAGCTGGATTACAACCGCACCGATAAAAGCCTGTTCAACCAGCCGGTTTTTCAGTCCCATGGCTGCGAGGAGTGCGGCGGGCTGGGCTTTTCCGGACGCACGGCCATCGGTGAAATTTTGGAGCTGACCGACGAGATCAAGGAGATGATCCTGGCCAAGAAACCGACTTCGGAGATCAAGAAAATCGCCATGGAGCAGGGCATGATCCCTATCAGGAAAAACGGCCTGAACTGCGTAATAGCGGGCGTTACTTCAATTGAAGAACTGAACCGGGTAACCGTCAAAGAATGGGTATAAGCGATTTTTTCCTGCCCGAACGCCTGCCGCGGCAGGTCATCTACGCCGGCGACCGCCATGACGAAGTGTTTATCCTGAAGAACAATAAAATGATCAGCCGCCGGCGCGTGGAAGGCACGGCCCTGGCCGAAATCGCCGCCGGGCGCCTGACGGAAATCGCCGGGCATCTGCAAGCTGAAGACACCGGGATCGTATTCAATGCCGCCCCATTCATATACAATTTTTTTGAATTCGACAAACTGCCCTGGCAGAAAAAAGCGCTGGGGGAATTGGTGGCCTGGCGGCTGCAAAAAGTATTCCCCGAGAGCATCGAAGCCTACGACCACCGTTTTTTCCAATTGGATAAAAAAAGGGTGCTTTCCGTCCTGGTCAAAAAATCTCTTGCGGAAAAAATGGGGCAGTTCTTTTTGGAAAAACAGATCCCCCTGATCTATGTCGGCAACTCCACCATGGAGATATTGAGCCGTCTGCTGCAGGCAAAAGTTCCGCCTGATTTTTTCATCGAAAGCGACGTCGCCGGCTGCACGCTGGTTTTTCAAAAAAGGCGCTCGCCCATTTACATACGCAAATTCAAGAGCGGCTCCGTTGCCGACACGGTCGAAGAAATAAGCAAGACCGTGCTTTTTGTCAGCAACAACTACGGCATCGAGCCCAGCCGCTATTGGCTCATCGAACACCGCGACGAAGTTGCGGAGGCGGCCATGCAGGAAAAACTGGCCGCCGGAAATTTTTCCCGCCTGAACACCAATTTGCAAGGAGTGCCTTTCATCCCCGGCTGCCAATGAGAAAGATAACCTACAACCTGGCCGCGACCCGCAAGATCAAAGGCTGGACTTTCGCCTTCAGGGCAGCAATCCTTGTCTTGGCGATCGCAGCGCTCAGCGCCGTAGCCATTTCAAACCTGGGCCGGCAACTGGAGAAGAACCGCGCCGAGAAAAATGAAAGCGGGTTGATTGGACGGCAGATCAGCGAAAGGCAAAACCGCAGCCTGCTGCAAACCAGAGAGATCACCGCCTGGAAAAAAAGCCTGAGCGCGGAACTGGCGGCAGCCAATGCCCTGATCGAGCGCAAGGTTTTTTCTTTTGTCGCCCGCCTGGATTTCCTGGAAAAGATCTCAAGACCGGGCATCCGCATCCGCCATATCCTCCTGGTAAACGAAAACGCCGGTCGCATCAGCATGACCCTCGCCACCCGGTCGCTGAAGAGACTGTTCGCATTGTACAAAAGATTGGCTCACTACGAACTGGTCATTGCCAACGAAACCCAAACCAATGACGAATACCAGGCCAATCTGAATTTCAAGATCACCAATGAATAAATATAAGATCGCGGTCACGACCATGCTGGCTTTGTTCGCCTTGAGCGCCTGCGGCTGTCTGCTCTCTTTTGCCTACATGTCCTTTCGCGACCTGTCGCGACAGAGCCGCCTGGACAGGCGAACCGCCTTCCAGCTTCAGGAAAAAGAATTTCAAAAACTGAGCGCGGAACACGAAGAATGGAAAAAGCTCCCGCAGAAATTGCAGGCATTCCACCGCGACCATATCATCAGCATGGACGAGTTCGCCGTTTTCCGCCGCGACTTGAATTCCTGCCTGGCCGCCAACCAGCTCAAGGCCACGAACATCAGTTCCCAATTCAGCCCCCTCCGGGGAAAAATCCGCAAAGTGACCGTCGGCTTCGCCCTGGAAGGGACCTACCGCGATGTGAAAAAATTCATCTTCGACATGGAAAAAAAGCCCAAAATGAATTTTTTTGAGCGCATGCAGCTGAACGGCAGTGCCGACATGGTCAAAGGTAATTTCAAAATAGAGGCCTACATTGGCGAATAGGATTCTCACCTTGCTGCTGATCTGGATGCTGTGCCTGCCGGTCCGGGCCGAGCTGCTCAAATTGGGCCTGTTGCAAAAACCCGCTCCCCGCTTCACGTTGAAACTGGATGTTTTCAACGGCAACCGGGATGCCGGCGACGACAACCGCGGCCAGGAACTGGTGCCTGCCGCCAGGGCCGAAGCCCTGCAAAAGACCATTGCCGAAGAAATTTCCCAATCGATCTCTTACGAGGGATTCATTGTCAAGAATGCAAAACGATCCGCACTGCTCAACGTCAGCGGAGAATTTTTCCTGGTCAGCGAGCAGGAGCAGATCCTCGACAAGATCCGCATCCTGAAGATCAGCAAAGAGGCGGTGACCATTGAGTACGACAACCAGCTTTACGACATCCGCATCAAAGGAGATCAGAATGGCTAAGCCAAAAAACAGCGGTCGCCTGTTCTTTTTACTGGCCGCCCTGCTCGTTCTGCAGGGCTGCCTGACCACCATTTCCAGCGTGCGTAAGGCGCGGGAACTGTTCAAAGTCGGCGATTACGATCAGGCCCGGGAAGTCCTGAGCCGGGCCGTGACGGAAAACCCCAAAAACGCGGAGATCAAGACCCTGCTTTTCCGCGCCCAACTGAACAGTTACCAAACCCATCTGTTCCTGGCCCGCACCAAGCGCAAAACCGGCGACCGCCAGGCTGCCGTTCTGGAATACCGGAAGGCCCTGGCCATTTTTCCCGGCAATACCCAGCTGCAGGAAGAGTTTGCTGACTATGTCACCCCCCCCCAAGCCGCCAAAGAGGAGAAAATCAAACCGACAGTGGTCCCGCCCATGCAGTTGAACGTCAAAAAAGACGAGAAAGTCAGCCTGAGCCTGAGAAACACCCCGATCACCAATATTTTCAAAAGCCTGGGCAAAAGTTACAATGTCAATTTTATTTTCGACAAGGATTTCCGTGATTTTCTGCACAGCATTGAAATTGAGAACACGACTTTTTTTGAAATCCTGAAAGTCCTGTGCATGATCTCCGGTTCCAAATACCGGGTGCTGAACCCCGCTACTGTGATCGTCTTTCCCGATATTTTCGCCAAGAGAAAAGCCTTTGACCTGCGCGGCATCAAAACATTTTACCTTTCCAATATCAAGGCCGAGGACGCCCGCAAAATGATCCAGACCGTGTTTCGCGAAGAACAGCTGCTGATCCAGGAAGATCCGAACCTAAATGTTCTGGTCATACGCGCCGATTACAATTCGCTGGTCGACATCGAACGGTTCCTGGCCAAGATCGACAAGGAAAAAAGCGAAGTGGAGCTCAACATTGAAATTCTTGAGATCAACCGCAGCCTGATCAACAAGCTCGGCGCCGATTTCGGCAGCGGTGTTTTCGGTGTCGCCGCCGGCGGCCTGGACAGCGACGGCAAGATATCCTCGACCATCAATTTCAACGACCTGGGCAGCGCCAATTTCTTCCTGACCATCCCCACCGTGGCCATGAATTTCCTGGAAGGAGACAGCAACAACAAGATCCTCGCCAAGCCCAACCTGCGCGGCATTGACGGTGAGGAAATTTCCTTCATGGTCGGCGACGAAGTTCCTGTCCCCGAAACCCAGTTCCAGTCCATTGCCGCCGGGGGCATCAATTCCTCCCCGGTGACCACCTACCGCTACCGCAATGTCGGCGTCGAGATCAAGATCACCCCCTTCATCCATCAAAACAATGAGGTCACCCTGAAAACCAAGCTGACCATCAATTTCATTTCATCGGGTGCCTCATCATCTTTCCCTACCTTCGGCAAACGCGAGATCGAAAACAAGATCCGACTGAAGGAAGGCGAAACCAACATCATCGGCGGCCTGCTCCGCGACGACGTCCGTGGTTCCCTTAACGGGATCCCGGCCCTGGCCAGGATCCCCCTGCTGGGAAAATTGTTCGGCAATTCGGAAAAAAACATCAGTCAGACCGACCTGATCTTTTCCATCACGCCCAAGATCATCCGCCGCACCCCCATCAGCAGCCAGGACAATGAAACCATTTGGGGTGGGGACGAGCAGCTGTCGTCAGCAGGCGGCGACATCGTTCCGGAAAGAGAAGAGACCGATGCGGCAGAGGAAAAGGTTCCCGAAAACCAACAGCCGGCCAACAACATGGTGAGCATTTCCCCTTCCCAGGCCAGCATCCCGGTCAATTCCGACACTTTTTTTTCCCTGCGCATCCACTCGGAAACACAGTTGGCCAGCCTTTCCCTCAGCGGGTCCCTGAGCGGCGGCAACTGTGAGATCGTTGAAGTAAAAACCGATTCCCTGAATGAAAAAGAAGTGAAGGTCCTGAAAAATATCTCGGGAAACAGTTTTGATTTGGGGCTTTCTTTCGGAATGGACAGCATCCAGGCGCTGGCGTCCGCGTTTGTTCAACTGAAAATCAAATTCATGAGCAAAGGCAAATATATCCTGAACATCGGCAACATCAACGCCTACGATAGCAAACGAAGCAAGGTGGAAATCGCCGGGGCATCCTGCCCGATAGACGTATATTGATTATTTGGGACAAACCTGTCCCCGCTTGACCGTTCTATTGAATGTAAATCAGCAACTTGGGATTCAGTTTTCCCGGATCTTGCGATTCCGGATATGAACTCCCGACCCCCTCCCGATCAAAACCTGATACGACCTGACTATTTGACTCTGTCTTTCAAGGCCTTGCCGGCTCTGAAGACAGGGACGTTCTTGGCTTTGATGGAAATTTTCTGACCGGTCTTGGGATTGATGCCGATCTTGGCCTTTCTGTGGGCCACGGCAAAGGTGCCAAAACCAACTAGGGTCACTTTGCTTTTCTTTTTCAAACAAGTGGACACGGAATCCAGGAAAGCATTGACCATTTTTTCAGTTTCAGACACTTTCAAGTTTGCATTTTCTGCAATGGCTTTTACCAATTCGGTTTTGTTCATCATTACCTCCTGCACAGGATTTTAGAGTAACAAAACTAAAAAGTCAAGGCATATCCTACATTTAATTAAATTTTTTTTTTGAAACCGTTTACAGGACAGGCTATTCGGGGATTCGTGCCTTAGGGTCCGAAACGAACCGCTTAAATATCGTTTACTATCGGCAATTTCGGCAAAATGCTTGTAGGGCGCAACCGCTTGCTGTATAATCATTTTCTGAAAAGGAGGTGCATCCATGGAACCCTTTATTCATGCTTCCGCTGAGATCGACGTGGAAGAGATCATGGCCGCGATCCGTAAAAAGATCCAGGACAAAAAGGACTCCGGCCTGTTGAAGCAGAGCGAGATAGACGAGATCGCCGAAATGGAACTGCAGCCCTTGCCCGATTTTCTGGAAATCCCGAATATCTACGACCCTATTTTATATCCGGGCTTTGCCGAACACATGGCCCCACCCGTGCCGCTGGAGGAGAGCTTGAAGGAAACCGGCCTGGTTAAGGGGATGTTGAAAAAGATCAGAAGCCTCCTTTCTCCCTGGATCCGCTTTATGACCCGCCCCATGTATATTGAATTGAAAACCGGCATCCTGGAACTGCAGAAAAAAGTCCCGATCGTTCTGCAGAGCAGCGAATACATCCGCCTGCTGCACAACGCCATGCACAATATGATCGTCGAAGCCTCGAAGCTGAAAACCGAGGAAGAACTTCTGAAAACCAAGATCAGGATCCTGGAGGACAAGATCGAATTCCTGGAAAACCGGGAACGGGCTCTGGAAAAGAAACTGCCGTCCTGAATGAAAGTCCATCAATTTTTAACCTCCTATTCCTACGGCGATGCCATTGGCAACGAAGCCCTGGAGATCAGGGATTTTTTGCGGGCCAACGGCATTGAATCCGAGATCTTCACCCTGCACTTTCATCCGCGTTATGCCCATCAGGTCCGCAATTATCTCGAATACGACCGTTTTTCGGCTCCCGAAAACGCGGTCATCTTTCACTTTTCCATCGGCTCGCCGGTGACCAAAAAATTCCTGCGCCTCGCGGATAAAAAAATTATCATCTATCACAACATTACACCGTACCATTTTTTTCTTGATTTTCACCGCATTCTGGCCAAGGACTGCTTCAAAGGCCGGGTGGAGCTGAAAAGCCTGGCCGACAAGGTCGACCTGGCCCTGGGCGATTCCGAATACAACCGCAGCGAACTGGTCGCAGCCGGGTTCAAGCAGACCGGCGTCCTGCCCCTGATCATGGATTTTTCCAAATTCGATCTGCCGGTACTGCCGGTCTTAAGTGAAATTTTCGCCGACGGCAAAAGCAACTTTCTCTTTATCGGACGCCTTATCCCCAACAAGAAAGTCGAAGACGTGATCACGGCATTTCACCTGTATCAAAAACATTTCAACCCCGATTCCCGCCTGTTCATTGTCGGCGAATACCGCGGCTTCGAGCGCTATTTTTCGGCCCTGCAAAACCTGATCGCCCGGCTGCAGGTAAAAAATGTCCATTTCAGCGGCCATGTCCCCCTGGCCGAAGTGGTTTCCTACGCAAAACTGTCGCACCTGTATCTGCACTTGAGCGAGCACGAAGGTTTCTGCGCTCCGGTCGTGGAATGCTTCCACCTGGATATTCCGGTCGTGGCCTACGACGCCGGCGCCGTCGCCGAGACCATGAACGGCGGGGGCGTGCTGGTGCGCGAAAAAAACTTTTTCAAGATCGCGGCCCTGTGCCACGAGATACTGACCCGCCAGGAACTGAAAGCAGCGCTATTGGCTGGACAGCGACGGGCCCTTGGAAAATACCTCCAGCAGCGTACCGGCAAGATCCTGCTCGCTTACCTGCGCGGCCTGCAGCCATGAACCGGGCCGTCATCGTCCGCTATGGCGAGATCAGCCTCAAGGGCCGGAACCGCGGCCAGTTCGAACAGAAACTCAAAAATGACCTGGCCTGGTTCCTGAAAAAACAGGGGCACGCCTTTGCCAAGATCAGCGCCGAGCGCGGCCGGATCTATATCCGCGGCATCCATGACCTCCCCGACCTGAAAAAGGTCCTGGGCGTCTATTCCTACAGCCCGGCTTTTGAATTGGACAGGGACTACAACGCATTGAAAAACGAGGTCGCCCGTTTTTTCCCGGAGATCAAAAGCGGCAGCAATTTCCGGGTCAGCTGCCAGCGCATCGCCAAGGACTTCTATCCCGACTCCATGGGCGTGGAGAAAGAGATCGGCACCATCATCAGTGAGCAGACCGGCACGCCGGTCAGGCTGAAAGACCCGGACTTCGAACTGCACATCGAGATCGGCCACCGCCACCTCTACCTGTTCAGCGAAAAGATCCGGGGCTTCGGCGGCTTCCCGGTGGGCAGCGCCGGCAAGCTCGTCTCACTGATCTCCGGGGGCATCGATTCACCGGTGGCTACTTTCCTGATGATGAAGCGCGGCGTCATGCCCGTCCTGCTCCATTTTGGGATTTCCGAAAACGAAACGGCCAAGGTGTTCCGCCTGCGCGACCGGCTCGAGGAATTCGCCGCCGGCCAGCCCCTTAAACTGATCGTCATCCCCAGGGAGGACCTGTTCCAGGGAAAGTTCGCCGGCTTGTTCGGGACCCGCCACGAACCATACGTCTGCGTGATCTGCAAGTACCTGATGCACAAGAAAGCCGGCGAAATCGCCCAAAGCGAGCAGGCCCTTGGCATCATCAGCGGCGACAACCTGGCCCAGGTGGCGTCGCAGACGCTCAAAAACCTCTACGCTTCGCGTGCCGCCGCAACCATGCCCATCTACAGCCCGCTGATCGCCTACGAAAAAAGCGAAACCATAGCCCTGGCCAGAGAAATCGGAACCTATGAACTCTCCATCGCCGAAAGCGAAGGGTGCACGCCGCCGCGCGATCCCAAGACCGGCGTCGATTTCGAGCGCCTGCGCAAGGTCCTGGAAGAGACCGGATTGAAATAGAATCGCCGGCAGACCCCGCAGGGCAATCAAGACAGATGCACGTGTTCGATCGCCAAGCGCAACGTCAAAGGGCCAGGACAGGTTAAAAAGCCAGAGTGAGACCGATGGCAAGTTGCCAGCCCGAAAGATCGAGGCGGAATTCCCCCACGTTCGCAGAACTGTTGAAATAGTTTCCGGACAGGGTGTACTCCAGGTCGCCCCAAAGCTGATGAATTTCTTCCCGTCGCGTGCGCCACTCCCCTTTTTCCCATTGATCGCGAATCAGGTCTCTGGCCGCATTGGCATCGCTCTCCTGGGATTCATAGGATCCGGGCCCGGAAAAACCCGAGCCGACGCGCCGGGCGTAACCGCCTTCCATGATCAGGTTCAGCCGCGAAGAAACCGGCCGCGCCATGCGGACGACCGCTTCCCAGGCAAAGCCCGTCCCCTGCCCCTTCATGTCTATCATATATCTTCTTTCCGTCCAATATCCATCGGCATCGGTTTTCTTGTATCGCCGCTCCTCAATGGTCCGCAACTGAGCGAACATGGGGCCGGCGGCCAGGCGAATGCCACAGGTCCATGACCGCATTTGAAAAATGTCGAATTTCAGACCCAGTTGGGGGATCCAGGCCCGGGCCGCCAGGAAGAAATCCGGGTAAACGATCTCTGTTACATAATTTCCCGGGGTCACCTGGTCGGGGCGGAGGTCGTTGACCCGGTAGGTCTGCTGCAGTGAGGAGGACCGCCTGCGCTCGAGGTACTGCAGTCCCAGAAAAACGGCGATGCGGGAATGGATGGCGTAACCGAGGCGGAGATCGATGGGCAAGCCGTTGCGGATCTGCTGCAATCGCGATCCTTTCGGCTCCTGCAGAGTATACGAGAAGTTTCCGCCCGCGTTGCGCTGCGCCCACTCGAAATTTTCGCTGTAATTGAAAGCGGTTAAATTTTGCTGCGCGGCGGCCGCAGCGTTCAGATCGCGCGGATTCAACAGGGCGAAAGCGGCTGAAGCTTCGATGAAAAAACCATGCCGCTTCTCCTTGTTCTGGGCAGGCATGGCCCCAAGCAAAACGAACGACAGGAAGAAAACAACCAGCAGCCGCTTCATTCTCCACCTCCGTCGATCCCCTGGCGCGGCTGATCCAATCCGTACTTGCGCAGGATCTCAGCGGGCGGGGTCAGGTCGGGAGGGGATGCGAATCCGCTGTTTACGGGAAACGTGATCTCGAGAGCGGCCGCTCCATTGAAGAGCCAGTCTTGAAAATCCTGACGCAGGTCTATCCCCGAATGCTGCCGGAAATACTCGACCAGGTCCCTGGAAGAGAACGGCAAAAACGCATGCTGGCGATACACTTCGCTGAGGAAAGCGACCATGGCGGTCCTGCCGCCCAGATGCTGCGCCATGGTCTCGATGATCTGGGTGCCCTGGTAGTAGGCGCGCGAGTCAAAGCCCACGGCAACCGGGGAACGGCCGCTCACCATGCTCGAGCGATACCCCGGCTCGATCGGGATAAGATAATCGGGATAGCTCCGGTCATACCAGGAGGTGATGGCCTCATCCCACCAGGAATCGCGGTAGGTGCGGGCCACCGTGCTGCAGGCGAAGTACATGTGGAACACCTCGTGGCTCAAGGCCCAGGGCGAGGAAATGGTGCCTCCAAAATACTCCATGCCGCCCCCACCACTGGTCAGGAACACGCTCAACCCCCGGGGCATGGGGAAGGGGCCGATATCGGCGACCAGCTGCGGCAGCCACGCTTCCAATTCCGTCCAGGCAGCGTCGATGGAAGCGCCGCCGTTGAAAGCGGCGATGCGAACCGGGATAGCGGCGATCACGCCCTCCTTCAGCAGCGTGTCGGCCTCGGGAAGCAGGATGAACATCATGGTGTAGGAGGCCACTTCCCGCTCTGAATCGAGTCCCCATTCCTGGAAGCTGGCACTGCCCACCATCCGCTCGACCCGGCCCGAACCCAGGCAGCGGTAGGGCGCCACACCGGCAACGCGCAGGGTGATACGGTGGCGCGCCAGTTCATGGGGGGTATTCAAGGTGGGAAACAACTCCTCGTTGCCGCTGCCTTTCAAATCGTGGACATTGGTGGTGAAGCGGGGATAGCCGCCGCCCAGGGCCAGGCGATAGGTCACGATCAGCTCATGTTCCGTTCGGGCATCGACCTCGTCGACGAATTCCAGGGCTTTCTGGGTTGTCCCCGCAATATCAATTACCCGGAAAGCGGCGCTCGGCACCATCCAGCTTTTGCCGTCGAGCTGCCACCCGGAAATGACGTTGCCGCGGCAGGCCGGCGCGAAATGGATGCGCGGCCGCAGCTGGCCGGGCCGCATGCGGAAACGCACCTGCGCCCGCCCGTCCACGGCCGCGTCCTGCGGATGATAGGTCAATACGACGTCAATGTCCGAGATGTCGATACGGAACGTTTCATCGAGCAGTTTTTGCTCATCGGCATAGGCAGGATAATTGTTTTCCTGTTCATCGATATGAGTTGGAAATTCCCGCGTCGGGCTGCAGGAAATCAAAAAAACGCCCAAAACAATCATGGCTCCCGACCAAGCCGATATTCTCTTCACTTGCCTGCGGCAACATATGGCCATCGTTCCTCCTCGCTGCGCAAACCGTTTGCCCGGCCGCGTCAGCAAGCAAACAGGGCATGCTTCCTTACCTGGCAAAAATCTCAAAACGCCATTTTTATTGAATGCCAGCAGCAAATACTTTAACACAGGCGCAACTGAAATTGTAGCCATAGGGGAAAGCGGCAGCCCTATCCCGGTGCAGGCTGCTTGGGGAATAGCAATCCGCCGGCGCTTACTATGTCTTTGATTTGGTGGTGAAGTGGCGCACGATATCCCTGATCCCCTGGGCAAATTCTATCTCGGTATGGAAGCCGAGTTCTTCGCGGATCAGGCTGGCATCGCAGAGCCAGTAATTGTCGCGGGCGCTGCGCAGATCACTGCGTGCAACCAGGGGCGCCTTTCCCGTCAGCCTGGCCATGGCCTCGGAAACAAAAGCCAGGCCCAGCAAAAGGTGATGGGGTATCTTCAGCACGAATTTCAGGTCCATTTCCAGAAACAACTGCATTAAAATTTCCCGCCATGAATAGAATTCCTCCGCAGCCACGAAATAGGTCTTGCCTCTGGCCCGCTCATCTTCAGCCGCCAAAACCAGCGCCCGGACCAGATCCTGCACAAAGCAGATGCTGGTCTGTTTTTCGCGGCGGCCGATCATGGGAACGATGCGCCGCCGCACCAGCTTCAGTACGGCCAGCAACTCTCTTTGCCCTATGCCCAGCACGTTCGGCGGGCGGACGATCACGATCGGCAACCGGCCAAAAAATGCGGCCGCCACCTGTTCGGCCTGGTACTTGCTTTTCCCGTACCACGACAACGGCTGGCAGGCATCCGCTTCACGCAGCGGTTTTTTGCCTACTGCCGGGCCAGCGGCGGAGATGCTGGAGACATGAACAAATTTCCGCAGCCCGGGATTGACCTGGGCGCAGGCTTCCAGGATGTTGGCCGTGCCTTGCACATTGGTTGCAAAGTAGCCCGGCCAATCCGGAGCGCTCAGCACGGCCCCGGC
>DATKZA010000102.1:0-39531 GCA_035528155.1 Patescibacteria group bacterium | reverse complement strand
TTTATATCGTTCAAGCCTCTGAATTGCAGGGAAAGGGGGCAAGTGCCGGTGAAGGCGCTGAGCAGGGTGATGATGCCCAGCAGTCCGATCCAGTTTTTATAATAAATCCCGGCGCCGATGACGCCGAGTGAAACGATGACGAGGATCCACTTGGCCGTTTGGTTGGTGTTGCATTTGGGTGTTTTGGTCATGCGCATATTATAGCGCATACCGGCCCCATTGGCAACCCCGGCCTTTCAGCTCCGGGAGCGGCGCTTCAGGGCGAGGGCCTTCAGATACTTCATCGCTGTTCCCCAAGATGAAACCGTGGCGATGACCAGTCCCGGGAAACCGTCTAAAAATCCCAGCCGCCAGACATAATGTCTGAAGAAAGTCACCGGCGGCAGAATGAGCAGGCGCGGCAGCAGGAATTTCTTATTTTGGCGGACGATCTCCTCAGCCAAAAAAGTGGAATAGCGGTCCAGGCGGCGTATATGGTCACCGATATCGCGGTAGGTGAAATGCAGAATGTCTCCAGGCAGGGATGCGATGAGGCCAGTGACCTGCAGCCTCTCGTGGATCCGCCCCTGCCAGGTCGCGGAGGCTTTTTTAAAAAGCCGGATCTTGCGGTCAGGGTACCACCCCGAATGACGGATCCAGCGCCCCAGGTAAAAGGTTTTTCTCTTGATGGCAAAAGCGGCCACCGTTGCGGGCATGTTGTTTTCCTTTAGCTCGCTGATGGCGCGCTTCAGTTCCGGGGAGACCCTCTCGTCAGCGTCCAGGTTAAGGATCCATTCGTGGCCGGCTTTTTCCAATGCAAAATTTTTTTGCTTTCCGTAGTCTTCGAAACGGTTCTGCCATATCCGGGCCTGTGCAGCCTTGGCGATTGCCAAGGTGCTGTCGGTTGAATAAGAATCGACCACGATTATCTCATCGACTACGCCCTGCAAACTATCCAGAGCATCGGGCAGGCGATCTTCTTCGTTGTAGGTAATGATGACCGCTGAGATCTTTATGCCGCCTGGTTCCATGAGAGAAAATTACCTGAATTCAGGCCGGTTGTCAATGAAAGTCGGGCCGCTCACATTGTGATTCGCTGGGCGGGCTACTTCTCAGTGCCGGAAATGACGGATGCCGGTGAAAAGCAGGGTGACGCCGAGTTTCTGAGCGGCCAGGATCACATCGGGATCTTTGATCGATCCGCCGGGCTCGACCACGACGGCGATATTGTGTTTGGCGGCCAGTTCGACCGAATCGGGGAAGGGAAAAAACGCGTCGGAAAGGAGAACCGATCCGGTCGGAGAGGATTGGCATTTGCGGATGGCAATCTCCACCGAATCGATGCGGCTGGCCTGGCCGGCTCCCACGCCGATCAAAGTGAGATTCTTGACGATAATAATGCCGTTCGACTTCACGAACTTGATGATCTTCCAACCGAACTCCACGTCGGTTTTCTCCTTCTTGTCCAGGGGCTTTCCGGCTTTGAGCTCGAAGGCCTCGACGTCGAAGGCCCGGTTGTCCCGGCTTTGATAGACAAATCCCCCGGGGATGGTCTTGAAATCGGCATTTTCCACGTAGCCGGCCGGCATGCGGATCAGGCGAAGATTTCTTTTTTTGCGCAGGATCTTCAAGGCATCCTCTGTGTAGTCAGGAGCAAGAATGACCTCAAAAAAAATTTCGCTCATGGCAGCGGCGGTTTCGGCCTCGAGGCGGTGATTGAAGCCGACGATGCCGCCGAAAGCCGAACGCGGATCGCCGTGGAAAGCGTTTTGAAATGCCGGCAGTTGGGCGGCGGCCACGGCGGCACCGCAAGGATTCTGATGTTTGACGATGGCCGCGAAATGTTTTTTCATCTGGAATTCGTTCAGCAGCTCATACACCATGGCCAGGTCCAGGATATTATTGAAAGACAGTGCTTTGCCCTGCAGCTGGTTGATGGCGTAAAAGGGTGAACGGCGGTCACTGATGGCCATGAAAGCCGCTTGGTGAGGATTCTCACCATAACGGAGCGACTGTGTCCTGCGGCCGCCGATGGTTAAAAAATCGGGGTGGCCTATCGCGCCGGAATGCAGGTAGGCGGCGATCAACGAGTCATAAAATGAGGTATAAGCGAAAGCTTTTTGCGCCAGCTTTTTTCTTGATTCCAGTGGGATATCACTGTTGTTCTCAATCGCGGCAATGACCGGTTCGTAATCCTTTTCATCGATGAGCACGATGGTATCGCGGAAATTTTTGGCAGCGGCGCGAACCAGGGCCGGGCCGCCAACATCGATATTTTCCAGCATGGCATCCAGATCGGCGGCTTTTTTCTCAAGGGCGTCCTCAAACGGATAGAAGTTGATGATCACCAGGTCGATCTTGGTTGTGCGGAATTCCTGTAATTGCCGCAGATGTGCGGATGTTTTTTTGGCCAGGACCGGACCGAATATCAGCGGATGCAGGGTTTTTACCCGGCCGTCAAGAATTTCCGGAAAATTGGTGATCTGGGAAACCTCGGTCACCGGGATGTGTTTTTCCTTCAGGTAGACGGCGGTTCCGCCGGTGGAAACGATCTCCCAATCCGCTTTGTTCAAAGCCGCAGCGATTATTTCGATCTTTTCCTTGCGAAAAACACTGATCAATGCCCGCTTCATGATGCACCCCGCAGATTTTCATTATATATTTTATGGGTGCCGAAAGCAAAGTTCAGCGGCCCCCCAATTGGGGGCAGTGTCCCCTTAGGGGGATTTCGTAAAATCGTTTTTTGTGATACAATGAAATTTCTCAAGTTCCGGGGTGTAGCGCAGCCTGGCTAGCGCGTTCCGTTCGGGTCGGAAAGGCCGGAGGTTCAAATCCTCTCACCCCGATATTTCCCCTCTGTCAACACGCTTGCTTGAACCGACAATGATTTTGTTGTATAATCTGTTTTCAATAGTGACCTTATGGGGATGAAATGGAAAATCTAAATTCAGTTGTGGTGGTGCTTTATTTTGTAGTGCTTTCGATCCTGGCCGTTTTCGGCTCGCACCGCTATTATATGGTTTATTTGTATTATAAAAACAAAAAAAGCGTCCCCAAGCCAGAAGGCAAATTCGATGAACTGCCGCGGGTGACTATCCAGTTGCCCATTTACAATGAAATGTACGTTGTGGAGCGCCTGATCGACGCAGTCGTAAAAATGGATTATCCCCGGGATTTGCTGGAGATTCAGGTCCTGGATGATTCCACTGATGAAACCGTCACCATCGCCCAGAGGCGGGTGAACTTATATAAAAATCAGGAGTTGGACATTTCCTACCTGCACCGTAAAGACCGCAAGGGTTTCAAGGCCGGCGCACTGGAAGAAGGCATGAAAGTGGCCAAGGGCGAATTTATCGCCGTATTTGATGCCGACTTCATTCCCCAAAAACAATTCCTGATGAATACCATCCACTATTTCACCTCAGACAAAGTGGCCATGGTGCAGATGCGCTGGAGCCACCTGAATCGCAATTTTTCTTTGATGACCATTTTGCAGTCGATCTTTCTGGATGGCCACTTCGTGATCGAACATACGGCGCGCAACCGTTCCGGTCGTTTTTTCAATTTTAACGGCACGGCCGGTATCTGGCGCAAAATCGCCATTGTTGACGGCGGCGGTTGGCAGCACGATACGCTGACCGAGGATCTGGACTTGAGCTACAGGGCCCAGATGAGGGGCTGGCAGTTTATCTATCTCCCCGACCATTCGGTTCCGGCCGAGCTGCCTGTTGATATCGTGGCATTCAAAGCCCAACAACATCGTTGGGCCAAAGGTTCCATTCAAACCGCCAAAAAGTTGCTGCCAAGGATATTCAAAGCTCATTTGCCGCTGAAGGTAAAAGTAGAAGCATTTTTTCACCTGACAGCCAACATGGCCTACATCTTGATGGTGCCGTTGTCGATTTCCATTCTGCCGGTGGTGATTTTAAGAAGAAATCTGGTCTGGGGCGAGATGTTTATTTATGATGTGCCCCTATTCCTGATGGCCACGGCCTCGGTTTCTGCTTTTTATATCGTTTCACAGAAGGAACTTTATTCCAATTGGACCAGCACCTTCAAGTATCTGCCACTGCTTATGGGGCTGGGGATTGGGTTATCGATCAACAATTCGGTTGCGGTTTTGGAAGCCCTGTTCAACAAGGAATCTGAATTCGTGCGTACTCCCAAATTCGGAATTGAGAAAAGGAATGACAACTGGGTCTCCAAAAAATACAAAGGGAACAAGAATATTTTAATTCCGCTGGTTGAGCTCACTCTCGGACTCTATTTCACTATTGCCGTGATCACCTGCGTCATTGAAGGCATTTGGCTGACCCTGCCCTTTCTCATGCTTTTTCAATACGGGTATCTGTATATTTCTTTCCTTTCATTTTCTACCATTTTCAAAAACAAGTTTCTACTGAAAAAAGCCAGCGTCAGCATCGTCAGCTGATTCCTGGCGGAGAAGAATTTCCCCAATGCAGCCAATGATTCGCGGACAATATTGAAAAAAAATGAGATTCAATGCTTATTTTATCAAATTTTCCCATTCCCAGGCGAATTTCTCGGGCAATGTCCAGATCGCGGGGAAAAGCGTAGCGGCGAACTTCAGTAAAATAAGCGATGATCTGTTCGCGGCACATTTTAAAAACCAGGTCGAATTCAGTTTCCGGCAGGAAATAGATTTTAAAAATGCCAAAGATCATTTTACGGTGCTTTTGCCGGTTCTTTCGCAGTACAACCAGAGAAAGCTGAAAAAGATGGCGGAAATCCTGCGCTCTGTCCAGGATAAATCTTTCAGGGAGATCATCCTGGCTTTGTTGACCGTGGAAAATTTTCTGGAAGTGCAAGGCCTGCTTTATTTTTTTTCGCTGGAAAGAAGCGAGACGGCAAAGGTTTTGATCGAATTGGAACTTGCCAGGCAACTGAAAGTCATCAACCTCAATTATTTGTTCATCACATCCTGGGAGCATTTTCTGCAAAACCTGGCCGCTATGGAAAGCGGTTTGCGGCAGGCGTATGAAGGCAGGGAAAGAACCTTGAAGTTCGCTCAATTGGAAAAGACGGTCAAAACCCCCCAGGAAACCGTTTTTTTCAAATACTTGCTAAAAAAATGCAGCCAGGAGTTTCCTTGTAAAGTGTTGCCCAACGCGCTGATTTTTTCCAAGCTGCCCTTGATGGACGAAGAAAAAACGCGCATGGCCGATATTGAAAAAATCTTGAAAGCCAACAAACTTCTGATATTTACCATTGAAAATGTTCAGAAAAACACGGATTTCTCTCTTAAGCAGATTAATGACTCACTGTGGTACATGCTCGACGAAGAAAAATTCCTGCAGTTGGATGAAAGGCATTTTATCTTCAGTGATGAATACAACAAAATCATCAACCGTTTGAAAAAATTCAAGCGTAACCAGGGCGATATTTTAACTTTTGATGATCTGCGCGCCGTCACATCCTACAGCAGGAAATATCTCATCGTTTTGTTTGAATATTGGGATGGTCACAATATTACCCGACGGGTGGGCAACAAAAGACAGATTATGCTTGGAGCCTGATCAGGGAAGCGTAATGCCCAGGCGGGTTTTGGCGGCTTCCACCACATCATTGAAAACCTTTTCCTGCTCTGCCAACGGTTGTCCCTTGGTCTTCACAAAGAAAATGAGATGTTGCAGCAATTTCAAGGCCTCTTCGGAATACTTTTCGTCTTTCAGCAGGTGGGATTCGGCCAGATAGTCCAAGGCGTTGTCCAAATTATCGTTTTGGTTCAACAATACCCCCAAATCATATGCCACCTTGGCATTTTTTTTCATTTGGTATGAGGTTTTCAGGTTTTCAATGGCCTTATCCTGGTCTTTCAATCGCGCATACCAGAGCCCCAGCATTTTGTAGTAATCCGCATTGGGTTTGTTCTGGTTTATGGCTTCGACACCGCGGATCGCTTCTTTCAAGTTGTTGTTCTTAAGCATGCGTTCGCTCAATGCCAGAACGAAATTGGCTGATTTTTCCGATTTATCCAATTGGTACGCCTCAAGCGCTTTGTTTAAAGCGTTCACGGAACTTTGCGGATCGTGGGATTTGGCTGCCAGCAATTGCACCTGGATGCGCAGGGCCGGGGCAATGAAGTTGTTGTTGATGATGGAGTTATTCTGGGTAGCGCTGTTAAGTTTTCTGGCGAGTTCAATGACTTTATCAGCGTAGCTGTAAGCTATGTCCAGATCTTTCTTGGTCAGGTTGTAGGCATTGGCCAGGTAGAGGTATATGCGCAACCTGTAGCTGGCTTCGATCTCCTCGTAGGATAGCGCTTTTTCACCGAATTCGATAGTTCTTTCATATTGCTGCAGCAGGTATGTGGTTTCGGTAAGATGCATGTACATGTATATGGAATTGCGGTCTTCCTTGCCGCCGTATTTATTGTAATAGTCATCGAGTTTTTGCATTTTGACTTTCAGGTCTTTTTCGCCGACAATGGCGATCCAGGTGTCGGTCTGCTCTTTGTCCAGGGCGAGCAATCCGGACAGGCTGATGGTTATAAGAATAAAAATAAGAAAAGCAAGTTTTTTCATCGCTGAAATCCTCCGCTTGATTTGAATTTAGTCTTAATTATAATTAAAATCGTTCGCCAATGTCAAGTTAATTTCAACCGGGCTTGAAAAAAAGGTGCAGTTGACTAAAATTAAGTTCCCCGGTAAAATAAAAAAGTGATAAAGGCATGGATCTTTAGTTGGCTCCTGGTCATTCTGCTCGTTCCCCTTTCGGCGCAAACGGTAAATGTTAGCTCCTTCGAATTGCCAAACGGTTTGAAAGTGATCCTGTCACCCAGCAACGACATGCAGGCCACCGCGGTCTGCGTTTATCACATGAGTGGCGCCCGCAACGAGTCTGCCGACAGCCGCGGGATTTCCTATCTGTATCAGTATCTGATGTTCGACGGCAACGAGAACCTTGAACCATACGACCATGTCCTGTTCGTCAACAAAATGGGCGGGATTGTCAGCGGTCGGGTAAATTACGACAATGCTGTTTTTTATGAAGTGCTTCCGGCCCAGGAGATCAATGTGGCCCTTTGGCTGGAAAGTGAACGTTTGAAAAGCCTGCGCCTGCAGGATGCGAACATCGACTATCACAAGAACCAGATCTTCAACCGTATAAATCGTCTCTGGGAAACGAGCCAGAATTTCAAGGCTCAGGCTTGGGTCAGTTCCAAGGTTTTCGAAGGATCGGCGTATGAATATCCGCTGTACGGTGACCTGAATAAGATCCGCTTTTTGAGCAACGATCGGATCAGGGAGAACTATCAAAATTTTCAGAACCTTGCCAATATCCTCCTGATCATTGCCGGAAAATTCGATATCAATGAATTGCGGGCCGGGATCAACAAATTTTTCCAGAATATCCCGCCGGGCCGGAGACCTGCGAATCCGGTTTTCAGCACCCAAAACCAGCGGAAATCCTTTTTGCTTAAGAATTGGATGATACAGGATCTGAAAAGGAATTTTGTCGTTTATGGCATCAAGGCTCCAGCCAAGATCGGCTATAATTTCATGTATTTCGATTTTTTGCGCTATTACCTGACCGATCCGCGCATTGCCCGCTTGGACCATATTCTCAACATTGTAAACAAATTGGATGTCAAGATCGAGAGCAGTTTTACCGATTATATGGAAGCCAATTGTCTCACCATCCAGATCTCCAGCCCCAAGCGCATCAACCTTGAAAAAGCCAAATACATTCTGGAAAATGAATTCCAGGCCTTGGGCAGCAAACTCATAAGCAGCAGTGACCTGAAAGCCGTCCGCGCCCTGATGGAAATTGATTTTTTGAAAAGCATGGTATCTTTGGAGGAAAGATGCCTGCGCATCGGCGAATTCTTTCATATGTTTGGCGAACTGAATTTTTTTGACGTTCAGCTTAAGCGCCTGCGCAAGATTACTTCCTATGATGTTATGGAGAGCGCGAAAAAATATCTGCTTAAGGAAAACCAAGTTGTCCTGAATGTTTATAACAAATAGAAACTCTCTATTCCGCTGCATTTTTTATTTTCTGGGGGGGGTGCTGTTCTTTCTGGGAGGCAGCCGGGAACTGGCCTCGGAAACGCGGCTGTTTTCTTTCACGACCTCCAAGGGATTGGTCGTCAAGGTCTTGCAGGACAACGACATGCCTTTCATCCACGCCCAATTGCTCATTTACCTGGACGGCAGCTCGCAGAATTACACTTCCCTGGCCATCTCGCATTTGACGACCATGAACATGTTTGCGCGGGAATTGAATTCACCGTCCTCCAATCTTATGAATATGCTGGAGCGCCAGGGGAACGATTTCCAGGTCGAACAAAACCCGGAATATGTGAAGATCAGCATGAATTTCCTGCCTGACCGTCTGGCGGCCTTCCCGAAACTACTTAAGGAAATTTTTTACTATCAATCCTTTCATTTAAAGAAATTCAACCAAAGCAAGGGGAAATTCTGGTCATTATTCGCCAAAAACAGGGATTGGAAAAAAGAAATGGCTTTTTTGCTGGCCTACCAGCAGATGGTCGGTAATTTTTTTTTCTCCCAGGGTTTGCTGCACCAGGAAATTTTAAATAGGATCAATCTGGCCCAATTGCGTTCGTTCCTCTTAAAAACCTTCCGGCCGGATAACGCCCTGTTGATCTTGAAAGGGAAAATCAATCCTTACTTCATTCTGGGCATGATAGAAAAGGATCTGCCGCAGCCGTCCCCGCAACCGGCCAAAGACAAAAAAGAAGAAATTACCATCAATGCCAATCGCAAGATCTTTGTTTTGAATGTCAATTCCGTCGAACAGCCAGCGGTCTATTGGTTCGATATGGCCCCGGCTGTGACCGATGTCAGTTATCTATCCTATGTGATCGGCAATTTTGCCCTATTCGGTTTCCCGGGTGGGCGGATTTACCAATCCGAAAAAAATCAGTTTTCGATGGCCGGCTATAAGGTCAATACCGAAACCTATTTCTTAAAAAAATTCACCGTTTTCTGCAATTATTTGCATTTAAAATACAATGACCTGGAAAATTTCCTTTTGTTGGTGGATCAGGAGAGGAGAAAATTCGTCGTCCGCCCAATCGAAAGAAAGGAATACCTCGACGCCTTGAATTTTCACATCGGCCGGGCCCAAGTGGAGACGTGCCATTTCGATTATGACCTTCAGGGTGAGATCGACCGGTTTCACAGCCAGGGGGCAAGATCGCTCGCGCTGCCGATCAACCCCCAACTTTTTCAGGAAGTGAGTCTAAACCGCGTAATGCAGGTCATAGAAGAACAGATGGGATCCAGGCACAGAAGCGGCGGCCGGGATAAGGGGATCGTGGTTTTGGTCGGCAATGCCAATTTGATTTTGAATAACTTGAAATTATTGAAAACGGAAGCCCTTGAATTGTCGGTGGATTAAAACAAGGCGGCGACCGGATTTGAACCGATGAATAGCGCTTTTGCAGAGCGCTGCCTTACCACTTGGCTACGCCGCCAATGGAGCGGGAAACGGGATTTGAACCCGCAACATCAACCTTGGCAAGGTTGCGCTCTACCATTGAGCTATTCCCGCTCTTGGCAATAAGGATAATCGATATTGCCATTTTTGTCAAGAGCCGGCACTTTGATTTCCTGGGGAAATTGTCGGCGCCGGCCTGTCAATTATTCATTTTTTTCCGGTCTTTTTGGGCTAACCCATCAGGGCCACAAACTCCGGCGGTAAAAATGGGCGGCCTTTTTCATTCAGTGCGGTACCGGTCGTTCGGGCCGAAAGAACCAACCTTAGATCAGAACAGCGGAAAATGTCCTGTAAAAAAACAAATCGTATAGGGGAGACGCGCTTCAGGTTCAGCCCGATCAAGAAAGCATCGCCGCTGCGTAGGGATGTTTTGTAATCAAGTTCGGCCCGAACCACGACCAAAAAAACTTTTTCTTGCGTGAACCGGTTGAAATCGAGGCCAACCGACAGCAGGAATTCATGACGGGCATGTTCGAGGTAATTCTGGTAGACCGCGTTGTTGACAATACCCTGAGTGTCACACTCGTAGTCGCGAACTTTGAGTTCAAGTGTAAATCTGTAATCCGGCAGTGCTGCCCGTTTTAAAAACGTTTCATTCATTGTTTTTGTCGCCTCATTTGAGAATGGTTTTTTTATGTTCCGCCCAATGGGCGATCAGATCAAGCAGGGTCTTGATCGACACCAGGATTAGCAAGGCTCCCAGCGGGGCTCCCAGGGACTGCGTCATGAAAACTTGGCGTTGGCAATTGCTTGTGGGGCGGGAACGGCTCTCTTCATTTTACTTTTGTGGGCCGGCACCATGCATGTGTTCCGCCGAATGCAGCATCAAATCGGCAAAAACCCGCGCGTCTGCAAGATCGGTAGCGTTGGGGTGGCCGTGGGCGCTCTGCGCCTCAAGGGCCCACGACCGTTCGTGCGGTTTTTCCATCCATAGATCGAGGAGCTGGAACTTGACCTGTCCGCGGCAGCCGAATGTGCCCAGGATGGTCCGGCCGCTGGTCAGGCTCAGTGCCGCATAAAAGGCGGAAATCGCTTTTTCACCGCCGCGCAGTGAACCATGGGTGGCAAAAAAGGCGATCCTCGCCCCCTGGGGAATGCCCTGCAGGAAGTGGACCATTTTGGCGGGAACGCCGTGATGTTGGACCGGGAAGCCGCAAAAAATAAGATCGTAACTGCCGAGATCACCGGCCTGGTCGATGGGCAGCAGTTTCTTTTTGGTATGGTGGATGCCTGCGAATATCGCCTCGGCCACCTTGTGAGTGTTGCCTGTTTCGGAATAATAGGCGACCAGGATGTTCATGCCTCCTCCTTGCCAGGTGGAATTGTAACGGATCGCCGGGCCAATGTCCAGAGCCGGACCGTACCATTATGGAAACCTATGGGGAGGATTTCCGCGGCAGCGGGTTTTCTATTCCGGCGGGATTTTGACGCAAGGCCAGAAGGATACCGGCCATGATCAATGCGGCGGCCGTAATTTTTAAAAGCGACGGGCTTTCGTTCAAAAAGATCAAAGCCAGTATGGCGGCGCCGATCGGTTCGCCCAGGGTGGCGATGGCGATGAAAGCGGCCGGGAGATGGGCCAGCGACCAGTTGAAGGCCGAGTGGCCCAGCAGCTGCGGCACCAGGGCCAATAGCAGGAACCAGCCGTAAGTGGAAGGGCGAAAACCGGCCAAGGGTTGACGGAAGAACAATGCGGCCGCCAGAAGGAATAATGCCGAGAAGCCGTATACCATGGTTACATATGGGATCAATGACATGTGACGGCGCAGGCGGCGCCCGATCAGCCAATAGCCGCTGACGGCCAGGGCGCCGGCCAGGGCCAGGGTGTTGCCCAGTAGCGGCTTGGCCGAAAATCCTGATCGGGCTTCGGCAAAGCTGATGACAATGCTTCCGACCGTGGCCAGCGAAAGCCCGACCATCAAGGTCGGCGTCAAGGGCTCATCAAGAAAGAGGCGGGCCGCCAGCGCCACCCACAGCGGCGAAGTCGAGACCAGGACCACGGAACTGGCCACCGAGGTATATTCGAGTGATGTGATCCAGGTAGCGAAATGCAGGGCCAGGAAAAAGCCCGAAGCCAGCGCCCACCCCCACTCCCTTGGCTTGAGTTCACAAAATTCCCGGCGGTAACGCAGCCAGGCTACCGGCAACAGGAACAGAGTAGCCAGGGAGAGGCGAAAAGCGGCGATGGCCAGAGAGGGGGCGTCGGCCTGGGCGAAACGGACAAAAATCGACCCCGAGGAAACGGCCAGGATACCGATTCCCAGTGCCAGGCGCGGGGGGATGCTCCGTTTTTCCCGGAGTATGTTTTTCAATGCGTTTCACCTCGTTTTTTCAGGGATGCTCCGGATTATTATAGACCTGCGTTTTGAATAATGAAAGTTGGATTCCTGAATTCCTTGAAATGCTGAATTGATTGCATGCTTCGCATTACTTCAGTGTTTTCATGCTCAACAGGTGCACGGTGACACCGATCCCGACCGCCAGCAGCAGGATCCTGCCCCATAGGACTTCGAGCACGACCAGCCCCGAAAAAGCGAGAGTGCCCCACAGCAAAATTATGGTCGCCACCTTGGTTTGCTTGGAGATGGCCCTGTATTCCCGGTATTGGCGGATATAGCGGCCGAACCACCTGTGGGTGATGAGCCAGTTGTACAAGCGGTCCGAACTTTTCAAAAAACAGGCGGCGGCCAGCAGGAGAAACGGCGTGGTGGGCAGCAAGGGCAAAAAAATACCGGCCGCGCCCAGTCCGACCGCGACCATGCCGCAGAGGGCCAGCAGTCGTTTCTTGCCCTTGCCCTTGATTCCTGACGCTTTTAAATCGGGTCGGATCATTTTTTGTTCGTGAAGCCGCGGGACAAAATGCCTAAAACGACCAAGGCCACAGCGAAAATGCTTCCGCCCAATACGGATGAGATCGCCTTGAAGACAAGCAGCGCCGCCAAGACCAGGCAAACAATCAGAAAGATCATCACCGCCGTCTTTTTATTCATCTTTCACCTCGCATGCTTTATCAGTGCAGCAACATTCCAGCCCGGCCGCTTTTGCGTACGCCTCGCGCCCCTCGCTGAGCGCGAAATAGATCAGGCCCAGTGCACCCAGGCTGTCGGCAAAACCGAACCCTGTGACCTGATAGATCAAACTGGATGCCAGAAGCACCAATGACATGTAGATGCAAGCCAGCGTGCAGTTGGCGTCGGCAAGAATAGGCGCCGAGTGCAGCGCGCGCCCGACTTTGCGCTTGGCCGATACCAAGGCCCACATGATCGCGATGGAAATGCCGGAGATGATGAGGCCGGGCAATGTCGTTGCCGGTCGGTGAGCGCTGAACAGAGTGTAGACGGCGCTGACCGCAAGTCCGGCGGCGAGCAGGAAAAACGATGTGCCGGTCACCCGCAGTGCGGTCCTTTCGAAACGTGACCGCTGCCCATCCGCATTGCGGCGAATACGCAGCACCATGGCCAGAATGCCTGCCCCGGACATGACCTCAATGAACGAATCAATGCCGAATCCGAAAAGGGTCAGCGCTTCATCCTGGGCGCCGAAATAGACCGAGACGATCCCTTCGGCCAGGTTGTACAGGATCGTGAAAAGAGCGAGCCAAATGGCGTTGCGCCATAATCCGCTTGGGTTTTTCGTTTGCGGGGTCACGGATGGCTCATTCTGTCGGCGTTGGGGTATGAAATCTGCGGATGATCGCCATGGATGATCAGATGAAGTCACCTTTGGCGACGATCACGGATTTGCCGCCGACCGAGATATTGATCCCGGTCCCTTCCCGTCCCGCCCTCAGGAGCAGGAGCGACGGTCGGCCGATCTCGTAGCCCTGTTCGCTGCGGATGTCGATGCGGTCCTTGCCGAAATAGCCGTGCTTGACCAGGTAGCCGGCCAGGCAGCCGTTGCCGCTGCCTGTGGCGGGATCCTCGGGAACGCCGAAAAAATCAACGAAGACGCGCACGCTGATATCGTTCCGGGTTTCGTGTGTTTCCGGGCAAAAAACCAGGATCCCCTTGGCCCAGGAATCTTTTATAAATGTGAAGTACTTATCTCTGTCGATTTTCGCGCTTTTCAAGGCGGCCATTGTTTTCAGCGGCACGATGAAAAACGGCAAGCCCGTGGAAACTTCCTGGACCGGATAACGGCCATCAATCTCTGCGGCAGGCAAACCAATGATCGCGGCCAAAGTTTCCGCAGGGTGCTGCTTGCCGAACTCGGGCTCGATCTGCTTCATCCAGCTATAACCGTCTTTGCTGAAAGTGACGGGGATCTTGCCCACTTTCAAATTCAGGGCCAGCTCATCGGTTTTTCCTGCGAGGATCTCGTTGCGGATGATGTGGGCGGTCCCCAGGGTCGGATGGCCGGCGAAAGGGACCTCTTCCCGAGGTGTGAAGATGCGCACGTCGTAACCGCCATCGCGCGGCTCGTCCTTGAGAATGAACGTGCTCTCGGAAAAATTGGTCTCGCGGGCGATCTGCTGCATTTCGTCGCCGCTGAGCTCTTTGGCTTCACGGAAGACGGCCAGCTGGTTGCCGGCGTATTTCTTTTCGGCGAACACATCCACGATATAAAAAGTGAGTTTTTTCATCCATGACCTCCTCGATTTTTTATGTTGTGCGCCCGGGAATTTTCACTTTGTAGACCAGCCACAATCGGCTTTTGCCCAGGGACTTGCTTTTTTTCAGGGTCAATTCGACATCGTCTTTTACTTCATCGAACAGGGGGAATCGTTTTCTGCCGACGATGAAGGGATGCACCAGCAAGCTGATCTCGTCGACCAGGCCGCTGTTGAGCAATATGCCGTTAAGCGTTTTCCCCGTGTCGGTCAGGACGGTTTTCGCTCCATACTCCCTGGCCAGCAGTTCGAGCACGTGGGAATAATCGAGCGGCCGGTTGCCCATGTAGTGCCAGTCGTAGTTGCGCTCGGTCAGGTAGCTCAGGTATCCCTTCGGGGTCGAATGGCCCGTGAGGATGACGATGTCGCGGCAAAGGTCGAAGTGGCGCAGGGAGTGAAGCTTTCCTTTCAGCTTGCCGCCCGAATCGGGGATGACCCAAAGCGGGAGCTTCCTGTTCGTTTTCGGCTTGACCAAGTCTTTTTCAGTCTCCCGGGGCAGTTTCTTGTAGAACATTTTCAACCCCGCGGCCGCCGTGTTCGAACCGACCAGGTGGATGTCCGCTTTATAGCTCCCGGCGATGCGGTAATGCGCAGTCATGTCGACCTCGAAACCGAGCAGCGAGCCGTCCAGGCTTACTGAATTGTGCACAATGACTCTCATCTGCCACCTCCTTGTGGGGGCGATCCGGAAATTCGCCGCTTCATTACAAAGAATCGAATGGCGCCGAAGGCGAAAATGAGGATTCCGCTGCCAAGGAGGAACCAGCCTGCATAGTGAACCATGAGAGATTGAAAGAAATGGATCGTCCCGGCACCGGCGGCCACAAAGGCGAGGGAGGTGCGGAAATAGGCCAGAAAGGTTCGCTCGTTGGCCAGGTGGGTGCGGATGATTCCCAATTCGTTTTTGTTCATATTGTGTTCCGACAACATTTTGTCAGAATGCCTGGAGCTTTTCAAGCTGGGTGGCTGCGATTTTTCTTTGAGCGGTTATGGGGTAAACTCAGATTTTGAATTTTATTTTGGCCAACAATCAGGTCATGTCACCTGGTCTTTTATGCAGCAAGAACTTGTCATACAGCGCCAGGCCGAGCATGGACAGCACACCCATGCCGGCCACGATCAGCCAGATGGCATAGGGATTGGCCGGCTGGCCCTTGGCGACCGGGTTGGAGATGAAGATCTCGAAGAGGCGGCCGCCCAGGGGCGCGCCCACGATCGAGCCCAGGGCCACGGGCAGGTTGGCGTAGCCCAGATAGAGCCCCTCCTGTCCCTTGGGGGCGATGGCGCCGATGTACTCATAGATGCGCGGCGAGGCGAACATCTCGCCCAGGGCCATGGAGGCGATGGAAACGAGCAGGAAAATCCCGGCCAGCGGCAGCAGGACATGGAAGCTTCCCAAGCGCAGCAGGGAGACTTTCAGCGAAATGTCGGCGAACAGCATGGGCGCCAGCACGTTGACCAGCATGCCGAAGGTGGTGACCAGGACGCCGAGCATGATCGAGCGCACCGGGGTCCATTTTTTCGCGAAGCGGGTGATCAGGAGCTGCAGGGAGACGATCATGATCGGGTTGACCAGGGTGTAGAGCTCGACCGGGGCCTGGGGGTCGATCCAGCGCAGGAAAAGCGGGATCAGGTTATAGAGCTGGACATAAAGGATCCAGAACATGCCGATGACCACCAGGAAAAAGACGAACTTCCAGTTGCGCAGGACGGTAATGATGCCCAGCAGTGCCTGGCTCAGCGTCTTCTTGGCCGCGACCTGGCCGTCCTTCTTGCCGTCCGGGACGTATTCGGGTTCACGGTAAATGAAAAACACGATCAGCAGGCCGACGATGGCGAAGGCGAAAGCCACGGGGAAGAAGATGGCCGGGATGCCCAGCCGGCTGCGCACAAAATAGGAGACACCGCGGCCGCTGATCGAGCCGATATTGATGACCATGTAAAAAATGCCGAAGCCCAGCGTGGCTCGCAATCCGGATGTCTTCTGCACCGTGCCGGCGATACAGGGCTTGACGATCGAGCCGCCCAGGCCAATGAGGATGATGCCCAGCAGGACGGGGATGGTGTAATTGCTCCCGGCCGGCAAGAAACTCTGCACATTGCCCATGACCAGGTAGCCAAAGGAAAGCATGATGAAGGCGGTGACCAGAGAGCGCTTGAAGCCGTACTTGTCGGCCAAGGTGCCGCTGACGATGGGTAGGAAGTAGATCAACCCCCAAAGGAGCGAGCCGTTGAGGAAAGTGGCGAAGGTGGGGCTCATGCCCAGGTTTTCCGTCAGGTAGATGACCACGAACGAAGCCATGGCATAATAGGCGCCCCGTTCAAACAGCTCGATGGTGTTGGCTGTCCAGAAGGTGGCGGGGAAGCGTGAGGATTTGCTCTCAGGCGAATTCATTGAAGACCTCCGGGTTATTTTTTTAATACGATGCCCAACTCGTCGAGTTGGCGTTGGGAAACGGCGGAAGGGGAACCGGTAAGCAGGCAGAGCGAAGAGGTGGTCTTGGGAAAGGCGATGATCTCGCGGATCGAGTCCTCTCCCGTTAAAAGCATCAGCAGGCGGTCGAAACCCAGAGCGATGCCCAGGTGGGGCGGTGCCCCGAATTTCAGGGCGTTCAGGAAAAAGCCGAACTTCTCCTCGATTTCCTTTTCTCCCAGGTTCAACATCTGGAATATCTTCTTCTGCAGGGCAATGTTGTGGATCCTTTTGCTGCCGCCGCCGATCTCCACGCCGTTGAGCACAAGGTCGTAGGCGATAGCCTTGACCGCCAGGGGCTGGCTGTCGAGCAGGGGGATGTCTTCGGGGCTTGGCGTAGTAAAGGGGTGGTGGTTGGAGTCGAGGCGCTTTTCCTCATCGTTGTAGAAGAAGAGGGGGAAATCGGTCACCCAAAGGAACGCGAGCCTGTCCTTGTCCTGGAACTGTTTTCCCAGGTGCTCGCGCAGCTTGCCGGCCAGGAACAGGGCCCGGGCTTCGTTATCGGCGACCAGCAGGACCAGGGCGCCGGCATCGATCCGGTCCTTTTCATAAAAAGCGGCAATGGTTTTGGACGCGATCTTCAGCGAGGCCTTGAAGCCGTCGTCACCCTTTTTCATCCAGATGACGCCCTTGCCGCCAAGCTTCTTGCCCATTTCGTTGATCTCGTCGAGCTGCTTGCGTGAAAAGCCGCTGGCATCGGGAATGACCAGACCCTTGACTTTGGCCCCTTCCGCCAGGGCGGCGTTGAGCAGGTCGCTGTTCCACGACCCGGCCGCAGCAGTGAAATCCTGGATTTCGTATGGGATGCGCAGGTCGGGCTTGTCCGAACCGTATTTTTCCATGGCTTCCCGGTACGGCAGGCGCAGGAAAGGCAGGGTGACGTCGCGGCCGCGCAAGGCGAAAGTCTCCCGCATCAGGCGTTCGACGATGGCGAACAGTTCGTCTGGTTCGGAGAAGCTCATCTCGATGTCGATCTGGGTGAATTCGGGCTGACGGTCGGCGCGCAGGTCCTCGTCGCGGAAGCAGCGGGTGATTTGGAAATAACGCTCGAAGCCGGCCATCATCAGCAACTGCTTGAACTGCTGGGGCGATTGCGGCAGGGCGAACATTTTTCCCTTGTATATACGTGAAGGAACCAGGTAGTCGCGGGCCCCCTCGGGGGTGGCGTTGGTCAGCATCGGTGTCTCGATGTCCAGGAAGCCCTCTTTGTCCAGGAAATTCCGGGCCAGTAGGTTGACCTTGGAGCGCAGCTTGAAATTCTGCTGCATGGTCAGATTGCGCAGGTCGATATAACGGTGCTTGAAGCGTAGTTCCTCCGAAACGTTAGTACGATTTTCGGGGACAAAAGGCGGGACTTCGGAAGCGGCCAGGATCTCGATCTCGCCGGCGATGAGTTCGATCCTGCCGCTTGGCAGGTCGGGATTGGCTTTGGCGCGCTTCACCACCTGTCCGCTCACGGCCAGGACCGTCTCCTTGCCGATTTCCTTGAGGATTTCGCGCCTGCCGAAAGTTTCGTTGATCACGATCTGCAGCAGCCCTTCGCGGTCGCGCAGGTCGAGAAAGGTCAGTCCGCCCAGTTCACGCAGGTTGTTCACCCAGCCGTAAACGGTGACGGTCCGCCCGGAATCCTCTTCGCGCAGGGCGCCGCAGTAGGTCTGTCGCTTCAATAGTTTTGTTTCAGCCATTCGTTCAGTTCCTTGAGAGAGATTTTGACCTGTTCCTGGCTGGCCATGTTTTTGATGGAAACAGAACCGCTCTTGATCTCGTCCTCGGCCAGGATAAGGGTGAAGGCGGCCGCGGTGCGGTCGGCTTTCTTGAACTGCTTTTTCAGGTTCTTGCCTTGATAGTCAAGGTAGACCGGATAGCCTTCCTCGCGCAGGACCTGGGCCATCTGCACGGCGTGGGCCAGCCATTGCGGGTCCCCGTAGGCCACGAAAATGGTTTTGCTCCGGGGTGTTTCCAGGTGCTCCAGGTGCAGGATGATGCGCTCCATGCCGGCGGCAAAACCGATCCCGGCCATGTCGGGTCCGCCCAGCTCCCGGATCAGATTGTTGTAGCGGCCTCCGCCCAACAGGGCATTTTGGGCGCCCAATTGGCCCGAGGTGACCTCAAAAGCGGTCTTGGTGTAATAGTCCAGGCCGCGAACCAAGCGCGGGTTCAGCAGGAAAGGGATGTTCATCCAGCTCAGGGTCTCGCGCACGGCGGCAAAATGATCCCGGCATTCACTGCACAGGTGATCGCCGATCAGCGGCAGGCGGCCGGCGGTCTCAGCGCAGGCGGGCAGTTTGCAGTCAAAAATTCGCAGCGGGTTGCCGTCGATTTTGCGCCGGCAATCGGCGCACAACCGCTTCTCTTCGGCGCGCGCCGCTTTGCGTAGCACTTGCAGATAGCCGGGGCGGCATTGCGGGCAGCCTACAGAATTCATTTCCAGCTGAATGGCTTCGATCCCCAGTTTATTCAGGAAATCCACGGCTGAAAAGATGACTTCCGCGTCCACCTGCGGCGAATCGTCCGCAAAAACCTCGACGCCGAACTGCTGGAACTGCCTGTAGCGGCCTTTCTGCGGCTTGTCGTAGCGGAACATGGGGCCGAGGTAATAAAAGCGCAGCGGAGCCAGGGTCTCAAAGAGATTGTTTTCGATGGCCGCCCGCACCACCGAGGCTGTGTTTTCGGGCCTCAGGGTCAGGCTGCGGTCCGATTTGTCGGTGAAAGTGTACATCTCCTTTTGAACGACCTCGGTTTCGCTGCCGATGCCGCGGCTGAACAATTCGCTGTGTTCGAAGATCGGAGTGCGAATCTCCTGATAGAGGAATTTTTTATAATAGGCGTGGATGGAATTTTCCAGATAGTGCCATTTTTGGATCTCGGGAGCGAAAATGTCGCGCGTCCCTTTCGGTGCTTTTATTTCATTCATAGGTACCCCAGTGATTTCAATGTGTCCATGGTTTTTTGGTTTAATTTGTCCCGGTTGCGTTTGTTGGCAGTGATGATCCGGGATATTTTCAGCACCGATTTGACCATCTCCGAGCGCTGTCCTGACGGGTCGGGCCCGGAATGCAGGTTTTCGATGCCATAACGGTCCTTTTTCAAGTTGATGAATTCCAGGCTGTTTGCCGGCCTTCCCGGATAAAAAATAACCTGCCAGGGGAAATGGACTACAGAGAAAGCATCGAAATAGGCCTCGGGAGAGTAGGTCTCCAGAAAGAGCTTGGAATCGGATAAATCGGTCAAGGCGCTGACACCTAACATGTGCTTGGGCGGCGTGGCGCCGATCAGGTCCAGCAGAGTGGGCGCGACGTTGAAATTCGAAACTACGTTGTATTGTTCCTGGCGGCGGGATATGCCTCTGCCGCTGAGAATAAGCGGAACATGGGTGTATACCTTGTTCAAATAATGGATGTGGCCGAAATGGGACCCGTATTCGCCCAGCCCTTCGCCATGGTCGCCCATGACCAGAAAAGTCGACTTGTCGTAGAGGTTTTCCCTTTTTAAATGGGCCAGCAGAAGACCGATCTGGAAATCCATATAGCGGATCTCCTTTTCATAGCCGGCCCTCATGGCTTCATCGCTCGTCTTGAGCATGTATTTGAAGTCCAATTCTGCCCGGCATGCTGTTTTTGCCCTGTTGGTCACGGTCAGGAAAGATTCGGTCTTCTTCGAGTTTAGGGTGACAAGGCCATAGCGTTCGCTGCGGCGAACCAGGTCCGGGGAGTATGTCAAGGCGATAGCGGCGCCGGGTTCCAATGACTTGACGTTCAGGTCGGCGTAACTGATGCCGGTGAAAGCCTGGTTTTTCAGAATCAGAGAGGGTACATCCGTTTTCAAGTGAATGAGGGTTTCGCCCGGTTCCATGATAAGGGGGAGGCGCAGTACCGGCTGCTCGATGCTCGGGCCGCTGAACAGCAGCTTTTGGCCGCATCGTACAGTGAATTTTTCTTGGGGTCCGGGAGGGAAATAGGGTTCGTGGGGATCGGAATAATGGATCCAGATAAAGGACTTTTTCCCTTTCATTTTTTCGATCAGGGCGAAAGCGTCGCGGTTGACTTCGGCGGCGGTTTTGTACCACAGGCCGGGCTTGAAGTTTTCCAGGAAATGGTCGAAGCCCCTGGCCAGCCCGAAATTGCGGTTCAACACGGCCAGGGATATAACGGCGCCGGTGGCGTAGCCATTTTTCTTCATGATCTCGGCCAGGGACGGGTTGGGAACGGCACGTTCCTGGCCGTTGTTGTAGAGCTTCAAGACGTGTGGGGGCAATGAATAAAACATGGCCGCGTGACTGGGTAAAGTGATGGGAATGACCGTGTAGGCGTTTTCGAAGTGCCGGCCGGCCGCGGCCAGGCCGGCAAGGTTCGGGGTGCATGCGTTCCCGGTTGTTGCATAATCGACCGCGTCGGCCCGGGTGGTATCCAGGGTGATCAGGAAGATGTGTTCAGGCGCCGAACCCTTAAAAAAAAGTAAAAAAAAAGCCAGGAACAGCAGAGGCGGCACCAGCCAGAGCAGTTTTATTTTCATTTTGCGAAAGCGGAACGAATGGTGGAAAACACTGTTTCCAGGTCGTAGGAGAGCAGTTTTGTTTCGCCGACAACGGCCATGAAATTGGCGTCCCCTTGCCAGCGGGGCACGACATGCTGGTGAAAATGGTCCTTGACCCCTGCCCCGGCCACTTTGCCGATGTTCATGCCGATGTTGAAGCCGTCGGGATGGAAGCTTTCTTTTAAGATAGTCAGGGAACGATTGGTCAGTTGCCACATCTCCTGCAGATCAGTGGATGGAATTTCCTCCGGAGCGGCGATATGGGCATTGGGGGCGATCATCAGATGGCCGATACTGTATGGATATTTGTTCAGGATTGCAAAAAATTTATTGCCGCGAAAGCAGATTAAGGAATCGTGGTCCTCTTTGGCCAGTGCCTGGCAAAACACGCAGCCGTTATCCTTTTTCAAGTTGGCAATGAATTCCCAGCGCCAGGGGGCTGATAAATATTTCATCATTTGTCACCTGCCACCGGCCAGGCCGGACATCATTTGTTTTTGTCCAGTTCGTTCTGCAGCAGATCGCCGATGGTCGTGACCTGATCGTCTCCCCCCTTCATGTATTTCTGGAGCTCTTCCCGCTCACGGACCTTGTTCAGCGCCCGCAGGCTGAGATAGACCTTCTTGCGGTCGAGTTCGGTCCGCGATATCAGGGCTTCGAGCTTGTCGCCGGGCTTGTATTTCTGTTCCAGTTCCTGCACGGTAATTTTCTCTTCATCGATGTCGCCGATGCGGATAAAGCCCTCAATGTTGCGGGTAATCTCCACGGCGATGCCGCCATCAGTGATCTTGCGAACCGTTACCTCAATCGTGTTGCCGGGTTTGTGTTTGGCGAAAAATGTTTTCCATTCGCTTTCCGACAAATGCTTGATCCCCAGTTGGACCTTGTAATTGCGGTCCAATTCGTTGCTGATGATCATGGTGTCGATCTCTTCGCCTTCCTTCATGTATTCTTCCGGGGATTCGATATGGTAGTAGCTGATATCAGAGATCTTCACCACGCCCTCGACTCCCTGTTCAAGTCCCAGGAAAACCCGCGATTTGAGGATCTTTTTCACTTTGGCTTTAACGATCTCCCCGCGTGAATGTTTTTCCAGGTATTTTTCTTCCGGGCGCATTTCCAGTTGTTTCAAACCCAGTTTGATCTTGCGGTCTTCCTTGCTGAACTCTATCACCTGCACCCACAACTTGTCGCCCACGGCAACGTATTCCTCCACCGAGGTCGGACGCCCTTCCCAGGTCAGGTCCGAGATGTGCAGCAGCCCCTCGACCCCTTCTTCCAGTTCTATAAAGGCGCCGAAACTGACGATTTTGACGACCTTGGCGATCAGCCTTTTGCCGATGGGATATCTGGTTTCGATGTCAATCCAGGGGTCGGTGAATTTCTGCTTGATGCCCAAGGAGATCTTCCCTCTATCCTTATCGATTTCCAGCACCTTGACTTCGATCTCATCGCCTTTGCGCAGTTTTTCTTTGGGGTGATTGATGCGGCCGTAGGAGATGTTGTCTTTGTGCACTAGTCCTTCCAGGCCGCCCAGATCAACGAACGCCCCGTAGTCGACGATCGAGGTCACCATGCCCTTGACCACTTGTCCGACTTCAAGCGATCCCAGCAGGTTTTTCAATTTTTCCTGCTTTTCATCTTCAAGCAGGATGCGGCGTGAGACGGTGCCGCTCTTTTCCTTTTTATTCAGTTTCACCACCTTGAACCATAAGTCCTTGCCCAGCATTTTTTTCGGTACTTTGACTTTCTGAATGTCCACCTGGCTCATGGGCAGGAACATCTCCACTCCCATGTCGACTATAAAGCCTTTTTCGTCGGGGGTCAATTTGGTGATCTTACCCAGCAGGGGGATGTTCTTTTTATAGGCATGGAAAACATTTTCCCAGCCTTCCTGTTCGTCGAGCTGTTTTTTTGAAACGATGATGTATCCTTCCTTGAAATTGACGTTTTTGGAAAGCACCGAGATCGCGTCACCGATCTTATATTTCATGTTCCCGTCCCAGTCCAGCAGTTCCTGACGGTCCAGAATACCTTCGGTTTTTTGGCCGATATCGATCACCACGCGGTTCTCGACAATATCCACGATGCGGCCTTCGATGGCAGCGTTGGAAGCGAGATTTTTCAGGTCGTAATTCTTCACCAGTTCGGAAAAATCCTCGGAATTGTTCTCGATGGTGTCATTTGTGTCTGACATGTTGTGTCTCCTTAACGTTTATAGTTTCTGCAGGAAATTTTTTACGTTATCCAATTCCTGCGGTGAGGTAGAAGCCCCGGCGCTTATTCCAATGGAATTGAATTTCTTTAACTTGGCCAGGGTTGCTTTTTTCTGCAGATCTGCGCAGGTTTCAATCTGCAGGGAGTTTTTGTTTTTCCCCCTGGCGATATTAAAAAGTTTTTTTGTGTTGGATGAAATCTTGCTGCCGACCACGATGATGGCGTCGACATCGGGCGCCAGTTTTTTCACGGCCTCCTGGCGGTCCCGGGTGGCCTGGCAGATGGTGTTGAATATGTGCAGTTTTTCGGTCTTGTCCAACAGTATAGCAATAACCTCTTTGAAAAATTCTGTGTTAAGGGTGGTTTGGGCAACCACGCTGATCTCGCGGCAGCGGGACAGGGCCCGGGCCGCAGCCAGGGAGTTGATGATCCGCACTTTTTTGGCATAACTTCTGGCGGCGATGATCTCGGGATGGTGCTTGTCACCCACTATCAGGATCCTGCTATTGGCCTTGTCGAGCGCTTCAATAATCTTTTGTCCCTTTTTGACCAGCGGGCAGGTGGCGTCCAGGGTGTCAATGCCTTTCCGGCGCAGGCGACGTTCGATATCACGGGGAATACCGTGGGTGCGGATGCACAGGGTCTTGTTTTTGGAGATTTTGTCGACCGCAGAGATATGTTCGATGCCTTTTGCCGCCAAATCGTTCAAAACCGGGACATTGTGGATCAGGGGGCCGTAAGTCTCAATCTTTTTTCCCTGGCGATGGTATTCATTGATCAATTTCAAGGCTCTTTTTACTCCAAAACAAAATCCCGCCTCTTCGGCGACTAATATTTTCATGAATCAGGCCTCAATCATATAATATTATAGCCGTTTTGTCAACCAAAAATTGCAATCCCTCCAACGTGGCCGTGGCTTGACAACTTGGCGTTGATGGCATATAAACTTTCCGGAGGTTGCCCCCCATGACGCTGAATCTGAACGAGGCCCGTTGCCTCACTTTGCCGGAAGAACTGCCGGATAGGAAAGATTTTCTAGCCGGCATTCGCAGGGCACCGGATCGGGGATTTTCCCTTAGCCTTGCCCAAACCAGGGTGGCCCTGAAAAATGCGTTGCGCTATATCCCTTCCCCGCTCCACAAAGAGATCGCGCCCGAGTTTATGGATGAACTGCTCAACCGCGGGCGCATATACGGCTACCGCTACCGCCCCGAAGGCAGCTTGAAAGCCGGGACGGTGGACGAGTATCCGGGAAAGATCCTTGAAGCCAAGGCTTTTCAAGTCATGATCGATAACAACCTGGATTTCGATGTGGCCCTATATCCGTATGAACTGGTGACCTATGGCGAGAGCGGCCAGGTTTTCCAGAATTGGATGCAATACAACCTGGTCAAGTTGTATTTGCAGGAAATGACCGACCGGCAGACGCTGGTGGTTTATTCCGGCCATCCGCTCGGCCTTTTTGAATCCCATGCCGACGCCCCGCGGGTCATTGCCACCAACGGCATGCTGGTGGGCATGTACGACAACCTGGCCGGTTTTGCCCAGGCAGCAGCCATGGGGGTTTCCAATTATGGACAGATGACGGCCGGGGGCTGGATGTATATCGGCCCGCAGGGCATTGTCCACGGCACCTACCTGACCCTGCTCAATGCCGGACGAATGTATCTGGGAATTCCCGCTCAAAAGGACCTGGCGGGAGTGGTTTATTTGAGTTCCGGGCTGGGCGGCATGAGCGGCGCCCAGGCCAAGGCCGTGGAGATAGCCGGAGGTATCGGGGTGCTGGCAGAAGTCGACTATTCGCGCATCGAAACCAGGCACAAGCAGGGATGGGTATCTAAAATTTCTTCCGACCTCCATGAGATCGCCCGATGGTTGGACGAATACCGCAAAAGTAAAAAACCCATATCGATCGCCTATCACGGCAATATCGTGGATCTATGGGAATATGTGTTGCGCCACGATATCCCCATCGAGCTGGCCTCGGACCAAACTTCGTGCCACGATGCTTATGGCGGCGGCTATACGCCGGCTGGGGTCACTTTCGAGGAGGGGCGGCGGCTGTTGCGGGAAAACCCCGGGTTGTTTCGGGAAAAAGTTGACGAATCGCTGGTCCGGCAATTCCGCCTGATTCAAAAAATGGCACCCAGGGGTACCCGATTCTGGGATTACGGTAATTCCTTTTTAAAGGCAGTATTTGACGCCGGCGCCACCGATATCGCAGCCAACGGGCTCGATGCCAGCGATGGCTTCATCTTCCCCAGCTATGTCGAGCATATTATGGGGCCGCTGTGTTTTGACTACGGCTACGGTCCTTTTCGCTGGGTGTGCTTGAGTGGCAAAGCCGAAGATCTGGCAAAAACCGACCAGGCCGCCATGTCGTGCCTTGATCCCAACCGCCGGGCCATGGACCGCGACAACTTCGAGTGGATCAGGAATGCCGGCAAGCACAAATTGGTGGTCGGCACCCAGGCGCGTATCCTATATGCCGATGCCGAGGGCCGGGTGAAAATCGCCTTGAAATTCAATGAGTTGGTGCGTCAAGGCGTCATCGGTCCGGTGATGCTGGGACGCGATCATCACGATGTTTCCGGGACAGATTCGCCTTTCCGAGAAACGGCCAACATCCGTGACGGCAGCAACCTTACCGCTGACATGGCCGTGCACAACTTCGCCGGCGACGCCGCCCGCGGCATGTCCATGGTCGTGCTTTCCAACGGCGGTGGCGTGGGCATCGGCAAGTCATTCAACGGCGGTTTTGGCCTGGTTTTGGATGGCAGCGAGCGCCGCGATCGCATCATTGGTTCGGCCATGGAATGGGATGTGCTCAACGGCATCGCCCGCCGCGCCTGGGCCCGCAATGAAAACGCCCTGGAAACCGCTGCCGCCTGGAATGTCCGCAATCCGCAGCGCGGCCATATCACCCTGCCCTATCTGGCCGACGACCAATTGGTGGATGAAATCGTAACCAGGCATTTTGCCAAGCAAAAAGGTTGAAATAAAGTCCGAACGACTTTCCGGCCTGTCGATTTTTAAAAAATGTCCCTGTTTGTTATTGAAATCAGAGCGGATTTCCCTTAAAATACGGCCTGGCTGATCGTGGCCGACAAGGAGAAAACGCCCATGGGGTTGGTAAAAAAAGGAAAAGAACTTTGGTTTTATGAACAGCTTTATACCGACACCACCTATGGTTTCAAGGTGTCCAAGGTGATCGTGCCGGAAACCGACACCGGCTTTCAGAAACTAATGATCCTGGAAACCGACCGCTTCGGGCGCGTCCTAGTCCTGGACGGCATCGTGCAGCTGACCGAAGAGGATGAGGGCATCTATCACGAGTGGATCGCCCATTGGCCGATCTTTGCCCTGAACCGGCCGGCCAAGCATGTGCTGATCATCGGCGGCGGTGATTGCGGCGTAGCCCGTGAAGTGCTGCGGCACAAGTCGGTCGCTAGGGTGACCATGGTGGAAATTGATAAAATGGTTTGCGAACTTTGCCGCGAGCATATGCCGTCGGTATGCGAGGGAGTGTACGAAGACCCCCGCTTCAAGCTCATCATCGGCGACGGTGCCGAAGTGATCCGGCAAATGAAGGGAAAATGCGATGTGATCGTCATCGATTCGACCGATCCGATCGGCCCGGCTAAAAGCCTGTTCAACACCGATTTTTACCAGAGCGTTTATAACGCCCTGGTCGAAGGCGGTATCACCATCCACCAGACCGGGGCATTGATCCTGCAGCCGTTTGAGTGCCCGGGCAGCTGGCGGCAGATCGAACGCAGCTTCGACGATGTCCGGGTGGTGCAATTCGCCAATGTAAGTTACATGGGCGGCCCATTCAGCTTGACCGCCGGATCCAAAGGCAGGGACGTATTCAAAAACGCCGAACGCAATGCCCAGAAGGCATACAAAAAGGCTGGCTTTAAAACCAGCTGGTACTCGCCGCAGATATCGGCGGTCCCGTATCCTGAATTTCAAAAACGGCTGGAAACCGACAAGTACGGTGAAGAGATCGTCATGGACATTGAACTTCCGGCCAACAGTTCACCCGGGACCAGACAGGTGGAAAGGTGGGCCGATCAAACTTGCGCGGCAATCAAGATGAAAACATTCGGAGAACCGATTGCCGCCAGTTCCAAGTTGGGTGAGGGAGACACGCTGGTGCAGTACGTGGAAACCAGTGCCATCAATTACCGGCGCTATGGGCGGGTGGCGGCGCTCAATTGTTTCACCTGCGCCTACTTGCCGGTAAATGACGCCATCAGAACCTCGATCGATTATTTCAAAGCCGGCAAAGCGCTTTGTTGGCACCTGCCGCGTGGTTCTTTTGCTGACATAAAAAAAATAAGAAAAAGCACCAGAATCTTTGAATACAGCCTGATTGCTGCCAAAATCTCCCCGGTTTTTCAACCGCGCCTGATCGAAAGCGCAGAGGCATTTGCTCCGGATTTCCTTTTTTCCCGGGAAAAGGGTACGGCTGCATTTGAATTGGTCATGGATCTCTATGACTGCGATTACGCAAAAATTTCTTCCCCGGCCGTGGTGGCCCGCTGGGCGGGAACCGATTTCCCAAAAACCACCGGGCTGAAAACGATCGGCATGGCCGATGCGCCCGATTTCGGCCACGCCAAGAAAAAAACGGCCGGACCTTCGGTGGTGCAGCTGTTCCAAGGCGGTTCCAATATCAGCCACTATTCGGTCAACTGGCTTATGATTGTGGTCAATGTTGTGGCCAGGCAGGAGTTCTCACTTGAGAAGGCCATCCGCCAGGCTATGAAATATTTCAAGGGGAAGTACGCGGTTTGCTGGCTCCTGCCCCGGGGAAATGCCGGGCAATCTCTTAAAAAGATAGCCGACAATACTTATATTTTTACGGTCAAGGGCAAGTAGTTACGCAAAGCCGCTTTTTGATCAAAACTATTCAAGGGTTGGTGTGTACATGGTAACAATTGCATTTACAGGTTGACAATAGCACACTCAATTAATATTTATATTTCAGTTATTAACTTGTTGACAAATCTGAAAAATTGGCATATATTTAGGTATAAGAAATAAATAAGGAGTGAAATATGGGAAAAATAATCGGTATTGATTTGGGAACAACCAATTCGGTTGTGGCGATAATGGAAAAGGGCGATATTAAGATTATCACCAATTCAGAAGGCGGACGGACCACCCCGTCGGTGGTCGGTTTTGCCAAAGACGGCGGCAGGCTGGTTGGCCAGGTGGCCAAACGCCAGTCGATCACCAATCCGGAGAACACTGTCTATTCCATCAAGCGCTTCATGGGCCGCAGGATCTCTGAAGTCAGCGATGAAATCAAAATGGTCCCCTTCAAAGTGGTCGGTGGTCCAAATGATGATGCCCGTGTCAGCATTGAAGGCAAACAATATTCACCTCCCGAAATCTCGGCCCTGATCTTGCAGAAACTCAAGGAAGCGGCCGAGGATTACCTAGGTGAGAAGGTCAGCGAGGCAGTTATCACCGTTCCGGCTTATTTCAATGATGCCCAGCGCCAGGCTACAAAAGATGCAGGCAAAATTGCCGGTTTGGACGTGAAGCGCATTATCAATGAGCCCACGGCCGCGGCCCTGGCCTACGGCATGGACAAAAAAAAGGATGAGTTGATTGCTGTCTACGATTTTGGCGGCGGCACGTTCGATATTTCCATCCTGGAGATCGGCGAAAACATCGTTGAGGTCAAATCGACCAACGGCGATACCCACCTGGGTGGCGATAACATCGACCAGAAGTTGATAGACTGGATTGCCGAGGAATTCAAAAAAGACCAGGGCATCGACCTAACCAAGGACAAGATGGCCTTGCAGCGCTTGAAGGAAGCAGCCGAAAAAGCCAAGATCGAACTTTCGACGACGCAGGAAACCGAGATCAACCTTCCTTTTGTCACGGCAGACGCATCGGGCCCCAAACACCTGATCCTCAAGCTGAGCCGAGCCAAGTTGGAACAGCTGGTCGGAGACATCCTTGAACGGTCCATCGCTCCCTGCCGTCAGGCCGTCAAGGACGCCGGAGTGAGCACGGCCGATATCAAGGAGATCATCCTGGTCGGCGGCATGACCCGTATGCCCTTCATCCAGGAATTGGTCAAGAAGTTTTTCGGAAAGGAAGGGAACAAGAGCGTGAATCCCGATGAAGTGGTCGCGGCCGGCGCCGCGGTTCAGGGCGGGGTCCTGGGCGGTGAAGCCAAGGATATCCTTCTACTGGACGTCACGCCGTTGTCGTTGGGCATCGAAACCCTGGGTGGCATTTCACACAAATTGATCGAGCGCAATACCACGATCCCGACCAAGAAAACCGACATTTTCACCACCGCCGAAGACAACCAGTCCACAGTAGAAATCCATGTGCTGCAGGGAGAAAGGGAGATGGCCCGCGACAACCGCACCCTGGGCAAGTTTCACCTGACCGGCCTGCCGCCTGCGCCGCGCGGGGTTCCCCAGGTGGAAGTGACTTTTGATATCGATGCCAACGGCATTTTGAATGTGTCGGCCAAGGATCTGGCCACTTCCAAGCAGCAGGCCATCACCATCACCTCATCGAGCGGCCTCAATGAAAAAGAGATCGACAAAATGGTCAAGGATGCCGAAAAATTCCGTGAAGAGGACCAGCAAAAGAAAGAGGCTATTGAAAACCGCAACAAGCTCGATCAATTGTCGTACGCTCTGGAAAAGCTGGTGAAAGAAAACAAGGAGAAGATCCCTGCGGACATGGTCAGCGAAGTCGAAGACGCAGTCAAGCGCGCCAGGGAAGCGGTGGAAAAAGGGGACAACCAGAAGATCCTCGAAGAGATAGAAAATATAAACAAATTGTCCGGCAAACTTTCGACCGAAATGTACAAAACGGCCGGAGCCCAAAAAGAGCCCCAAACCGGACCTGACACCGACAAAGCTCCGGAAACCGATGCCGCCGCCAGCGAGGGCGAGGTCATCGATGCCGAATTCGAGGACATAGGCAAGAACAAAAAGTAATTTTCTGTTTCTTTTCATCACTCTCCTCGGGCAAGGGACAGCATCAAAAACCGTCCCTTGCTTTGCGTTCAACCCATTTCATTTGCTTTCTGCGCAGGGATGTGCTAAATTTTAGTTCATGTCACAGGAGGCACGATGAAAATAAAAATAATGGCCGGAATTTTTTCAATACTGCTTCTTACCGCTTTTTGCAGCAAGAAGATCGATCGCAAAGGTGTGGATCTGAAAATCACACTCGCCCCGGAAACCATCACCGACACCCTGTATTTGAAAATGGATTATGAATTCAAGACTTCCAGTGATTTTAAAAAATTTGCCAATGATTATTCCATTTTTGTCCATTTCTGGCGGGTAAACAGCAAGGAAATGCTGCTTCAGGATGATCACTTACCTCTCAAAAAGGTTAGTGAGTGGGTTGCCAATGATAATATCAAGTATTCGCGGGTATTGTTCATCCCGCAATTTTTAAACGAGTTCGACGTCGATTTTGAGGGATACGAGGAACTGAAGTTAACGGTGGGCCTGTACAATCCGAATATCCAGGAAAAATCGATTGTTCTTTTTGAAAAGAAAATCAATATCCAGCCTGCTTCGATCAATGCTCCGGAGATCGTTTATGACGAGGGTTGGAACGAGATTGAAACTGATATCAATGCCAAGGATCCCTTCAGCAAGAGCTGGCGCTGGACCACGGCCAAATCGGTCTGCATCATAGAGAATCCCCAGAAAGAATCCACGCTGATTATCAAGGGCGGCGTGAACAAGACCGTGTTCCAGGACCAGAAATTGATTTTCAGGATCAACGACATCCTGCTGGATGAATTCATTCCCGGCGAAGCGAATTTTTCAAAAGAATACACGGTGACCCCGGAAATGATGGGTAATACCGACGAATTTTCCTTAAAATTTGAAACCGACAAGGTTTTTGTTCCGGCCAAAGTTTTTCCCAATAGCAAGGACAACCGGGAACTCGGATGCCAGATTTTCTTCATCTATTTCCGGGAAAAACTGAAATAAAAAAACACCCTGGTGCCGGGGCGGGAATGGCGCTTCTGACTGGTGAGGAGGCAGCATGCTCGAACGGGATTTGAAAGAACTGCTAGCGGTCGAAGGCAGTTTGGAAGCCGAAATCATCAAGGCCAAACTGGAGAGTTTCGCTATCCCGGTATTGTTGCGATACGAAGCCGTAGGGCGTATTTTTGGTATCACCATGAATGGTTTGGGCAAAGTAAAAATCTTTGTGCCGGAATCTTTTTTGGAAGAATCGCGAAAAATTTTAGCCGAATAAAGTGTAATAAATATTCTTGGTTTTGCTCCATGCCAAAAAAAAGACCTGCTTGGCCCGGGGCTATTAACCAGGGGAAAGCTAGCTCGCAATTCTCATAGATATTGTCGCGAAAATGCTCGAGATGGGCATGGATACAAGGAAGGCGACCGAGGAGACCGGAGACGTACTGTTGGTACGATGGAGGGTTCCGACCGAGCCTAACGCCGTAGACATGCCCATATCCGCAATTGCAGCAAATATTTGTGAGAAATGTGGGCTAGTCCACGGTGATGGACTTGGAGACGTTTTTCGGCACATCGGGATGGACGCCGTGATTTTCAATATGGGCGCGATTGAGGTACTTCATCTTGGCCACCGACATTTTCAAGGCCAGCAGCTGCAGCACCACGGCCGCCTGGAAAATGAAAATATTGCTGTCACCGCTGCGGGGGATCTTAATATATTTGAAAAAATAGTCATCCATTGCAGCCGGTCTGCCCTCCAACGCCTTCTTCAGCTCTTCGTTTTCCTCGGCGATCAGCACCACGTCGGCGCCACGGATCTTGTGGGTATGGATCTGTGAAATGGTGATGCGGATATCGCGCTCTTGGGGCGGACATACGAAGATCAGGGGATAATTGGAAAAATATCTTTCGGCGTTGACCTGTTCCCGGAATTGACGGTATAGATCCTTGTAGCAACTCATTTTCCCAGAGGCCAATAGCGGGTCGTTGCCGATCTCGGCATGGAAATCACTGAATTTGAAGTCATGGATCCAATTAAAAAAACGGTCGGCGACTTGCACCCGGTCGCCCGCCGGGACAGCCTGGTTTTTGAGTAATGTACGGCTGAAATCGGCCATGTCGGAGAGAACGTTTTCCAGGTCCATGAACGAATACAGGGTACTTTTGCCCAGGATGGTGTTGGGCCCGTGCTTGAACTCGGCCGCGTCGTAGCCTTCGGCGTGGTTCAGCACCACTTCCCTGATCTTCAGCGCCCCTTCGCGGGCCAGCCCGATCAGCGAGGTTCCCAGAATATGGATCGAGGGCTTGAGAAAGAATTTGAGCATGACCTCGGTGATGTCCTCTTCACAGGTCTTCAGCGTGAAGCCGACAAGATGCGTAATCTTTTCGAGATTCGGCTGCGGCTGCGACGCGTCCTTTTTCATGCTGGCAGCGAGCAGGTAAAAAAGGGCCAGCTGGGCGCTGAAAGATTTTGTGGCGGCCACGGCAATCTCCGGTCCGCACAAAAGCGGCAGAAAAAATTCGGCTTTTTCCTGGGGAATGGTGGAGTTTTCATTGTTGACCACAGCGATGATGCGAATCAGTTTCCCGAATTTTTCCCGCACCTGGTTCAGGATATCAACCAGGTCCTTGGTTTCCCCCGACTGGGTGATGGCAACCAGCACATCGCCGGCGCGCAGGCTGTTGATGTAAACGGAGCGAAACAGATCCGGATTGCAGGGGACAATGCCCAGGGAGGTCAGGTTGTTGAAGAAAAACCCCGCCGTCAGCGCAGCGTGGTAGGATGTGCCGGCGCCGATAAAGAACACCCTGCCGCCGGCCGCGAAGCTCTGCTTGAACATGGCCACGGTTTCATCCCTAAAGCGTATGACCTTGCGCTTTTTTTTCCAGATGATGATCAGGTCCAGGGTGAAAAGAGCCGGGTAATATTCTTCGCCGAATTCACGCAATTCGCGCAGCAGCTGGGCTTCGTCGGAAGAAAAAAATGCCGGCGCATCGTTGGGCCGGCCCGGAGATTGCAGATTGTTGATTTCCCCGGCTATGGCTTCAAAGCGCGGGCTGCCGACAATCTTTAAAAAAGCATCCTTGAGCTTGTCCCGTTCGAATATGGCGTAGAGCCTGAGCAGTTCGAAAACGATCTCTTTGCAATCCCGATCGTGGCGTTCAAAGACCGAAAAATACGGCTTTTCCCAGTTTGAGGAAAAATAGTATTTCAGCATCATGTCCAGATTCACTGTCGTGGAAGCGATTTCCTGCTCCATGAAAAAATGATACTTGGGCTGCAGGGTGATATCGGCGATATTCAGTTTCGAGCGCTTAAGCCCAGGCACGCTGCGCTGGCCGTCGGCAAGCGAAAAAACGAAATAGCTGTCGGCAGTGAAATAAATACCCTGCCCCTCGACCAGGGGTATGAGGAAACGGGTCTTGGCCAGGACCGATGTCAAGTCGGAAGATACGACGATGAAATCGCCGTCTTCATCGCTGCCTTTGCCGGCGTAAAGCGACGAACCGGCCTTGACGGCGAAGATACCGTCGAGTTCGGCCGCCGCGAAGCAGGCGGCATAGGACCCCACCGCTTTCTGGTTGGCGCGGAGAATGGCTTGCAGCAGGTCAGTGACCTTGGTTTGTTGATCCGGATTTTTGCTACCGCCCAGCTGCTCTTGGTAAAAATGTTCGACCAAATGTACCAGCATCTCCCCGTCATTATCCGAAATGATGCGGTGGCGGGCTTCGCTGAGAAACTCCTTCAGGCTGTCGGTGTTGGAAATATTGCCGTTATGGGCGCCCAGCAGGCGCGTCCGGCAATTCACCTCGTGGGGCTGGGCATTTTCATCGGTCACCGCGCCGTAGGTGGCCCAGCGCACCTGGCCGATGAACTTGTAGCCGCTCAGTTTTTCCAGATCCAGTTCATGAATGACCTTGCTGGGCGACCCCACTTTTTTTTTTAAAGTGACGGTCCCGTTATTTTTGAAAAAAGCGCCGCCGGTGGAATCATAACCCCGGTACTCGAGTTTCCTGAGCAGGAATGACCCGACCCGGCCCAGGCGGGGATTGTTCTTGGCATAGACAATACCGACAACGCCGCACATATTCTCTCCTTACCGGCATCCGCCGCCGCTTTTCCCGTCAGCGCTTACCACTTCTTGCGCTTCCAGAAAAAGAGAAAGCCCATGCCGGCCAGCACGGCCAGGGCCATGACGAAGATGAATGCCAATGGGTGGTGCTGCAGCGGAAAGGAAACATTCATGGAAAAGATGCTGACCACCAGGGTCGGCATCATGATGGTGATGGTGATGATGTTCAGCGTCTTCATCAGCACGTTCAGGTTGTTACCCACGATCCCTGCCCGGGCGTCCATCAGCCCCGACAGGATGTTGGAATAGATTTCGGCCTGCTTGTAGCACTGGTTGTTCTCGATGAAGATGTCGTCGAGGAACTCCTGGGTGTCGCCGTCGATGCCGATCTTGGCGGTATTGTTCTTGATCTTCTCGATGACCATGGTGTTGGAGTTGATGGCGTTGAGGTAATAGACCAGGCTCTTTTCCAGGATGAAGAGGTTGAGCAGGTACTTGTTCTCCATGGAGGTGTTGATCTTCTGCTCAAGGGAGTCGGACAGCATATTGATGATCTTCAAGTGCTCGATGAAATGGAAGATGGAGCGGTAGATCAGCGACAGCATGACCTTGGGCAAGGACAGCCCACGCACGAAAGGCTTGCCTTCGAAAAGCGGGATGTCCTCGGCCTGCAAGACGATCAACCGTTCCTTGAACAGGAACAGGCCGAGCGAAGAAACCCGGAACAGGAAATTGTCGCAGGCGGCGTAATTTTTGGGTCGCTTGAAGATCAGGGCGACATGCTCCGGCTCGAATTCCAGGCGCGAAAGTTCGTCGGGGTCGAGGGAGGAGTTCAAGGTGTGCTCGTCCAGTTTCAATTCTTCGGTCAGGTATTTTTTCTCGATGTCGGTGGGGTTGACGTATACCAGGATCGGACTCAGTTCGTTCTGGCTTTCCACGATCTTGCCGTTGGCCAGCTCATAGCGTCTCACCATACGCCACCTCCCATGCCCGGGAAACTCTGATTTTTTTGCGCTCAAGCCGATTCTGGGCTGAGAACTCTCGGAAGTTGATTATACCAGTATTGCCGCATGCTGTCGAGGTTTTTATTAAAAAAAAAGGGCGGCGTCAGCGCCGCCCCTTCAAGCTCAAATAGAAGAATGGATTACTTTTTTTCTTCCTTTTTCTGTTCCTCGGCCTTCTGGCACTTGCTGTGGTCCATCTTCATGCCATGCCCTTTCATGCTGCCTTTGTCATCCTTGGTCTTCATCATGCAGCCGCCCTTCATGCCGCCATGTCCGTGCATCATGCCGCCGCCCATCATCATGCCGCAACCCATGGCGTCGAACTTGGCTTTCTGCTCGTCAGTGAGCAAGGCCTTGACAGCCAGACGCTGGGCCAAGCATTTTTTCTGCATGGCGGCTTTCATCTTGGCCATCTCGTCGATCTTGGCTTCGATCTTTTTCATGTCAACGGGATCCTTCATCAGGGCCTTCATTTCCAGCGCCTGCTTTTCCATGTCATCCATGGCCGCGGCCATCATTTTCTGATGCTCTGCCTGCAGCTTTTCCAGTTTCCCCTTCTGCTCATCGCTGAGGTTGGGGAACTGCTTGAGCATCATGCAGCCTTTGCCCATCATTTTTTCAGGGTCGCCCTTTTTCTGGCAGCCCGGGGCGGCCTGCAACGGCGCGACCACGACCATGGCCGCGAAAGCGACCAGGGCCAACACTCTAAAAATCTTTTTGTTTTTCATCGGGTAAAACCTCCTTTATAAGTTTACCATTTTGAATTTACTCTTTTTCATCTCCCATCCCCGGGCAGCCGTCACAGCGCTTTCCCTGGCAGGCCATTTGCCCGGGCGAACAGGATGCATCGGGCATCAGGCCCGGGCAGAGTCCCCGCTCCAGGAATCCCTCGTATTTGTGCAGCTGAGCCGGGGAGAAAACGTTCTTTACGTTCAAGGAATGGAGGATGAACACTTTTTCGATCCCGGCCTGCAGGCGCGAAATTTCCTGCAAAATTGCGTCGAGATCAGCATCGCGGATATCCTTGCCCTTCAAGAGCACGAATAGCTCGCGTCGTTTTTGGCGCAGCGAGTCCTGCAGGGGCTTGGCCCGGGCCAGGACCTGCAGGCGCTCGTTCTCCATGCGCCGCGCCTGCTCGGAGCTCAGGCCGAGATGGCGTTTCATTGGGCCGCTATGCCAGCCGGACAGGGCGCCGGCCGTTGTTGCCGGGACGATCTTCGGCCAGAACCAATGCAGCAGCAAGCCGATGTTGACGCCCAGCGAGGCAACCAGCAAAACGATCATGAGCCGGTTTTTCATTGCAGTTCTCCCTGTAGCAGGCGGTCGTACACGGCCCCGAACGAATCGGCGGGCATGTCGGCGTAGGCATTGAGGTTCATGGTCTGGTCGAAAACCGCTTCAGCGGTCTCGGCTGCCGGAGCATCCATGCGGCCGCCCAGGAAAAAACCCAGCAGGGCCGAAAAAATCAACACCATGATCATGGCCGCCCGCAGCAAAGCCGGTCGCCATGTCGCCGTGGCAAAAGAAAACAACCGCGGCCGGGCTGAGGCTTTGTTGATTTTATTTTGCAGTTGCTCGTAAAACCACGGCGATGGCTGGATCATTTCCGGAGGTTTGATCTGATCGCGCAGCCAGAGCTGCTGCCGGTTCCAGTTTTGGCAGGAAGGGCAGCCGCGCAGATGGTCGTCCAGCTTTTCCAGCGCCGCCGCTGTCAGCCGTTCGTCCATGGCCAGCGAAATGTTTTTTCTTGCCTTTTTGCAACGCATTTTCATGTCCGCTCCTTTAGACCGCCCGGGCGCAGAAAACTTGCGCTCACAGGTCACCTTTTTTTTTCAGCGGCCGCAGGGATGCGGCCAAATTTCTCCGGGCCCGGAAAAGCATGGACTCGACGGCGGGAACGGAGACCTCCATGACGGAAGCGATTTCTTCGTATGACTTGCCCTCGAAACCGGCCAGGATCAGGGCCATTTTCTGCCGGGGCGGCAGGGCGGCCATGGCCTGGTCGAGCAGGTTTTCCCGCTGGCGGGCTTCCAGTCCATCCGCGGCAGTTTCGGCCGTTGACTCGATGTCCTTTGTCAACGTCAAGGGATCGGGCCGTGTCTTTTTGCGTTGGCGGAAATTCAGGCAGGTGTTGACGGCCAGGCGGTAGAGCCAGGTACTGAAAGCGGCTTGGCCCCTGAAAGACCGGGCATGGCGCCAGACCTTGAAAAAAGCCTCCTGGGCCAGCTCTTCGGCGTCCTGGCGGTCACGGCTGAAGCGGTAGGCCAGGTTTAGCACCCGGCTTTGATGCCGGCGTACCAGCTGGGCGAATGCCTCCTGGTCTCCGGCCGCGGCCCGGACGAGAAGATCCCGGTCGGATTCTTCCCCGATCACGGATTTCTCCCTGATCCAGGATGGGAGGCAATATTTGCATTGAAGGTGACCTGCATTTTCTTTAGACAATTTGCAGCGGAAAACCTTGCGGCTGCCAGCTCGCAGGAATTGTAAATGGATTGGGAATATAATTCAATCCCCAATTGATCGCCTGGCGCGAAATTTGGACGACCTGCGGCGGCTGGTGCAAATGCTGACCAAACGGGGTATGCGGATCGAGTTCGTCAAGGAAGGGTTGCATTTTACTGGCGAGGATTCGCCCATGGCAAATCTGTTGCTCTCGGTAATGGGCGCCTTCGCTGAATTTGAGCGGGCTTTGATCCGCGAGCGCCAGCGCGAAGGAATCGCCCTTGCCAAAAAACGTGGAGCGTACCGTGGCCGCAAGAAAGCACTATCACCTGAGCAAGTGGCCAATCTGCGACAACGGGCCGCTGCAGGTGATCAAAAAGCCACCCTTGCCCGCGAGTTTGGCATCAGCCGCGAAACCTTATACCAATACTTGAGAACGGTTGACTGATCATGCCGCAAACACAACGGCAGAATGCCCAGTTCCACAATATATCCAAGGAATGGTGGGATAGATAAAATTGACAACTTTAAACAGTAATCCAGTTTAAAAAGAATTAATTTATGTTTATATTGTTGAATTTCACGGCCGATTTGAAACTTTCCGATTTTTAAAGAACCTTTCAGGGACGCTATATCATTATTGCAGGAACGGATCGATCCGGATCAGACCATGACATTTTACGACATTTATTATATAATAATGACAGTGGAAAATCGAATTGAGAGTCTGGATAAGTTCAAAAGAATTTTTTGGGATGTCGACGTTTCAACCGTCGATATTGACCGTTACGATTTATACATAATTGAACGAATTCTTGATTTCGGCAAAATTCAGGAAATCAACTGGATGTTTGATCGTTATTCTATGGAAACAATTAAAAAAGCCCTTTATACGCGCAGAGGGCTTTCTAAAATGAGTTTTTCATTTTGGCGATTAATTCTTGGAGCCTGAATATGCACCCTGAAGCAATTGACCCTAAAAGCAAAGACAATTTAATGATCCTTAAAAATGGGGAAAATGGCAATCTTCTGAACGATTTTTACCTCGCCGGCGGGACGGCTGTTGCCCTGCACTTGGGACATCGCTTGTCGCGTGATCTCGACTTTTTCAGCGCTAAACAATTTGATGGTGTTTTGCTCAAAAGTAGAATCTCTGAATTGGGAAATTATGAAGATGATGTTTCGCGTGACAATAACACGATCGGTAGTTTCAATGGCACCAAACTCAGCTTCATGTACTTCAAGCCTGGAATGACCGAAGCCCCACAGCAATTTGCAGGAGTTACTATTGCTTCACTAAAAGACTTGATGGCCATGAAGGTTTCGGCGATTTCGCAGCGTGGAGCAAAGCGGGACTTCATCGATCTTTATTTCATTATGAAAAACCTTGAAATGAGCATCACCGATATCATGCTGCAATATTTTGAAAAATACAAAGATTTTAAGCCAAATCCGATTCATGCCCTTAAAAGTATGACCTTTTTTGATGACGCAGAAAAAGAGATCATGCCTGACATGAAGACACCTATACAATGGCCTGAGATTAAGGGATTTTTCGAGGGTCAGAAAAAAGGTATTGTTCAACTCCTTGAAATAAATGGACTCGATAAAATTATTGTTCCCCAGGATACTAGACCTGAATAGTGAACTCTCTTAAACCATAATTCACCAATGTGTCCTGCGACCGCCTGATCATAACAAATTCTGGCGCAAA
>DATKZA010000101.1:0-22390 GCA_035528155.1 Patescibacteria group bacterium | reverse complement strand
TTGACGGCTATTGCCGCAAAAAGTTTGTAAAAATTGATTTTTTGCAGGATTTCCAATGGTTTCAGCCCCTTTCACCGTCCCCATCTCGTTGAATTTTGCGCCATGGTATTTTAGGACTTGATCTTGAAGCGCAGGCCGCCGAAAACAAAGGCCAGGGCGTTATAAAACAGGCCAAGCACGACGGCAAGCAGTGCGCAGCTGACGAAGCCGGCAATGCCCCCTATGGCGGCGAAGAACAATCCGCCCTGGATCTTGCCCTGCATTTCCTGCAGCATCATGGGAAATTGGAAAATCCAGTCGCCGAAAATTTTGAAAATCCCGAATGTGGCGCCGAAAATCACCCCGGCGACCAGGCCCAAACCTCCGAAAAAAAAGATCAGGGAAACGATACGCACCGATCTGATTAGCATTTCGCTTTCGCCGCGATGCCGTTCCGGCGCTTTGGCGGCCATTTTTTGGCTGGCGCCGCAGAATTTGCAATAGGCATCATGCTCCCCCATTCGTGAATGGCAAAATTTGCAAAAAGTCTCGGATTTTTCGTCGGTCGACTGCTGGCTGTCCCGGTCAGCGGCGGAAATTTTTTCTGCTTGCGCCAGCTCCGGCTGCAGCACCAGCGGCGTCTCTTCGTGGCCGTAGGGATTGGCGGCCTTCCAGGAGCTGCCGTCATAGACATACCAGCCACCCGTTTTGCTGCCCAGCGTCCAGTAACGGTTTTCTTCGTCCCGGATCATCATTTTCTTCAATTCGGCCTTTATGTCATCGCCGGATATTTCACCTGCGGCCTGGCGGTCTTTCAGATCTTTATAAAGGGCCTCAATTTCCCTGAAATTTTTTTCGTCCATGTTTTTTCCCTCCGAGAGCAATGGTCCTCAATTCACCTACCAGATACAGAGAACCGCATACAATTATAATTCTTTTTAATTTTTTTGCAACCGCCAGGGCCCGGGAATAGTTCCTTTCGATCCGGCAGTTCTTGTCCCGGAAAAATGGCAGCAGCTTTTCGCATGGCAAGGCGCGCTCCGAGAGCGGTTCGCTTAAAATGACATGGGCGGCCAGCGGCGCCAGTTGCCGGGCCATGGCCGGATAATGCTTGTCCTTTAAAACCCCGAAAAGCAGTGTGCAACCGCTGATGCCCTCCTCCTGCAAATACTCCACCAGGACCTTGATGCCGGCGCTGTTGTGGGCACTGTCCAGGATCAGGGGCGGCCGGCCGTTGATCACTTCGATGCGGGCCGGAATGAACATGTTGCGTATGCCGCGGGCCACGGCCGTGTGACTGATCTCCCAGCCGCGCCGCCTCAGTTCATCTACGGCACGCACGGCCACGGCGGCATTACGCGTCTGGTGCCGGCCTTGTTGAACCACACGGAAGCGGTATTCAGCAGAAGGCGTGCGGTAGCTGCATGCATAGGCCGCGCCTTTTTTTTCCACCCGCAGCGGCTGGCCGCTGAAAACTTCAAGCAGAGGCGCTTTTTTTGCCAGGGCTTCGGCGCGAATGATTCGCCCGGCGACCGAGCCGGGCGGACAGCCGCTGACCAGGGGCACGTTTTCCCGGGCAATGGCGGCCTTTTCCCGGGTGATGGCAGACAGGGTCTTGCCCAGAATATTGGTGTGGTCGCTGGAAATATTGGTGATAAGCGAAACTTCGGGAACAACCGTGGAAGTCGCGTCCAGGCGGCCGCCCAATCCCACTTCCAGAACCGCCCAGTCGGTACCGCGCTTAACGAAATGAAAGAGGGCGGCCAGAAAGAGAGTTTCAAAGAAGGTGGGCAAATTGGCGATCACCCGGCTGGCTATCAGTTCCCGGCTTAAGGAGTGTACGGCACTGACGGCTTGCGCGAAATCTTTCCGGGAGATCAGCCGGCCGTCGACCTGGATGCGTTCGCGCACGTCCTGAAGGTGCGGTGAGGTGAATATGCCGACCCGCCAGCCGGCGCTCTGCAGAATGGAAGCGATGAAATGGGCGGTCGAACCCTTACCGTTGGTTCCGGCTACCTGTATGTATTTGACCACACCGGGGTCAAAGGGCAGCCGGGTGATGATATGTTGGATGTTATCCAGGGATAACTTGCAGTTTTCTCCCTGGATTTTTTTTAAATATTCGCAGGCCGCTGCATAGTGCATCAACCGATTGTCACAAAAAAGGCTGCTTAGTTTTCCTGACCTGCTTCGCCTTCTTCGAATTCGTTCTTGACACCCAGGATGCTGGACGATCCGTCATAGATCTGTCGGGTGGCCTTTTTCTGGTCCTGCAGCTGCGCGATGATTTCCTTGACCCGGGCCAGCTCTTCTTCGATCTTGGCATCGATTATCTCAATCTGCTTTTTGGCTTCCCGGAGCGTGGACTCGTAAAACGCTTTGGCCTCGATTTTTAGTTTTTCCATGATTCACCTCGTTATTTTTTTATTGTCAGCGGAATGGTCTTCCATACTTTTACGCGGATGGAATTCTTCTGGGCCGGCGAGTATTTCCAGGTTTTGATCAGGTCGGTCAGGATGGTGTTCAATTGGTTGTTGTTGGATTTCTGCAGGATGCGCACCGTTTCCACATCGCCGTTCTGGTTGATCAGTACAGTGAACATCAGGGTTTGGCTGTTGGGCATGCTGGAGAGGATGGTGGAGGGGATGTTAGGCGATGGAGTGGAAATGGCCACGGGCTGGACATCGGCCTCGTTCAGCGAAACGATATCGCCCTCCTTGACCCTGGCTTGCTCGACCCGCTTGAGTTCTTCGGCTTTTTTGCGGTCCGCTTCCTCTTTTTTCAGCCGGGCCTGTTCTTCCTGCTTTTTGCGGTCCGCCTCTTCCTGCAGCAGCCGGGCCTGCTCTTCCTGCTTAATGCGGTCCGCTTCCTCTTTTTTCAAACGGTCGATTTCAGCCTGTTTTTTGCGCTTTTCTTCCAGGAGTTTTTTCTTGTCTTCTTCTTCCTTGAGTTTTTTCAAATCCTCTTCCTGCTTCAGTCTGGCGTCATCCAGCATTTTTTGGGTGGCATCGGGAATGGCACCGGGCATGGGCGCTGTTTTTCCCAGCGCCTCCAGCTGCGTGCCGGACATCGCCTCCTGAGCAGTCAACTGCGTCGACACCGCTGCTTTTGTCTCTTCGGCCTGGCCATCTTTCTCTTCAACGGCAGGCTTGCTGTCGGAAAGAATGACCGGCGCTCCCGGTTTGTTGAAAACAAAAAAATACAGGGCGGCGGCCGCGGCTACGATGAAAATACCCATTGCAGCAGCCCAAGCCGGGAATTTCTTTTTCCCCCGGTCCAGTTCCTGGAAAATGGAATCGGGTTTAAAAACCACTTTTGCGCTGGGATCAAGTTTTTTCCGGGGCTCGGCGATTTTGTCTTCATCAAAACTGATCTGCACCAGTCGCTTAGGTTCGGAAGGCTTGGGGGGAGGAGGCGGGGCTGGGACCGCGACGGCCGGCTGCGGTTTTTCAGACGGCGGCTGCGGCTTGGGGATCTCACGGGGCCGTGGCTTGGGAGGCATTGGTTTGAGATCTACCTTGATGCCTTCCCGGTGGATATCGGCTTCGAAAAGGCCATAGATAAAGTGGGAAAGATGCACCGGACCGGGGATGTAATTGTACTTTTTATGAATAAAGGTCTCCAGGTCGGCGATCATGGTCGCCGCGTTCTGGTAGCGCTTTTCACGATCCTTGTTCAACGAGGTAAGGATGATCTTTTCCAAGGTCGGATCGATGTCCGGGTTGATCTCGCGCGGATTGAGGATCTCCCCATTCTGGACTTTCTTGAGTACCATCATTTCCGTGGTGTCAAGGAACAGCTTCTTGCCGGTCAGCAGCTCAAACAGAACCACTCCGACCGAGTACAGGTCGGAACGAAAATCGATGCTGCTCTCTCCACGGGCCTGCTCGGGGGACATATACAGCAACTTGCCCTTCAGAGCTCCCGACAGGGTCTGGTGTATTTTGATCGAGGCCTTGGAGACCCCGAAATCGGTCAACTTGACGTCGCCGCTGTAAGAAATCAGGATATTGGGTGGGGACACGTCGCGATGGACGATCTCCAGGGGCCGGCCGCGGCTGTCCTTGGCCTTGTGGGCGTAATTCAGGGCTTCAAGAATTTTGATGGTCAGGTACAGGGAGATCTCTTCGGGAAACCAGCTGTCCCTTTCACGCAACCTGGTCTGAATCTCACGCAGGTCCTTGCCCAGAACATACTCCATGGCGATGAAATAATAATTGTCCTTGCGGCCCAGATCGTAAATCTGAATGATGTTGGGATGCGACAGCTCAGCCGCGATTTTGGCTTCATCCACCAGCATTTCGATGAATTTGTCGTCTTCGCCATACCCGGACAGGATCTTTTTGATGGCGATCACTTTTTCAAAGCCCTTGACGCCTTTTTTCTTGGCTTTGTAGATCTCGGCCATACCGCCGCGGGCGATCAAACCGAGCAGGACGTAGTCCCCCACTTCATTGGGATTATCCTGGGGAACAGTTTTTTCGGCAGGTTTTTTTTCCTTGCTGGCCGCACTCTTTTTATCTTCAGCATCAGGTTCGGGCTCTTTGTCTTTTTGCAGCGATTCCTCCCCCAATTCGATGATCTCATCCTCAAGTATTTTTTCTTCTTCCTTGACCATGACTTTTTCGAGGAGTATCGGTGCCAGTTCGGGTTCAATCTTGATTTCAGGCTCCGGCGCCGGTTTTTCGATTGCTTTGACCTGAGGTTCGCCGGGAGAACCGGGCTGGGCAGCGGGTCGCTTAGGCTGCAACCCAAGCCCGGAAAGGGTGTCTTCGAAACGCTTGGCGATATCGTCCTCGATCTTACGCATCTTGTTTTCCGGCATTGACTCTTTTACAGTATGGCGCAGGCTGTCCAGGCTATCGTTGATGCTCTGGGTGGTGGTGGCGTGCCTGCGGCTCTCCGGGAGCGGCCGCGGTTCTTCGGCCTGGGTCGCGATAAGGGTTATGCCCGGGTCCGGCTTTTTTTTCTCCTGAACAACCTCGGACTCCTTCTTCAACAGCACGGTTTGGGCCGGGTCAGCAGGTCGCGGTTCTATTTTTTTCTGCTGAGTATTAGCGGCCTTCTGGTCGCCTCCCAAGTCGATCTGGAATTCGGGTACTTTCTCTATTTTTTGGATGATGTCTCCAAAGATATCAGCGGAACTCAACTTGTCAGATTCATCATCAGCGAATTTAGGGGCCGGGATCTTGGCCGTATCGAACACCGGGATTTGGGTGCTGGCGGCGGTGGGGATCGTTCCCAGATCACTGGCCGACAGGTTCAGCAGGTCCAGCACCCGTTTTTGGAATTTTTCCTTTTTCAGGGGCTTTTCAAAAAAATCATCGGCTTTATACTGGGTAAGGGCTTGATGCTTGTATTCCACCCCTTTGTAAATAGCGCTGATAATGATGATTCTCATGCCCGGATGATCCTGGGCCACGGCCAATGCCAGGTTGAAACCGTGAAAACGAGGCAGCATGGCAGCAGTGATCATCAGGTCGAATGAGCGGTTGCTCAGGAGCCGCTTGGCCATCTCGCCGTCGCTGGCAATCGCAACTTCAAATAGCGGCGGTTGAAAAAGTTCCTTTATGACATTTATGGTTGACTCGTCATATTCCACCAGCAAAATGTTCTTGGTCATATGCATCTCCTGTTAACCTTACCCCTGCACATTCCGGTACAGGCGGGTGTAAAACCCCCTGTGGGGGCAGGTCCCATCCCTACGGCATCCATTTCCCGGCGTATTTTTCAAAATTGCGTATTTTATCCTTGACCTTCCAGGGTATGGGCATCAGTATCATGGTCAATAAAAAGGCGCTGACAAAGAAATGAAAAGTACGGGCAAAAGGCATACCAAGAAAAGTGATGACCAGTCCGAAAAGAGCTATGATTTCTGCAAATGACAGCAGAACGATATCAATGGTCCGCCAGCGCTGCAGCAGGGCGGTCAGGGTGAAATCTTCCCGGACCAGACGCGGAGAAAAATAAATGGTCTTGCGCACGGCCAGGACCATGATGATCAGCATGATGGACACGATATTCAAGACGTTCCAGGCCTCGCGGACTCCCCTGCTGGTCAGGAAACTGCCCTGATGCAGATAGGCGATCAAGGTATAGACGACGATGGAAGCCAGCAGGGACAAGCTGATGATCATGGTCAGCCTTGACTCTTTACGGATCACTTCCCTCTGAATTTTTTGTTTTTCAAATTCTGCAATCATGGAATTGATTTACCATATAATTCCTGTATTTGTCAATAATCCCCTTAATTAAAAAAAAGGCCGGAATTTGTGCCGCGCCCGAAGCAAAACACCCACCCCCTGCCCCTTCTCTTGGCAAGAGAAAGGGCAGGGATTTTCTCTTTTTTCTGCTTTCCTCTCTTTTGAAAAGAGAGGGGTTGGGGGTGAGTTGGCCATTGACTTTAAAGCGATTTCACGCTATAAAGTAGGGCATCATGTGCGGCTTATTGGGAATTTATTCTACGGAAGCGGTGATCGGCAAGCTATATAACGGCTTGCTGACCCTGCAGCACCGTGGTCAGGATTCGGCCGGTATCCTGACCTACGACGGCCATTATCACTTGAAAAAAGGCAACGGATTGGTGCGCGACATTTTTGATGAGCACAACACCGCCCGTTTGAAAGGCCATATCGGCCTCGGCCATACTCGCTACCCTACCGTGGGCGAAGGTTCAGTGGAAGATGCCCAACCATTCTGGATCAATCACCCCTACGGTATTGCCGCAGCTCACAACGGCAATGTCATGAATTTTTTGGAATTGAAAAAAGAGCTTTTCGAAAAATCCCATAAAATCATCAATTCCGATTGCGATGTCGAAGTGATCCTGAATATTTTCGCCGAGGCACTGGAAAAATCGAGCCGCCTGGACGTTTCTCCTGAAAGCGTCTTCAGCGCTGTACGCAATATTTACAAGCTTGTGAAAGGAGCCTATTCGGTCGTGATCCACATCGCAGATAGGGGCATGGTGGCTTTTCGCGATCCTTATGGCGTGCGTCCCCTGTTGTTCGGAGTCGACCGCCAGCAGATCGTCCCCGGCTACGCTTTCGCTTCCGAGAGCGTCACCCTGGACCTGCTGGGTTTTTCCGAGATCAGGGACGTGCAGCCCGGCTCGGCCATATTCATCGACCAGAACCGCAATATCCATGAAAAAAAACTGCAGTCGGCCCCGTTCAAACCCTGCATTTTCGAATACATCTATTTCGCCCGCCCCGATTCCTACCTGAACAAGATCAACGTCTATCAGGCGCGTGTCGACCTGGGCAAAAAATTGGCTCGCGTCATTCAAAAAAGCGGGCTGCCGATCGATGTGGTGGTCCCCGTACCCGATTCGTCACGGCCGGCAGCCATCGAGATCGCCCGCCTGCTCAAGCTCAGATACCGGGAAGGCCTTGTAAAAAACCGCTATATAGGCCGGACTTTTATCATGCCCGGCGACCAGATGCGCGAAAGATCGATCCGCTACAAGTTGAACCCTATCGCTGCCGAGTTCCTCGGCAAGAACGTGCTGATCGTGGACGATTCGATCGTCCGCGGCAACACCTCGCGCTCCATCATCCAGATGGTGCGCCAGTCCGGCGCCAAGAATGTTTATTTTGCATCCTATTCCGCTCCCCTGACCAATCCCTGCGTCTACGGCATCGACATGCAAACCAAGGCGGAATTCATCGCCAGCAACGCCAGCGCCGAGGAGATTGCCGCCAAGATAGGCGCCGACCGGGTGCTGTACCAGGATATTCACGACATGGAACAGGCGGTCAAGAGGCAGAACCCCGCCATCCGTTCTTTCTGCAAGGCCTGCTTTTCGGGCCAGTACCCCACCGGAGACGTTTCCAGAAGCTACCTGGAGCAGATCGAAGAAGAGCGGGAGCAATACAAGCTGAATCAGATGGAACTGGGTCTCAAGTATTGATGAACAGACATTTACCGATCTCCGGGACCTTGAGCGAATTCGACTTTGCCTCCATCCTTGCCTTGATGAACAGCCAGTCGCTGGACGGGCAGTTGAAGATCGCCACGGCGCGTTTCAGCAAGACGCTGTGGCTGGAAAACGGCCGTATTGTCTTTGCCCAATCCAGTCTGGCCGAGGATTCCCTGGGCCAATTCCTGTTGAGCCGCGGCATCATTGACAAGGCACTTTTTGCCAAAAGCCGCAGCCGCATGCAAAAGAACAAAACCCGACACGGCCGGGCGCTGCTGGAAATGGGGGCCCTCACTCCCGAGCATTTGTGGACCGAGGTCGCGGCCCACCTGCGCGCCATCGTCTTTTCAATTTTTACCCTGCGCACCGGCAAATACGACATTGGTCCGCTGCCCGAAAACGAAAGCGAGAATATCGTTCTCGATGTTCCAATTCCGGTTGTGATCCTGGACGGCATCCGCTGCATAGAGGATCAGGAGTTTATCGAGAGCAGATTCGCGGAAAACAATGTGTTTTATCCTGCTCCGCCCATAGGCCACTTCCCGATCACCCTGAAACCTTTCGAAAGCCACATCCTTTCCCTGGTGGCCGAAGCCACGCCTCTTGCCGCTGTCGTCCAAAAGAGCGAACTGCTCCGTTTCGACACCCTGAAGATCCTCTACTCCCTGCTCAAGCTTGAACTGATCTGCGACCGCAGGCAGCCGACCCGCCAGCCCACGCCCCATACCAGCCAGCAACTGCCGACCACCTTCACCTCTTTTGATGAGACACTGCAGTACTACAACGCCAAATTCGAATACATCTACCGGGTGCTGTCCAAGGAGATCGGACCGGTGGCCCACTCCATTCTGTTTGATTCCATCACCGCCATCCTGGAATCCATTCACCCCTGTTTCCAGAACCTGGAGATCTGCGGCAACGGCCGCATCGATGAAAAATCGGTCATGAAGAGCATTTGGTACGAAAATTTCAATGAGAACAGCAATGAGTTCCTAAAGGGGCTTGAGGAAATCCTCTATGCCGAGCTCTACGCGGTGAAACGCCACTTGGGAAAAGATCATGAAAAGTTGATCTTGCGATGGATCAGGGAATCCGGAAATTGAGCCGCTTGCGCCAGCAGCTTGTTTTTCTGGCTCTGCTGTTCATCCTTCTGCTCCTGCTCGGTTAATGAACCCCGTCATCCAGATCCTCGGGCCCACCGGCGTGGGCAAAAGCAGTGTGGCTTTGGCCGTGGCGCGGGAATTCAACGCCGAGATCATATCTGCTGATTCGGTCCAGGTTTACCGCGGCTTCGATATAGGCACCGACAAGATCAGCCCGCAGTCCCGTCGGGAGATCCCCCACCACCTGATCGATATCATAGAAGATTGCTCCCAGTTCAATGCCAGCAAATTCCTGGACCTGTCTTTTACCGCCGCGCAGGGAATCCTCGCCCGCGGCCGTGTTCCGCTGGTCTGCGGCGGGACTGCCCTCTACCTCAGGGTAATGATCCGGGGCATCTTCCCGGAAAACAAGAACCAAGCCCCGCGCCAGCAGTTGAAAAGTGAAGCTGCCCGCATTGGCTGGGACGCCCTGTGGCGGGAATTGGAAAAGATCGATCCCCTCTATGCCAAAAAAATCGGAGCCAACGACAAGGTGCGCCTGGTCAGGGCGCTTGAGATCTATCGCAACAGCGGGCTGCCGCCCAGCGAGGCTTTCCGTCTCAGCCGTTCGCCGTTCGCCGCCCATTGCTTTTTCCGGATCGGGCTCCAGGTCGATCGGGACATACTGTATCAGAACATCAGCCGCCGCGTGGACAGGATGCTGGCCAACGGCCTGGTTAGCGAGGTCAAGAGACTGCTCGAAAGCCACCCCCCCTCCTGTCCTCCCTTCCGCTCGCTGGGCTATAAAGAGATCCTGTCACACTTGCGCGGCGAAACGGACCTGGCCACGGCCAGGGAACTGATCCAGTGTCATTCGCGGCAGTTCGCCAAAAGACAGCTTTCCTGGTTCCGTCAGGAAAAAGACATCGAGTGGTTCGCTGCCGAGGACACGGCGGCCATCATGGAGTTCATAAAAAAATGCCTGTCGAAAAAGCCATAACCTGCGGCTGGTTTTCCGGCCAGCAGAATGGATCGGAGATCACGGCCAGCATGGCTGAACTGCAGGCGCTCTGCCGGACGGCGGGAGCGGAAACGGTCGGACAGGTTTGGCAGAAAAGACCGGTAGCGGACCGCCGTTTTCTGATCGGCTTGGGCAAGGCCGAGGAGATCAGGCGCCTGATCGAATCGGTCAGCGCCAACCTGGTTGTTTTTTTCAACGTCCTGAGCACAATGCAACAGCGCAATCTGGAAGATTTTCTGGGGGTCAAAGTCATTGACCGCAGCCGCCTGATCCTGGATATTTTCGCCAATCGCGCCCGCAGCCAGGAAGGAAAACTGCAGGTCGAACTGGCCCAGCTCCTTTACTTCCTCCCCCGCCTGACCGGCAAAGGCATCGCCTTGTCCAGGTTGGCCGGCGGTATCGGCACCCGTGGTCCCGGTGAGAGCAAATTGGAAACCGATCGCCGCCTGATCAAATTGAAGATCGCCCGCATACGGCAGAAATTGAAAGCCGTGATCAAAAACCGGGAACTGCAGCGCCAGAACCGCCGTTCCCTGCCGGTGCCGCTGGTTTCTCTGGTCGGCTATACCTCGGCCGGGAAATCAACGCTGTTCAATGCCCTGACCGGAGAAGACGTCTTTGTTTCCAAAAAATTGTTTTCCACTCTCGATCCCCTGCTGCGCCGTGTCAATCTTTATCACCTCCATCCCGGCTACTATTACATTTTATCCGACACGGTCGGCTTCATCCGCAGTATGCCCGATGAACTCTTCATATCGTTCAAAGCCACCCTGGAAGAGGTGCGCCAGGCCGATATCGTCCTGCACGTGGTCGACTTGACCAATCCCGACTGGCCCGGCCAGAAAAGCGAAGTGGAAAAAGTACTGCGCCAGCTTGACATCGGTCGGGAAAAGATCGTCACCGTGTTCAACAAGATCGATCTTTTGGACGACCTGAAAAACCTGCTGGCCAGAGAAAATCCCGGCGAGCTGTACATTTCCGCCGCGGAACGCTCAGGTCTAGACACTTTGCAGGAGGAAATCTTCAGGCGCTATTTCAGCGACTATGAATTCTGCACCATCGAGGTAGCCGATGAACAGCAACTGGACGCTTTGAGCAACTGGGCCATTGTCCTGGAAAAAAACCGTACCAGCGATGGCTTCCAGGCCGGCGTTTTATGTTCGCTTGGAAAAATGCTACAATTCAAAGAAAAGCATGGAGGTGTGATCCGATGAAAGCCATTTTGCCGGCAGCGCTCATCCTGTTGACCATTGCCTGCGGCGGTGTGAAGCCTGTAAAAATCGATTTCCATCTGCCGGTCCTCCAGAGCGGCGATTTTAGCGACGCTTATTTCCGCCAGGGCTGGGATCAATTGCAAAGGGGGGACACCAACGCGGCCTACAAATCTTTCCAACTCAGCGAAGTGCGCCTGGACAAAAAACAGGCGGCATTCGGCTACGTTTTTCTGGCTCGCAAAAAATTCAGCGCGGCCTCAGCCCAGTTCGCTCAAGCCCTGGAAACAAATCCTGAAAATTTACAAGCCCAAATGGGCATGGCTACCATCCATGAATTTGAGGGCGACAATGCCGCGGCTTTCCAAATATACGGCAAACTTCTGGCCTGGGCCCAAGACGACGCCTGGATCAAACTGAGGTACGAATACATTCAATCCAGTACTACGCAAAGATACCTTCTGGAAGCGGAGAAGGCAAAAAATATTGACAAGGTGAAATTCATCAGGGCTCTTGAAAAGGCGGCCTGGTTTTCTCCCGACATGACCGCCATCACCCTGCAGATCGCCGACCATTATTACGGCGAAAATGAGTGGCAGCGCAGCCTGCCTTTTTATGAGGCGGTGCTGGAAAAGGACGCCTACAACGAGGTAGTGCTACTGAAACTGGCCGCCATATATGAAAAAAACGGGAAATTCGATATGGCCCTGATGACCCTGGACCGCCTGCTGGCGATCAAACCCGGCGATCCAATTTTGGAATCCGAAAAAAAGCGAATCCGCGACCGCTTCCAGGAAATGAATCTGCCTGAGAAATTCAAAAGGATCTTCTTTAAAACCGAGATCAACCGCGAGGAACTGGCTGCCCTGATCGGTTATTATTTCGAGCCGTTCATCCGGATGGACCGGGCTCCCGAGATCATCACCGACATTGACGGTTCTTTTGCTAGGGATTATATCATCAAAACCTGCACCAGCGGCATTATGGGCACCCGGCCCGACCACACTTTCGACCGTTTCTCCACTCCCGACCGGGCTACGTTTGCCGTGATCCTTAACTCCCTGATCAATTATATGTGGAAAAACGGGCACACGCTGCGCTTCTCGCCGGCGGCGGCCAAGGTGGCCGGCGCCGACCTCTCGCCGCTGCATAAAAATTACGATACCATCGCTTTCCTGGTCAATTCCCAGATCCTGCCGCTGGATGCGGAAAACAAATTCAATCCCACCCGCCCGGTCTCCCCGGCTGATGTGATCAATGCCCTGAAAAAAATTCTCAACAATATCGGGGATTAAATCCGGGCCTCACCCGCTAAATCGAGAACCGATCTAGCCTCACCCCCTACCCCCTCTCCTGAAGGCGAGGGGGAAAAGGTAAAGTGCTCGATGACGGGATCAGGTAGGAAAGGACTAAAAAAAAGGGCGGCTTTTGGGCCGCCCTTTTATCAGAAACGAAAATACGGAACTATCTGCCGCCGCGCATATCCTCCATGGAAAGTTTATCTTTTTTGCTGTATCCGGCCGGGACCGTGTAGATTCCAGCAGGCGCGGGTTTCTGGGTGATCTCCACAACCTGGCTGGTCACGTTGAGCTTGCTGCCCATCGTGTCCATGGTCATTTCCGAAGCCACCTGGTAGCCGTTGATCTTCATCAGCTCGGCGATGGCCGCGTCGTCCATGAACTGCATCTTGGAAACGTTGGCATACATCTTGGAAAACAGTTTCCAGTCAAATGGGACGTCGGTGGTGGCCCATACCTTCATCTTCATCTGCATCATCATCATGCTCATCTCCACATCGTAGCCGCTGCAGCTCCACTTATTGACTTTCTTGGTCTGGCCGTTGGCTGTGACCTTGACCGTCACCTTCATCATGGATATCATCGAAGCAGCTTCCTTGGGCACCAATTTGGACATGTCCAGGGGCAGGGCTGTTTCCACATAGGTCTTGTCTTTGGAATTGACGATGAACATCATTTTTTTGTTCATGTCCATGATCATGACCTTGTCACCGGTTTTGTTGACCAACTGGTTGTTGCCCACCCATTGCTCCATGACCTCATCCTTGGCCGGCTGGTTCTGCCCCATCATGGCGAAGGCATCGGTATGGACGTTGGTTTTGATATACACGTCGGCCGGCAGCATGATCGCGGTGACCAATACAAGAATAACCGCAAATAAAACTTTTTTCATCGATCCTCCTTAAAAGGCCATCATAGCCACTACGGGTTTGCTTGTCAAGTTCCCTCCGCTTGCAAAACCTTGGTTGAGGCACCTGCCTATATCAGGCTTCGGCACCCCGTCTGATATCAGGAAGAGGAAGGAGAGGTAAGCATTGACAGCGAACATGTAATGAAGCATAATTTTTCTCAAGGAGCAGCCATGACCATGGAAGACATTGCCTCTTATCTGCAGTCCATCCGCAAAGACGTTTTCTTCATCAATTGCGATGTGCTGGAAACCGAGCGTTTCGACAACAAGGACAAGGTCACCTGGGTGGAGATCGTCAACCCTGAATTCACTTCACTTTGCCCCAAGACCGGCCTCCCCGACTTCGGTGTCATCCGCATCAAATACATGCCCGAAAAATTGATCGTCGAGTTAAAATCCCTGAAGTATTATTTCCTGCAGTACCGCAACACCGGAATCTTCTATGAAAGCCTGACCAAGCTGATCCTGAAACACCTGGTTAAAAAGGTCCAGCCCCTGGAGATGACCGTAGAAGCCGAATTCACCCCGCGCGGCGGCTTGACGACCAAGGTGGTCTCGACATATAAAAAATAATCTGAACCGTAGGGGCACGGCGCGCCGTGCCCCTACAAAATTTCACAATTCTCGCGCCAGCCACAGTTTTTTGCCGCGGCGATAATAGAACGCGATCAAAGCCAGGTTGACCAGCTCAAAACCAAGAAACCAGGCTACTATTTCCCCGTAGGGGATCGCAGCATGCGTAAAATGATGCCAATAATAAATACCCACGGGCCGGATCAGGAAGATCATCCCGGCGACCAGGTAGATCATGCTCCAAAGCATATAGGATATCCCCTGCTTGGAACCGATCACGTGTTCGGGGGACAGCGGGTTCGTCTCGTTGGTCTCGATGCCGAGCACCAGGGAGAGAACGGTCAGGAAGACGATGGCCGGGGTCAGGAACACCAGGGCGATGACGCGGGTGAAGACGTCGAAATGCAGGGCCAGGTCACCCAGCGCGTATAGGATGAAGCCGACGAACAGCAGCGGCAGCAGGTGGAATAGCAGCTTGAAGCGGTAAAACTTCTCCTTGACGTACGGGGAGCTGAAGAGATGGACCTGCCCGGGGCCTTCGCCGGGGATGGAGGTGAAGGTGAAGCGCGAATTCAAGCCGGAAACGATGAAAACCGCCATGATCAAGTTCAGGTAGGACACAAAGTTCTTCACCGAGGGATGCGGCAGGGGGATCATCCGCATATTGATGACGAACACGGCCACCAGGGCGCCGACGATGAGCAGCTGCGACCATTGGGCCGGGGTGCGCAGGAAAGTTTTCAACTCTTTTCTCAACAGTGGGATATAGTCGTTTTTCAGCCGCGAAGGGTGCCAGTTCGACTTGAAGTAACCTCTGCCGCCCCGGTTCAGCTTGTCGAAAAGCTGCAAATAGAATGTCTTGCGCAGCCAAAGCACCAGGGCCAGCAGGGCGGCCACCAGGATGACGAAGAGGGCGATGGTCTTCCAGTAGGGAACGCTCCGGCCGTTCGCGGTCAAGCTCATGGCCCGGGCCAGCCAGGAAAAAGGGAAATAATAGAAGATCTTCAGGTCCAGCGAGCCCATGTATTTCAGCACATTGTCTATCTCGCTGGGTTCCAAAAACCTTTCAGGACGGAGCAGCCGCAAAAAAACCACGATCGAGGAAATGAGGATGATGGAGAACACCGAGAGCACCGGCTGCAGACGGCGCACCGAAAAGAAGGCCGGGATGACCAGCCCGAGCATCATTCCGGTTAAAACGCCGCAGGCTATAAAGAGAAGAAAGGCCAGCAAGACCTGCAGGACCTGACCCGCTGCGGGAGCGAAATAGCGGCAATAAAAAAAGAGCACCGGCAGTGAAAAGAAAACGACCATGGCCGAGCTGTAGACTCCTGTTTCGAGCATTTTCCAGGCGAAGGCACTGCGCACCGGCATGGGAGTGGAGAAGAGAAAATGCAGGTCGCGCGAGATGTAAAAAACGTCGAGCGAAGTCAGCAGTGCGGACAGCAGCAGCATGGAAAAAAGGGTCATGTATATCATCATCAGCAGTTTTTCGGCCAGAAATACCTTGAAGATTTGGGGAAATTCCTTCACCGCCACCAGGTAAGCAAAGATCTTGTTGAAAAAGAAGCCGAGTACCAGCATGAAGAACAGTCCGAGGAGCAGGAAGAGGAAGAATTTTTTCTTTTCGCCCCGCACCAGGGAATTGCGCAGCTGCAGGAACTTAAGCTTCAGCAGGCTTTTCATAACGGAGCACCGTCTGGAAATAAAACTCCTCCAGGCTTTTCTGACCGGCCAGAGACATCAGCTCCTCCAGCCCACCCTGGGCGATGATGCGGCCGTCGACGATGATGCCGATGCGCCGGCAGATCTCCTGGGCCAGGGTCAGGATGTGGGTGGCGAAGAGCACGGCCGTCCCCTTGGCGGCGACCTCCTTCAGATACAACTTGAATTTTTTTCCCACAAGCGGGTCGATGGAGACCAGCGGCTCGTCGAGCAGCAGCAGTTTCGGCTCAACGGCCAAGGCCTGCGCAATGAGCAGCTTCTGCCTCGTGCCGGCTGAATAATTCTCTACCAGCTCAGTGCGGTATTCCTCGAACTCGAAATATTTGAAAAAAAAATCGATCTTTTCCTTTCTTTTGGCGTAAGGGATCTTGTACAGGTCGGCATAGAAATGGAGGTGCTCTTCGCCGCTGAGTTTGTAATAGAGAAAAGGCTGGTCGGGAACATAAGCGATCAGCTTTTTCAACTCGTGGTGCTCGCGATGATAGGGCTTGCCGTCGATGGTGATGCTGCCGCCGTCGGCGGCCAGCAGTCCGGCCAGGATCTTCAGGGTAGTGGTTTTACCCGCCCCGTTCGGTCCCAGCAGGCCGTATATTTCTCCGGCAGCCAGGGAAAAAGAAACGTCCTTCAGGGCTTGCCGCTTGCCGAACTTTTTCTGCAGGTTTTTAATTTCGAGCATAGCGGCATTTTATCATAAGATTGGGTTGGATGTTCGACGTTCGATGTGTAAGAAATAGGCGAGATCGGTTTACGGCGGAAGGTGGACGGCAGACGGCAAGAAACAGACCTGTTCCCTGTAGCCTATTTTTCAGTGAACGACCAGACATCGATCTTATCCAGAGAATCAGGCCACACACCCCTAAATCGAGAACCGACCTGTCGTGACGAGTGACACGTGTCAAGGAAGAGAAAAAAGGATCAGGGTCATGCCTCACCCCCTGCCCCCTCTCCTAAAGGTGAGGGGGAACAACTACTACCAATTAAAAAATTCGTTTGCTTTCTTTTCCCCTTCTCCTTTAGCTGGAAGGGGTTGGGGGTTGGGGCCTCTTATTTTTCAGTGAACGTCCAGCAACCGTCCCAACTCTCGGGCGGATTGTCCAGCAGATGGCCGCATCGCTTGGCGAAGACAAGCGACGGCGGATCGTCGGCCAGGGCCATGAAGGCCTGCCGGGCGGTGGAAAAATCGCCGCCGAAATAAAGCTGCAGGCCTTTTTCGAAATCCGCCAACCTTGTAGCCAGGCCAGCTGGCGTTCGTTCCTTCTCGGCAACGACCTCGAAGATCTCTTCGGGTATTTTCTTGCCTTTCACGCGGACGCGGTCAAGCCGGCGCAGGGTCATCTCCCCCGCCGCCATGCATGCGGACAGAGAACCGCAGATAATCCGCGTCTCGTACTGCTTATTGATCCCCTCCAGGCGCGAGGCCAGGTTGACGGCGTCGCCGATGACGGTGTATTCGAAGCGCTCCTGCGAGCCGATGTTGCCGACGATGACCTCGCCGCTGTTGATGCCGATGCGCATGCCCAGGCGCGGCAGGCCGTTCTTTTCAAAATCATCGTTCAAGGCCTGCAGCTCCTCCTGGCAGTGCAGAGCCACACCCATGGCCTGGGCCGCCTGGCGCTCCGCTGGCAGTGGCGCCCCCCAGAAGGCCATGACAGCATCGCCCTCGAACTTATTGACGAAACCGCCGCCCTTCATGATCACAGCGGTCATGCGCTTGAGGTAGGTGTTGAGGATGCGGACCACCTCCTCAGGCGGCAGCTTTTCCGACAGCGTGGTGAACCCGGCCAGGTCTGAGAAGAATATGGTTACCAGCTTCTTCTCGCCGCCCAGGTTCAGGCCGTGCGGGTTCTTCTTCACTTCTGCGAGCAGCGCATCGGACATGTAGCCCTTGAACGCCTTCTCGATGAACTTTTTTTCACGGTGGACGCGCTGGTAGCGATCAAAGGCATCATATCCGGCACAGGAAATCAGGCCTATGAATATCGGGATGAAATCGAGATCGACTCCCAAATAAAACAGGAATAAATTCCCGGCCAGGGTCAGCAGGATAACGCCAAGCGCCAGCAGCAGCTCCCAATGCAGCGCCTTGATCCTGAACAGGGAGAAATTCAGCAGGGCGATCACCAGCAGGACCAGCAGCCACTGCAGCCGTGTGTCGAGAACGCGGATGAAATCACGTTCCAAAAGGTTGGCCAGCGCCGTGGCGTGCAGTTCGAAGCCCGAGCCGGCGGGATTGACCGGCGAGGCTCGGTTGTCAAGCAGTCCCTGGGCGGTCGGACCGATCAAGACGATCTTGTCCTTGAAATCATCAGCCGGGACAACCGCTTCCTCACCTGCTTCCAAGCGCACCTGTGATTGGATCAACTCGGCGATGCTGTAACTCGGGAAACTGCCTTTTTTGTAAAAATTGAGGTTCAATCCTCCGTCGGCAGCAAAAGGAATGTCAGCCAACTGCAATTCCTGATCGACAAACAAGGCCAGGGCCAGGGAAAATGAGGGATAGATACGGCCTTGGTGGCGGAAAAAATGATGCAGGCGGCGGTAAATACTGTCTCGATCGGGATTTTCAGCACCATTACCGCCGCCGCGCAGGACGGCAGTGAATTGCGGAATCGGCAGGAGCACTTCCCCTTCTTTGCCCGGCAGGCGGGAAAGGGCCAGTTCTTTTTTCAAGGCAAATTTTTCCAGATCCGCGACCGCACCCTCCCCTTTTGAAAAAAACAGAGGCATAAAGACCCGGCCCGATTTTTTCATGGCTGCGGCCAGCAATTCGTCTTCACCTCCATACAGGCTGGGTTCGCTGAAAATCATGTCCACGGCGATGGCTTTGGCTCCGGCAGCGTTGAGGAATTCGATAACCCGGGCGTAGAGACCGCGCGGCCAGGGCCAGGGGATATTGAAATTTTTATCGTAAAAACCGAGGCTTTCCCTGTCTATGTCGACCAGAACGATCGGCGACGTAATGGGCCGGCTGAATGTACGTATTTTTTTGTCGTATATTTTATTTTCAAACAGGGGTGAGAATATATTTCCCAGAATGAAAGTGAAAGCAAAGATCAGCGCGGTCGAAACCAGGAAGCGTTTCAATTTCTATGCCGGGAAACGAACCGCTTGAACCTGGCCAGCCGGGAGCTGCTGCCTTTAATCGAACCGGGATCGAGTTGTTTCTCGACATAGGCGATGCGTTTGGAAGCCGACGGATGAGCCGAAAACGCTTTGGCCTTCTTTTTTTCGACCGCTTTTACCTTTTGCAGCATCGCCAGCAGGGCCCGGGTATCGTACCCGGTCGCCTTCAGCAGTTCAATTGCCCCAAGGTCGGCGTTTTTTTCCTGCTTGCGGGAATAACCCTTCTGCAGCAATGTGCCACTGATGTCCATGATCGAATCCTGGAAAATATTGAGCACCTGGCTGCTGGAGCCAATGGCTTCCCCGGCAGCAAAGGTGCCCAGCGCCTTCATTCTCTGCGATTTGATTGCCTTCAGGGGGTCTTTGGCTGCCACATGCTGGATCTCATGAGCCAGGATCGCGGCCAGTTCGTCTTCATTTTCAGTCATATCGACGATGCCGCGGGTGAGAAATATGATCCCGCCCGGGGCCGAAAAAGCGTTGGCCTCGTCACTGTCAAGCAGGCTGAAATGATAGCCGGCGAAGATCTCGGGCCTGGCGCTTTTCAGAGCCAGGACTTTGCCGATCAGGTTCAGGTAGCGGGTAGCCTCGCTGTTTTTCCACAACGGGTACTGGCTCAGGATATTGGCCGCCACCGCCCTGCCGATATAGTATTCCTCTTCTTCACTGATCTTGTGGGCCGCCCCGGAAACCAGCTCCAGGGCTTTTTTGGCCTTGCTCAATTTGCTCAAATTGATGGGCGGTTTCCAGGAGAGTAGAAAAAAGCATAGGCAAATCAATAGTAATTTTTTCATTTCAATTTCCCTTCACGGATGAAAGCGGCCAGCGCCGCATTGGTGATATCCCAGTCCATTACCCAATCCACGTCGGAGAAATTGTAGCCCTTGCTGCCGCGCAGTTTTTTCTCGTTGCCCTCGTTGAAACCCTTGGCGGCCAGGGCCAGTTCCTCTTGGCTTGCTCCCTTTTTCCCGGGAATGATACCGCTCAGACTCGTCTTGCTTTCGGCAACTGCCGTTTGATGTATATACCCTTTCAGCCCGGTGGCATTGCGCACCAAATACCAGTTACCTTGTGTTTCGATCAGCTCCAGTTTTGCTCCCTGTTGAATGGGAGTCAGGCTGCCGGAAAGAAAATCGGGCTTGGCCAGCAGGTTCGACCGCATGACCTTTACGACCAGGACCTTGCCGGCCAGCAGCAGCGCGCCCGTTGCCAAAAACAAGAGCAGCGCCAACTTTTGTTTCATTGTCTTACCTCTTATCCGTTGTCAGCTTAAAAAAAAACCTGGGGAAATTATAATACAATCGAACCGAGATTTCAACCACCTGACCGCTGGTTCGGAGGTTATCTGCTTCGGCCATCGATGACCGTACTTTTATACTCGCCGCCCGGTAACAATCAGGTCTGGATCGCGATGGCAATGACTATGACATAGATCAGGACCAGGGTATTAAATTGCTTTTTCGCTTTCATTCTTATCTTTCCGCTTTTCCAAAAATCAAAACACGCATGAGTATGGTAAACCGGTCGCCCGCAACAAGATCGTGTGTGATCATGATCGTTGCTTCTTCATCAATTCCAGGGCTATTTCGGAACTTTTAATCAAATCGGCCGTAAAGATGAATTCATCATTGGCATGGGGATTCTGCGCCCCGATGCCAAGGTTAATCGCCTGGATTCCCCTGCCGTTCAACGAATTTGCATCGCTGCCGGCCAAAGAAGCTACCGGGACAGGAGTAAGCCCTACTTTTCCCATGACCGTTAAAACATCCTTGTATATTTCGCTCTCCGGAGTGATGTCATAGGGTTTAAAATCCCATTCATCCTTGAATTCCAGCCCGGCCCCCCGCGTGGCGCTTTCTTTTAAAAATATTGTTTTGATGCCCGCGATCACCTCATCCACCATGCCCAGTTCCGCCGACCTCACTTCGCCTGTCAATAGCGTTTTTTCAGGAACCACATTGACAGCCGATCCGCCGCTTATGGTGCCGATATTGACGGTGGTTTTGTCTCCAATTCTCCCTTGCTTGATCTGGCTGAGCGCGAAGGCTGCAATGGCGATCGAATTGATGCCTTTTTCAGGAGCCAGACCGGAGTGGGCGGCGAGCCCTTTTATGGTAACAGTAAAATTTTTTGCTCCGCAGCTTGAATAGATAAAAGCACCCGGGCGTAAGCAAGAATCAAAAATAAAACATTTTTTTATACGGTCAGCAATTTCCAGGTTCAATGAACCAGCCAATGTCGACTCCTCGCAAGTGGTAAAACCGACAGTGAAATCTTTGATGACATTTTTTTCAAGCAAGACTTTTTCCAGCGCATAAAGGATCACTGCGATACCTACCCGGTTATCGATCCCTAAAACGGACGTTCCGTCAGAAGTGATCCGGTCGGCCAGTATCTGCGGATTGACCCCAGCCGTCGGCTGGGCCGTATCCATGTGCGCTAAAAGCATGAAATCCCCGCCACTGCCTACCTTGCATATCAGGTTTCCGGTGTCGCTTCCCGTTTGGATGCATGATTTGTCGAAATAAGGTTTTAAATTTAAAGCATGCAAAAAATCATGGATGTGATCGGCGACAGGTTTTTCATGCTGTGACATTGCCTCGATTTTTATTAACGACAATAATATTTCCAGCAACCTTTTTTGTTTCATGACGTCCTCGCATGAGGTCTCACTTCATACATAGAACATGCGCAGCTGGCGCTCCTGCCCCTTCAGCTCCTGGGCAAGAATATCCTTTTTTTTCAAGGCGATCTCGGTGGCGACGGCGTTCAGCAGCACCGCCATGGCCGAAATGGAGGTGGTGAAGAGGATGTTTTCACGGGGTATCTTCAACAACAATAACGCGATTTCAGATAAAGGCGAAAATTCGTTATCGGAAAAAGTCACGATTTTCAATCCCCGGCGCTGGGCCAGACGGGCGAATTCGACCGTGCATTTTGAATACGGGAAGAAAGAGGAAAAAATGATAATATCGTCCTGGTTAAGGGCCAGAATTTTCTCCTCCACCGGAGTATGCCCCTCATCCAGGCTGTGGGTTTCTTTTTGGATCTGGTTGAAGGTGTAGGCGGCCAGGTTGGCAAAAATGGAGGAAATGCCCACGCCGTAGGTGAAAACCCGCTGAGCTTTTTCGATACATTCCACCAGTTTCAAAAATGTTTCTTCGCTGATAGTGGCCAGCAAGCGGTTGATATTTTTTACGTCCTGGCGGGCGGCCTTGATCAGGGATTTTTTGCCGCTCAGGTCGCTTTTAATTGAAAAGAAACGCTCAACCGGGTTGATGATGTTGTGCATGTGCTCGCTTTTGATCTGTTTCTTGAAATCATAGAAGCCCTTGCAGGACAATTTCCGTGTCAAGCGGGTGACGGAAGCCATGCTGACCCCCGATTTTTTGGCAATGGCCTCAATGGACAGCAGCGGGATCTCCGACCAGTTGTCAAGAAGAAAATTTGCCAGGCGTTTCTGGGTGCGGGAAAAATTCCCCATGCCTTTTTTTATTTCTTCGCGCAAATTTAATTTCATTGTCCGCCCTTTTCCGTCATCTCTATA
>DATKZA010000100.1:0-26538 GCA_035528155.1 Patescibacteria group bacterium | reverse complement strand
TTGGTCGTGCCGTCCAGCGGATCGATGACCCAGAGAAATTCGCTTGCTTTGGCCGAATAGCCGCTTTCTTCTGCCAGGAGGCGATGATCGGGAAAATTTTGCTTTATGACACCTTTGATGATTATTTCGGCTTCTTTGTCGACGCGGGTGACAAAATCATTTTTGCCTTTGGCTTGGATGTCTGCTGCGGGAACATTTCGGAAATCACGGCAGATCAGACCCCCTGCCTCGCGTGCCGCCCGCAGTGCGATTTTTAACAATTGGTTCAATATATCTCCTTTTCTAACGCTGTGCCAAGGTAACAGATTGCCGCAGTGATTTCAACTGTACCTTTTCTGACCATGAAAAACCTTTGGGCTTGTCCTGAATTCATATTGAAAAGCGCAGCGGATATAATATAATGGCCTCATGTCCAGAAAAATTGCCGTCGTGGTGCAGCGCTACGGGTTGGAGATCAATGGCGGCGCCGAATACCACGCCCGTTTGATCGCGGAAAAGTTGAGCAAATTTTTTGCGATCGAGGTGTTTACCACCACCGCTTGCGATTATGTCACTTGGGACCATCATTACCGCGGCGGACAAGAATTATTGAATGGCATCAAGGTCAACCGTTTCCGCGTAAAGAAACCAAGGGATCCGGAGACCTTCGGCAAGATCCAACAGCACATTTTTGAGGAGGAGCATGTTCTGGAAGATGAATTGCGCTGGCTGGAAGAAGAAGGGCCGGTGGTCCCGGAATTGCTACAAGTGCTTGAAAGCAGGGAACCTGAGTTCGCTTATTTCATATTTTTTTCCTACCGCTATTACCATTCTTATTATGGGGTAAGCAAATTCCGCCGCAAAGCCATCCTGGTTCCTACGGCCGAGCACGACCAGGTGGTCTACCTTAACCTGTTCAAGGATTTTTTCAAGCTGCCGGCGGCGATCGTTTACAATTCCCCGGAGGAAAAGGAATTGATCAACCGCATCTCCGGAAATGCGTCGCTATGCGGGGACGTGGTCGGCGTCGGCTCCGAGATCCCCGATCGCTTTGATCCGCGAGGGACGCTGGCACGACTGGGCATCCAGGGTGAATATTTTGTTTATATCGGCCGCCTGGATGAAAACAAGGGTGTGCCCGAACTGTTCGATTTTTATCTGCGGCTGCTGGCCGAGAGAAAAATCGCCTTGAAATTGCTATTGATCGGAAAAACCTATATTCCCATCCCGGAGCATGAAAATATCGTCCACATCGGTTTCCAGGAAAGCAAAGAAAAATTCGACCTGTTGCAGGGCGCGGATTTCTTGATCATGCCCTCGCAGTTTGAATCGCTTTCCATGGTGGCCCTGGAGGCCTGGGCGCTCGGAAAACCGGTTCTGGCCAACGGCAGGACCGAAGTGCTGCGCGGCCAATGTCAGCGCAGCCAGGCAGGCTTGTGGTACTGCAACTACGATGAATTCAGGGAGGCTTTTCTCATCCTGCAGGCCGATGTCCTTTTGCGGGAGCGCCTGGGCGAAAACGGCAAAAGGTTTTTCCTGGAAAACTATTCCTGGGAAATAATCGAGAACAAATATTTGAAAATCATTGCCGCTTTGGATCAAAGGCAGTGAATCGGGGAAACCTTGTTTGCGGTCCTTTCAGGGCTGCAGTTGGTACTTCTTGACCTTTGCCAATAGGGTGATCCGGGATATCCCCAGTATCTTGGCCGCCTGGGTCTTGTTTCCCTTGGTATGTTGAAGCACGTTTTTGATCTGATCTTTTTCGATCTCGCTTAAAGCCTTCAAGGGCAAACCCGTGGCCACATCTTCCTTGAAACTGGAATTTTCCAAAAAATAGTGGGGCAGTGATTTTTTGTGCAATTCGCTTCCGCTTTCAATGATGATGGCGCTGTTGATGATGTTCATCAGTTCACGGATGTTTCCCGGATAATCGTACTGGTTCAGCAAACGCATGGCCGGTTCTGAAATTTTCTGGATTTGTTTCTGGTTCTGTTCATTGAACTTTTTTAAAAAGTGCTGGCACAGAAGCGGGATATCGCCTTTTCTTTCCCGCAGCGGGATCAGGTAAACAGAACTCATGTTCAGGCGATAAAATAGATCTTTGCGGAAATTTCCCTTTTTCATCTCGTTCAATAAATCCTTGTTGGTGGCAGCGAGGATGCGGACATCGACTTTTTGATTCTTGGTCGAACCCAGCCTGAAAAATTCCCCTTCCTGAAGGACCCTCAGCAACTTAACCTGGATCGGCAGCGCCAATTCACCGATTTCATCGAGGAAAAGCGTTCCCTTGTCCGCCGCCTCCAGGAATCCTTTTTTGGCCGAACTGGCCCCGGTGAATGCGCCTTTGTTGTGGCCGAAGAATTCAGAGGAAAAAAGTTCGTTGGCGAACGTGCCGGCATTCACAGCGACAAAGTTTTCATTGCGGCGTTTGCTGATCTGATGGATGGCCTTGGCGATCAATTCCTTGCCGCTGCCGCTTTCACCCCAGATCAGGATGCTGTTGTCCGGCTGGGCCATTTTTTCAACCATTTGGAACATCCTGATCATTTCTTCATTCTGGGTGACGATATCCTTAAAAGCGTCCTTGAATTGCAAATGTTCCATGGAAACCGCGGCTTCCGTTTCCGTTGCGATTTTGTCTCTGCGGCTTTCCAAGACGGTTTTTATGATCTTCAGCAATTGATCATTGTCAACTGGTTTGGTCAGATAGTCGAATGCACCGAGTTTCATTGCCGAAACAGCCAACTCTACATCTTCCACTCCGGTCAAGACGATGGTTTCGATATCAATGGTTTTTTCCTTGATATGCTTCAAGATGTCCAATCCGCTCACGTCGGGCATGTCCATATCCAAAAGCAGCAGATCGTAATTGTTGTTCTTCAATTCATGAAAAGCTTTGGAGCTGTTGACGAGCGTTGAAACTTCGTATGCCCCGGTTTGCAACAGCATGATGTTCAGGTAGTTCAAAACGGCTTGATCGTCGTCTATGACCAGGATTTTCTTCATGGGTTTTCCTTTTGCGAGACCGGCATGTATATTGAAAAAGTGGTGCCCGAGCCCAATTTGCTTTCCACTTCGATCCGGCCCTTGTGTTCTTTGATTATCCCATAGGCGATGGACAGGCCGAGTCCGGTCCCGCCCTGGTTTCTTTTGGTTGTAAAAAACGGATCAAAGATCTGTTTTACGGTTTTTTCATCAATGCCTTTGCCGTCATCGCTTATTTTCAGCAGATTTTCATTCTCCTTTTCCAAAAATGCTGTCGAGATCTCAATGGAACCTATTTTCTTTTCTATGGCTTGTGAGGCGTTGATCAGGATATTGACGACCACTTGCTCCAGGCGTTGAAAATTGCCTTTAATCTTCGGGATATTTTCGTTAAGTTCAAATTTGACTTTGGCTTTTCTGCCGATCTGGTTGGCAACAAGACGCAGGCAGTTTTGAATGATTTCATTGAGGTCCAACTCATCGTTCAATACCCCGTCATCCCTTTTGGCGAACTTGCGCAACCCTTCCACAATCGTCTTGATGCGATTGGTTCCCTGGGCCATATCATCCAATAATATCAGTATGTTGCTTTTAAAAACGTCGTAATTCAAGCGGGCGACCTGTAGGTTCCTGTTATTGCGGGAATATTCGTCCAAAATGGGAAGAATGTCCTTCATGGCTTCTTGAATGATCGACACGTTACCCCGAATAAAGGTGTTGGGGTTGTTGATTTCGTGGGCGATGCCCGAGACAAGTTGTCCGAGCGAGGCCAGTTTGTCGGTTTGCATCAGTTGGATTTCCATATTTTTCTGCTTGGTGATCAGGCGGGAGAACTCCAGCACGCCCTCCACTTCACTCCGGTCATCAAAAATCGGGTAAGCCTGCAGCAGGTAATACTCGTCGCCGTATTTTTCCTCCAGAGTGATCGATTTTTTCTGTTTAAAAACCATTGCGCCCGGGCATCTGTCGCAGGGTCGGGAAAGGTTGAAGATCTTTGCGTGGCATTTGCCGCTATGGGTCCCTTCTTTGCGATTGGCCATCTTGATATTGAAGTCCCGGTCTATCATGACGACCTGGTCGGTAATGGCGTCAAAGAGCGTTTGTAGCTTGTTCCGGCTTTCCTTCAGCTTCTCGGTCAGCGAAACAAGCTCCTTGTTTTTATTGACCAGAAGGTCTTTCTGCTTTTCCAGGTCGGCCGTCCTGGTCTGGACGATCTTTTCAAGGTTTTCGTTTTGCCGGATTAACTCTTGTTCCAACTCCTTGCGTAGGCGGATATCCTTGTAGACCTCCTCGATACATTGCCGGCCATCAAAATCCACATAGATGAAGGATCCTATTACTGGACACTGTTTGCCCCTGGCGTCGATCAGGCTCATTTCCATTCCCTCTAAAAAGCCTTTTTCTTTAAGTTTTTTGAAAATGTAAGGCCTGATGCTGGGAATATTGGCATACAATTTGTTTCTGACAAAATTCAGTTTGACCGACCCGTCTTCGGGGTAGTTAAGCATCCGGTAAAAGGCTCGATTGGCCTTGAGAATGTCTCCGTTCCGTTTTGATATGACGATCCCGTCAGGGGCATTTTCGAAAAGATCCTCAAAGCGCTTTGTGGATTTCTCCAATTCCTGGGTTTTGGCTTTAACCAGGTCTTTCAAGTTGCCGACATATTTTTTTAATTCCAGCTGCAGTTCATGCTTTTCAACGGCTTTGGAGATCATGTGGCCGATTTCCTTGATGAGTTTTTTTTCTTCCTCGAGGAAATCGTCTTCCTTCAAATAACCGATCTTGACGCAACCCCGCGTCTTGCCGTTGACCACGATATCGGACTGGAGCGAAGCTTTGATATTGTCGCAGGATATGGTTCCGGGAGTATATTGGCTTTGGTCCAGGATGATGGCCGCGCAAGCCATTTCGGGATATTGAAACCCCTTGACCAGGTTTGCCGCTGAATTTTCCAATATTTGTCCGAGGCTTTTCCCGGAATCAATCTGGGAACTGATGATGTACAGGCATTCAAGTTCCTTGATCCTTTCCTTTAGATCGTATTCAAGCTTTCTGGCGCATTCAATGCATTCTTTGCGCTGGGCGGTTTTTTTCACTTGGCAACCTTTTTAAAACAACGGGGGCATTATACCACCAGTTTGTTTTTTATTTTAGTTTGGATGTAGCTTTCGCTGGCGAGCAACGGTTGCTTTTCCTGGTTGCAGGTGGCAATCTCGATTTTCAGAGGCAGGAATTTTCCTTTGCCGTTGGCGGTGTAAAACTTCTCCAGTAATATGGTTTTCCCCCAGAAGCTGCCCATTTCAACATCTTGGTAGAAGGGGTTGGCCTGGCGGATCTCATTGAAAACATCATCCGTGCCGCGAAATAGAAAAGGCCGCGTGGTTTTTTCGGCCAAGCGGCAAATGATCTCCCAGTTGGTCATCCCGCCCTTGGGAGAGAAGATCGCCTGGCTGCGTTGCACGCGGCGGTCGCAGGCGGTGTAGGTTCCCGAACTTTCCAGCGGCGTCGACGCCGGCAATACCACGTCGGCTTCGGAGGCGCTGGTGGTCATGAAGAAATCCACTACCAGGGTAAATTCCACGTCAACCAGCAATTTGCCCGCCGCGGACGAGGCCAGTGGGTTTTCACCAAAAACAAGCAGGGCCTTGATCTTGCCCTTGCTGAATCTTTCCCTGAAATCGACCGGCTGGAAGATCGTATCCGGGCCAATGTCCCACAGTTTTTGAAATCGCTCGCTGGCCGGGGAGTTGCTGCGGACGGCTCCGGGCAAGTATCGCGAATCGACGCCCATGTCCAGCAACCCCTGGGAATTGGCGAATTCGCTGACCAGGATCAGGCCGTTGCCGGGCTGGCCGGATTTTCCCTGCTGGAGCAGCAGGTTGCCCAGGGCCTTCAGGTCGTCCCGCGATTTTTCCAGGCACTGGTCCATGCCGTATACCACGATAAAATTGGGGGCGCCGGCAAGCATGGACGCGAGTTGATCGAATTTTTCAGGTTGAACGCCGGTGGTTTCTATGGTCTCTTTTTTCCCTAGTTTTGCGATGGAGGCCTGGTATTCGAGAAAATTCTCCGTGCGGTTTCCAATAAAATCACGGTCGATCTTTTCTTTCTTGATCAGCGCGTTGGCCAGCCCTGCGATCAGGGCCGTGTTGGTACCGCGTTTGGGGTCGAGCCAGAGATCGGCGATCTTGCTGAGGGCATTCTCAGAAGAACTGACGACCACCAGGCGAACCCCCCTTTTCATGGCTTCCTTGATTTTCAATTCGGCGACCAGGTTGTTTTCGGTCAATTCGCAGTTCATGACCATGATTACTTCGGCATTTTTGAATTCATCCATGGTGGTCGTGGAGGCAGTCAGGCCGAACATGTCATCAAGCGCGTCCAGATCGCGGCCGTTGAACAGGTTGTTGAAGCTGCCGATCATGTTGGTTTTGAAGCCGGAGCGCACCCATTTTTGCAGCAAATAAAGTTCTTCGTTGGCTAGCCGCGGTGAGGCGAAGACCGCCACGGCTTCGGCGCCGTATTTCTTTTCGATAGCACGGATTTTTTTTGCAGTTTGATCGAGCGCCTCTTCCCAGGAAGCGTCCCGCAGGCCGTTTTTGGTTTTCAGCATGGGCTTGAGCAGGCGCTGTTCGTCCAGCATATAGCGGTAGGCGAAACGGCCTTTTTGGCAAAGATAGCCCTTGTTGTGTGAATCGCCGCTGAATCCCTCCGCGGAAAACGTGTCCTGATCAAAGACCTTGTATTGCAAAACGCAACCGACCGAGCAAAAATGGCAGATGGACACATGTTTTTTCCCGGCCCACGGCCCCGGCTTGGCGAAAGGCAAGTTTTCGGCGATGGCGCCGGTAGGGCAGGCGGCGATGCAGTTGCCGCAGGAAATGCAGTTCGTCTCGAGGAGCTTTTTTTCCATGGAGGGCCGGACCACCGACTTGAAGCCGCGGTAGACGAAGCCCAGTGCCGAAACGCGTAGTATTTCCGAACAGGTGCGCACGCAGCGCCCGCAGGCGATGCACTTGTTGGGGTCAAGGATGATGAAGGGATGGGCTTTGTCCACTTTGTACTTCCTGACCTCGCCGATGAATTTTTTCAGGTCCACGTTGAAATCCACGGCGTGTTTGCGCAGGTCGCAATCGAAATACGCCGAGCAGCCACACTCCAGGCAGCGGCTGCTTTCATTTTTCGCCTGTTCCGGGCTGAACCCCAGTTCGACCTCGTCGAACGTTTTCGCCCTGGAAGCGGCCGGCAATTCGGGCATCTTTTCCTTGCCGATCGCCGCGTAGTCGGAAAAATCACTGTCGGGGATGTCGCCGAAGGCTTCCTTGCGGCTGATAAATTCCTTTTTCTTGCCCGCGGCCTTGCCGGAGCTAATGTAGTGGTCGATGGCATTGGCCGCGATCTTGCCGTGGGCGATGGCATCGATGGCCACGGCCGGGCCGGTGGCCATGTCGCCGCCGGTAAAGACCCCGGGGAGCGATGTTTCAAAAGTGTCCTCGCCGAAGACCAGGGTGTTGTAGCGGGTCGATTTCAGCAGCGGGTCTTTTTGCAGGCCGCACAGGTCGACGTCCTGGCCGATCGCCGATATGGCGAAATCGCAGGGGAGCCGGTATTCGGAGCCCGGGACCGGGACCGGGCTACGCCGGCCGCTGGCGTCGGCTTCGCCCAGCTCCATGCGGATGCAGGTAAGGGCCTTGAGCCGGCTTTTTTCCTGGACCAGCTCGGTCGGGGCCGAGAGCAGGATCAGTTCCACTCCCTCTTCCAAGGCAGCGTCGATCTCCATGGGGTGGGCCGGCATCTCGTTGCGGGTGCGGCGGTACAGTATCGTCACTTTTTCAGCGCCCAGCCTCCTGGCGGTACGGGCGGCGTCCAGTGCAGTGTTGCCGCCGCCGACCACTATGACATTCCCGTGGATCCGGGGTTTTTTCTCGCTTTGGAGCTGCCAGAGGAAATCGATGCCCGGCAGGACGCCGGCGATGGTTTCTTCATCGGGAAGGCGCATGCTTTTCGCTTTCTGGGCGCCAAAGGCCAGGTAGATGGCGTCGAATCCTTGGTTTTTCAGGTCCGCGATCGTGAAGTCCTTGCCCAGGGCCGTATTTTTTTTCACGTTCACGCCCAGGTCGGTGATCCAGGAGATCTCCTTGTCCAGCATTTTTTTTGGCAGGCGGTACTCGGGAATGCCGAAGCGGAGCATGCCGCCCAGTTCCGGCGATTTCTCGAACAGGGTGACCGTGTATCCCCTGAGCAGAAGGTAATAAGCGCAGGTCAAACCGGCCGGTCCGCCGCCTACCACGGCGACCTTTTTGCCGTTGGCTGGGGCCAGGGCCGGGGTCCAGGGATCCTCGATATCGATGTCGCTGGCATAACGCTTCAAGTAATCGATGCCCACGCGCTCATCGACACGGTTGCGGCGGCAGGCCACTTCGCATTCGCGCACGCAGACCCGGCCGCAAACCAGCGGCAGGGGGTTGGTTTGCTTGATCAGGCGAATGGCTTCCCTGGGTTTGCCCATGGCGATCAGGGCGATGTAACCCTGGACATCGACGCCGGCCGGGCAGGTCTGCTGGCAGGGGGCCAGACAGTCGGCGTAATGATTCGACAGCAACAGTTCCAAAGCGGTTTTTCTGGCTTCATGGATGCGCGGGTTGTCGGTATGGATGACCATTTTGTCCGCCACCGGGCTGGAGCACGACGGGATCAGCTTGTTGACCCCTTCGACTTCCACCACGCAAAGATAACAAGATCCGTATGGGGGAAGTTTTGGCTCGTGACACAGGGTGGGTATGTCGGCGAGTTGGTTTTCCTGGATCACCTCCAGTATGGTTTGATTGGCACGGGCGGTCACTTGCTTTCCGTCGATGGTGAGTTTAACTTTATCCATGGCTGGGTTCCTCTTCAATCCTTGATGATGGCTTTAAAATTACAGCTCTCGAAACATTTTCCGCACTTGATGCAGAGGGTTTGGTCGATCTTGTGAATTTTCTTTTTTTCGCCGCTTATGGCCGCGGACGGGCACACCCTGGCGCACAGCGTGCAGCCGGTGCACTTGTCTTCCAGGATGGTGAAGGTCAAGAGCGGTGCGCAGCTGTGGGCCGGGCATTTTTTATCACGGATATGGATCTCGTATTCCTCGCGGAAATATTTCAAGGTGGTCAGAACGGGGTTGGGGGCGGTCTGTCCCAGTCCGCAGATGGTGTTGTTGCGGATCTTGTCGGCCAAGTCCTCCAGCAATTCAATGTCCCCCTCTTGCCCATTGCCGTCGGTGATGCGCTCCAGGATCTCCAGCATGCGCTTGGTGCCGATGCGGCAAAAAGTGCATTTGCCGCAGCTTTCATCCTGGGTGAAGCGCAGGAAGAACTTGGCCATTTCCACCATGCAGGTCGTCTCGTCCATGACCACCATGCCGCCCGAGCCCATGATCGCCCCGGTCTGGTTGATCTTCTGGTAATCGATCTGCAGGTCGCCCATGGAGGCGGGTATACAGCCGCCCGATGGGCCGCCCATCTGCACTGCCTTGAATTTTTTTCCGTCGCGAATGCCGCCGCCGATGTCGTAGATGATCTCGTTGATGGTCAACCCCATGGGGACCTCCACCAGGCCGCCGCGGGCGATCTTCCCGGCCAGGGCGAACACTTTAGTCCCTTTGCTGTTCTCAGTGCCCATGGCGGCGAAAGCATCGGCGCCGTGCATGATGATCCAGGGGATATTGGCGTAGGTCTCCACATTGTTGATGTTGGTCGGCTTGCCCCACAAGCCCTTTTGGGCGGGAAAAGGGGGGCGGAAACGGGGCATGCCGCGCTTGCCCTCGATCGAGGCGATCAGGGCGGTCTCTTCGCCGCAGACGAAAGCGCCGGCCCCCTCCTTGATCTTGATTTTCAGGTTCATTTCCGATCCGAAGATGTGTTTCCCCAGATAGCCTTTTTCCAGGGCCTTTTTAATGGAATAGTGCAAACGTTTGACCGCCATGGGATATTCAGCGCGGACATAAATGACCGCTTCGTCGGCACCGCAGGCAAAGGCGCAGATCATCATTCCTTCCAACACCTGGTGTGGATCGCTCTCCAGGGTGCTGCGATCCATAAAGGCGCCGGGGTCGCCTTCATCGGCATTGCAGATGATGTATTTTTTGTCTCCCTTGGCCTGGCGGCAGAAACGCCATTTCATGCCGGTCAGGAATCCGGCCCCGCCGCGGCCGCGCAATCCTGAATTCAATACGACCTCAATGACCTGTTCGGGGGTGTATTCCTTCAATACCTTTTGAATGGCCTGATAGCCGCCGCAGGCAATGTATTCTTCTATGGAATTGGGGTCAATGATGCCGCAATTGCGCAGAACGATGCGTTTTTGCTTGGCGAAAAAAGTATCGTCGCTGTCGGCTTTCAATCCTTTGACGATCCATTCTTCGATGGGTTTGTCCTGGCGGATCTGTTCGTCCAGGATCCTTTTGACTTTTTCCGGCGTGACGTTGCCGTAAAAAAAGTCGTTGCCCTTTTCGTCTATTATTTCGAGAAGGACTTCCTGGTAACAGTTGCCCATGCAGCCTGTTTCCAGCAAGTTAACCGAAATGTTTTCCTTGGCAATCTCGTTTTTCAGGGCGGCATAGACCTTTTCCCCTCCAGCCGAAACACCGCATGTGCCAAGCCCGATTTTGATGGTCTTCATGGATCTTCTCCTTTCCGCTTCAGGGAGTCTGGGGTTTTTTTTCTTTTTCTTTGTATTCTTTCAGCAGCAGCTGGACTTTTTTCGGTGTCAAGCGGCCGTAGGTTTCATCGTTGATCATGATGACGGGCGAGAGAGAGCAGCAGCCGATGCAGGCCACTTTTTGCAGGGTGAACAACCCGTCCGGCGTGGTGTCGTTGCCGACGATCGGCAGTTCATCTTCAATGGTCCCGGCGATCCGTTCCGAACCGTTGACGTGGCAGGCCGTGCCGTCGCAGGCCTTGATCAGATATTTTCCCAGTGGTTTGAGACGGAATTGTGAGTAAAAAGTGATGACCCCGTAAATCTCGGCGGCCGGGATGCCGACAATTTCGCTGATCTGGTCGATGGCTGCAACCGGGATGTAGCTGTAGGTGTCCTGGGCGGCCTGCAAAAGGGGAATCAGGGCTCCCTTTTCCCCCTCATAGTTCCACAGTTCTACCTTGAAACCGGCGAGGCCGTTTTTTGTCTGTTGCGCTTTCTGTTTGTCGTGGGCTTCCATGCCCCCATTATCGTATAATTTGGCTTACATTTCAAATAGTTTGATGATCGGTGCTTCCTTGATCCTCAGCACACCGTTCAGAGGCTTGATTTTATTTTGGATGTTGCGGTCGATCTCGGCAAAGCTGGTGCCCTGCATGAGCAAAACAATGTCGTACTTCCCCTTGGTGAAGTCGCAGGAAACAACCTGCTCATTTACATAAAGGGTGGGATAGATGTTTTCCAGTTTTTCTTTTTCGATCTCCAAGAATACGTAGGAGGAAGCGCTTTTCCAGAAATTCGCGTTGTTGATGATTTCGGGATTTCCTTTTTCCCGGCCCAGGGCCTTGTCCACCGTGCCGATGATGTTGTTGACGCTTTCGGGTAAAAGCGGAGATTCCACGGGCATGAAGCAGATATCCTTTACCCCGGGCAGTTTTTTGATTTTGTTTTCAACCATGTCATGCAGTTCGCTCAATTTTTCCGCTTGCAGCAGCACGGCCATGTCGAAATCACCTTTGATGGCATCGCAGTATAAAACATGATCCATGAAATACATTTCCTGATACACGTCTGCCAAATTGGCGGTCTCTGAAAAATTCATCATAACGTAGGCGCTAACGGCCTTGCCCTCGCCTGTCTCTTCGCTTTGCGCTTCCGCAGGGGCGATGGCTTGGTCTTTTTGGGGAATTTCAGCAAAAATTTTTGCCAGTTCATCTGCGCTGAACGGCTTTTCCAGGTAAGCGTCGGCTTTTTCCGACTTGGCATCCGCGGCAATGCTTTCGCTGCCATAGCCGGTGATAACGACTACAGGCAATTCCGGATAATTGAATTTGATTACCTTGAGCAACTTGATGCCGTCGATATCTGGCAGGCGGACATCAATGACCACATAATGCAAAAGTGTTTTTTTTTGTTTGAACCGCTCCAAAGCTTTCAAGCCGTTCATGCCGTTTTCGCAGGATTCGGTTTCATATCCTTTTTGCTGCAGCCCCAAAGTCAGGCTGCGCCGCAGGGAGGCCTCGTCATCGATCAGCAATACTTTCTTTTCATTCATTTTATTCTCCTTTTTTTATATTTCGCAGGTGTTTGTTTCACCCAACAATTGATAAGCAATAGTCATGCCAAATAGAAAAGCCTGCCTGGACAAGGGTTTTGGAATAATGTTCACCTTTCCCTTGAAACGGACTGTATGATTTATTTACGGTTGAGCCTTGAAAGGGCCTGCCAGACGGGTTTTTCAGGTTGTGTTAAATATATTGACACTTAACGATATTGCACATATCAGCCATAGCAGATGATTTTTCGCTATCAAATTTCTGTCTGTATAATAATGTTGCGTTTTATATTACAATCAATCCTTATTTTAGGAGATTTCTTCATTGATAGAGAAAAATGCAGTGGCCGGACATGATAAATTGCATTTTAAAACGCAGTTTGTTACTGTAAGGCAAACTTGGGAGGATGACCCAATGAACAAAATTGTTGCCAAAGAAATGCTGTCGGAAAATGTGGTGAAGCTGGTAGTGGAAGCTCCGCAAATTTCCCAAAAACAAAGCCCCGGCCAATTCGTCATTGTCCGCACCGATGACAGGGGGGAGCGCATCCCGCTGACCATTGCCGATGCCGACAAGGAAAAAATGACCATCACCCTGATCATTCAAAAAGTCGGTACCTCTTCTCACAAAATGGCGAACCTGGACCCGGGTGATTCCCTGCTGGACATATCCGGCCCTCTAGGCAAACCCACGCACATTGAAAAAGTCGGGACCGTTGTTGCTTGCGGCGGCGGTGTGGGCATTGCCCCTCTTTATCCCATTGCCAGGGCTTTCAAAGAGATCGGCAACAAACTGATCACTGTTCTCGGCGCCCGCAACCGGGAGCTGCTGATCCTGGAAAAGGAGATGGCCGTGTTTGCCGATGAAATGATCGTCATGACCGATGACGGTTCATACGGGGAAAAAGGATTGATCACGGTCGGGATTGAAAAGGTGTTGCTGCGCGAACCGGTCCATCTGGCGGTGGCCATCGGTCCGGCGGTAATGATGAAATTCGTCGCTTTGCTGACAAAGAAATATGATATTCCCACCATCGCCAGCTTGAATACCATAATGGTCGACGGGACCGGGATGTGCGGGGCCTGCCGGGTCACGGTGGGCGGCAAGACCAAGTTTGTATGCGTGGACGGGCCGGAATTCGATGCCCACGAAATAGACTACGATGAGATGCTCAAACGGTTGAATACCTATAAAAAAGAAGAGCAGGTTTCTTATGACGGTTATTTGAAATCATTGCCCTGAAGGAGAAGCAGCATGGCGGTTAATTTCCAGGAATTGGGCGCCGACAGAAATCAGGAATGGCGAAATGAAATGAGAACCAGGCTCAGTGCCAAGGAAAGAAGCAACTTGCCCCGTGTAAAAATGCCCGAAATGGGGCCCATGGAGAGGATCCTGGGTTTCATGGAAGTCAATGTGGGCTTAAATGAAGATGCGGCCGTGCTGGAATCGCAGCGTTGCCTGGATTGTTCCACGCCTTCTTGTATATCCGGCTGCCCGGTGAACATCAATATTCCGGGGTTCATCAAATTGATAGAAAAAAAGGATTTTTTGGCGGCGGCCAGAAAATTAAAAGAAACCAATGCCCTGCCGGCTGTATGCGGCCGGGTCTGTCCCCAGGAGATTCAGTGCGAGGCCCAATGCATCTATCACAAAATGAAAAAAGCCCCGGTGGCCATTGGTTACTTGGAACGGTTCGCCTCGGATTGCGAACGCTTGGCCGGAAACATTTCCATCCCGCCTATGAAAACAGGGAACCAGATCAAGGTGGCGGCCATCGGTTCCGGGCCGGCCAGTTTGACTTTTGCCGGTGAAATGGCGAAAAGCGGCTACCGGGTGACCGTCTTTGAGGCCCTGCATGAGCTTGCCGGTGTTTTGAGTTACGGCATACCCGAGTTTCGCTTGCCCAAAAGCATCGTCAGATCGGAAATCGCCTATCTGGAAAAGCTGGGAGTGGTGTTTGAAAAAAATGTGATCGTCGGGAAAACCCTGACCATCGAGGATATGAAAAAACAGGGATTTCAGGGGTTTTTTATCGGCAGCGGGGCCGGACTGCCCAAATTCATGCACATCCCCGGTGAAAACGCTATAGGTGTATATTCATCCAATGAATACCTCACCCGGGTCAATCTCATGAAAGCGTATCAATTTCCCCATTATGATACCCCTATCGTGCTGGGGAAAAGAGTGGCGGTGATCGGCGGCGGCAACACGGCAATGGATTCGGTCAGGGTTGCTATCCGCTTGGGTGCCGAAAAGGCGATGATCGTATACCGCCGCTCTGAACAGGAAATGCCGGCCCGAATCGAGGAAATTCACCATGCCAAGGAAGAGGGTGTCGAATTTTTGACCTTGACAAATCCCGTTGAATATATCAGCGATGCCGATGGACGGGTCAGGCAGATGAAGGTTCAAAAAATGGGTTTGGGGGCCGCGGACGACTCGGGACGCAAACGTCCGGTCGTGATCCCCGGTTCCGAATACACGATTGATGTGGATACCGTGGTGGTCGGGGTGGGAACGGACCCCAATCCCCTGATTCCCCGGACGATCCAGGGACTTGAAGTGACGAAGTGGGGAACCATCGTGGTCAATGAGGAGACCATGCAAACGGCGCTGCCGGAAATTTTTGCCGGCGGTGACATCGTCCGGGGCGGGGCGACCGTCATTCTGGCCATGGGCGACGGCAAAAAAGCGGCGGAGTCTTTGCATGACTATCTGCAACAAAAAAAATAAATTGTATAGTAAACTTATGCATGGGCAATAATAAAGAAGAAAAACCAAAAAACAACATTCATGGTGGTTTTTTCAGGAAAATTCCGCCGCGCAATTTTTGGCATACGATCTTTCGTGATTTCAGGGAACTCAAGGAGTTCTATCTCGAAGAAGAGCAAAAGAACCGCCTGGAAAGCATGCGGCCAATCGCCCGCGGGTTCTATCTGGCCGGCTGGCTGTTGAAAAGTCTTTTTTTGAAGCTGACACCGATCCGCCGCCTCTTGCTGCTCATCGCCATATTCATTTTGTTCCTGCAAAACTCCAGGATTCAGTTTGGTTCGCTTGGAGTCAACCTTAATTTTGGAGAGCTGGGAGGCCTGATCCTGGTTTTCATTTTAATGCTCGAATTGAAAGACAAGCTGCTGGCCCGCAATGAGCTTGAGGAAGGCCGGGCGATCCAGATGCGGCTGCTTCCGGACCCCAATCCCGAGATTGCCGGATGGGATGCTTGGCTTTATTCCAAGCCGGCCAATGATGTGGGCGGTGACCTGATCGACTGCATCCGATTCAACGACGACCATCATATCCTGGTCCTTGGCGACGTTTCCGGAAAAGGTCTGCCGGCTGCGCTGCTTATGGTCAAGCTGCAGGCGACCATTCGCGCCCTGCTCACCGAATCGACCCGGCTTGCGGACCTGGGTTTTCAAATTAACCAGATTTTTCACCGCGATGGCATCACCTGCAGTTTTGCCACCTTGGTCGTTCTGGATATCCGTAGCGATTCGGGAAAAATCAAAATGCTGAACGCCGGTCATACGGCCCCCGTATTCATCCGCGGCGGAATTCCACTTCCAACCGCCAAAGGCAACCCGGCCCTGGGGCTCATGGCCGATACCCCTTACAATGTGATCGAAACGGTCATGCAAAAGGGCGATGTTCTATTGGTCTATTCCGATGGGATCAATGAAAGCTGCAACCCGCAGGGGGAATGCTTCGGGAACGACCGGCTTTTTTCCCTGCTCAGGGAGCGGCCAGATATTCAGCCAACGGATTTGGGGGTGCTCATCCTGGAAGCGGTCCAGCATTTCAGGGGCGAAGCCCGTCGCGAAGACGACCAGACTCTGCTCATTCTCAAATACTGCGGCCAATAAATCCAAAAGCGATTTCCGGAAATTCCATTCTGCTTCCAAGCGGACATATAAGGATCTCAGGAAGTAGATAGTGGGCGAAAGGCCATTTTATTCTTTGTTTTGTGCCGGCTTATAATCGACCCTGACCAGAGTCAGGCCTTTGGCCGGGGCGGTCTGTCCGGCCCGGCGGCGGTCTTTGGCCGCGAATATGGCCGGAATTTCGTCGGCTTTGATCTTGCCCTTGCCGACATCGATGAGCGTTCCGACCATGTTGCGCACCATGTAGCGCAAAAAACTTTTGCCGCGTACGCTGAAGGTGATCTCCTCGTTCTTGAGCTGCATTTTGAACATGTCTATTTCGCGCGCTCTTTTTTTCCCGGGTTCATCCGATGTGAATGAAGAGAAATCCTTGGCGCCGACAAAATATCTGGCGGCTTTGCGCATGGCCTTCACATCCAAGGGGAAGGGGATATGCAGGGCGAAACGCTGGCTGAACGGCGATTGCACCTGGCCGGTGAATATCCGGTACACATAGGTTTTGCTGTGGGCGCCAAAGCGGGCATTGAACGCCTTGTCCATGAGCTGGCACTCCATGATGCGGATATCTTTGGGCAGTAGTGAATTCATCGCCCGCTGCAAGGATTCGGGTTCGATGGTGATGGGCAGGTGAAAGTTGGCGGTCAGTCCGCTGGAGTGAACACCGGCGTCGGTCCTGGAGCTGCCAGTGACCAAGACCTGTTTTTTGGCGATTATTTTCAGGACCCGGATCAATTCGGCCTGAATGGTCCGGTATTCAGGACGCTGGAATTGCCAGCCGTAATATTCCGTACCGTCGAAATGGACAACCACACGGTAGTTGTTGGTCATATAACAGTTTATCCTTTATTTCAGCCGCTGAAAATAGGCAATGATCTGTTGCATGGCCGCCTGCGGAGACTCCACAGCGATCACGCCGGGAATATCCCAGGTTTCGATGCCAAAAACCTTCTTGCCATATACCTGGGTATAGGCGATCTCGGAAAGGGTGCCGTAGGCGCCGTCAATTGCTACCAGGACATCGGAATTCAATACCACCAGCGCATTGCGCAGGTAGCCCAATCCGGTGGGAATGGCAATGTCGGTGAAGGGGTTGGTCTCCTGCGTCGATTTTCCCGGTAAAATGCCAATGACCCATCCCCCATGGGCCTTGGCTCCCCTGGCCGAGGCTTCCATGACCCCCTTTAAACCACCATTAACCAGCAAAAAGCCGTTTTCAGCTATCAACTGTCCCATGGTTTCGGCGATTTGCAGATGTCTGACAGCCGGAGAATTGCCACCGATAAGGCCAATTCTTTTTTTTAGAGCAAACTCGCTGCCAGTTTGCGGTTTCAAACTGATTGAATGCGTTAAACGGCTTTTTTAATTTTGCCGGAGCGGATGCAAGCGGTGCAAACCCGTAAGGATTTGTTTGCCCCGTCAACCACGACTTTGATTTTTTGCAGGTTGGGTTCCCAGCGGCGATTGGTCATTTTATGAGAATGGCTGACATTGTGGCCGTATACAGGCTTTTTTCCGCATATTTCACACACTTTTGCCATAGCAAAATCCTCCTTTCGAATGTGGCTCCTATTTTACACTTTTTCACCGACAAAAGCAATTGTTGAATATAAACCTTGTCCCTGTTGTCAGCGGCTAACTGATGTCCAGGATGAAAAAAATGGCTTTGTTCCGAGAAATGCTTAGTTGAAAAAAAAGTAACGGATCGCCTGCAGGATAGCCAGGGTGTAGAATCCGGCCAGCACGTCATCGGTCATGATGCCGATGCCTCGGGGTAGCGCTTCGCTTTTGTTGATCGGATAAGGTTTTAAAATGTCGAGAATCCGAAAGAGTAAAAAGGCGGCGATATAAAATCCGGCTTGCCGGGGCAGAAACCAGAGGCTGACCAGTTGGCCGGCCACTTCATCGATGACGCATTGGCGCGGATCATGTTTTTGATAATACTTTTCGCAAATACCGGCAGCCGGGATGCCGATGGCGTATACAAATGCCGTGATCAGGGCCAGGAACACAAAGGGCAGCGTCGAAAGCGGGGTAAAAAAGACAATCAGGGCGGTCAGCAGAGAAGCCCATGTACCCGGGGCCACGGGCAAGTGGCCGGCTCCGAAAAAGGTGGCAACCAAGATTGCGATTTTCTTCATGATTTTTCTCCTTGCAGCATTTCGTTCTGGAAACCGCTGATCTTAACGGAAAACATCGAGCTGCCTTCAATAAATTTGCCTTTCACCTCACAATGTCCGTCGACTTCAGGCGCTTGGGCCCAGATGCGGCCGATGGTGCTGTTGTGGGTCCAGGGGGCCAGCGGCAAAAACTCCAAGGTTTGCCCGACCAGGCCTTGGTTGAACTTCTGCATGTTCCGGTCCGAAACATCCAGCAGTATATTTTTCCGGTCTTCGAGGCTCTGCGGGTTTTTGCGGTTGGGCAGCTTGAAAGCGGCCGTGTTCTCTTCAGGTGAAAAGGCGAAAGCCCCGATCCGCTCCAATTCGGCTTCGCCGGCAAAATCGAGAAGTTGCCTGAAGTCATCTTCGCTTTCACCCGGGAAACCGACGATAAAGGTGCTGCGCAGGACGGCATCTGGGAACCTTTTGCGGATCTCCCGCACCAGGCGCAGGTTTTTCTTGTAGCTGCCGCCGCGGTTCATTTTTTTCAGAACTCGGGCTGAAACGTGTTGAAAGGGAAGGTCGAAATAGGGCAGGAGCGATGGCCGGGCAAATCCGTCCAGGATTGCCTCGGTCACCTCTTCAGGCATCAGGTATAGTACGCGCAGCCAACGGAAGCCCAGCCCGGATATTTCCTTCAACAGGGCCGGCAGCTGCGAAAGCTGGCCCCTGTCCTTGCCGAAATAGGTGGAGTTCTGGGATATGAGATTCAATTCTTCCAGGCCTCTTTTTTTCAAGATTTCGGCTTCATGCAATATGGAAGGGATCGTTCTGGAGCGGAAAGGGCCGCGGATCTGCGGGATGGAGCAGAAACTGCAGGTCATGTTGCAGCCTTCGGAGATTTTGATGAAGCTGGAATTGGCGGTGGTGAATAGCGGGCGCTGGTGCCGATCCGAGTAAAGAAACAGTTTTTGGTCGGGATAGCCGCCGGGCCCGGCGCCGGCGATGGCGTCGGCCAATTCCTCTATATCATTGACGCCCCAGAGGATATCGACCTTGTCAAAGGTGGTTTGCAATTCCATATAATAGCGCTGGATCAGACAACCGAAAACGACCAGCTTTTTGATCTCGCCTTTTTCCTTTTTTTCCAGCGCGGTCAGGATCTCCTCTATGCTCTCCTCCTTGGCGTCGCGGATGAAGCCGCAAGTGTTGATGACCAGCCAGTCTGGATCTTCGTATTCGGAAACGATCGTCATTCCCCTTTCCTGCAACATCCCGGCCAGCACTTCGCTGTCCACCGTGTTCTTGAAGCAGCCCAGACTGACAAATGACGCACTGCGGTGCTCAGGTTCTAGTTTTTTTTTCATGGGAAAGGTTTTATCCTGGTCCAAAGCCCATTGTAGCAAAAGAATTTCCGTCGGGCAACTGCAAATCTATTGAAAAATTAAAATTACCTTGGCAACAAATCCAATACAATGCTACATATTGTGCCGCTGTACCTGCTTGTCTTTCAGCCCTCCTGTTCGCCGGTCATGAGCTGGGGATCAGATATACATAATCGGTGCGCGTTTCGGTTGTCAAACCGCCACCGTGGAAAACCAACGATAGGTAGGTCGGATTGTAGGTCGAATCGGTAAACGAATGCAGATTGGTATTGTTTATGTAAAACGTATAATTGCTGCCCACCTTGACAATTTTAAGCGTGTTCCACCTGTCGAGGCCCGCCTGGATGGCGCTCGATGTGCTGGATTTGATTAATGTATAGGTGCCGGTCCAACTTACAAAATTGAATGGATGAAAGCGAAAAATTTGGTAGAGGCCTGTTCTGTAATATGCGAAGAAATAGCCGTAGGCGCTGGTTTTGCTGGAGCTGGTGCCCAGGAAAATGGCGTTGGCGCCGGTGCCCCCCTTTTTGCGGTTCATTTCCGAAGATACCGTGTAGTCGCCGCTGAAGGAATGCAGGAAAACATTGGGCGACCCTCCGGATGGGGCTCCAGTGTAGCGGTAACTGCCAGCGAAGATGCTCCACCCGGTCGTGTAATAGGGTGACCAGCATGTTGAGGCCGGGATGCCGAAATCTTCCCGGATGCCGATGGCCAGGGTAGGATTGACGGTGACGGTCTGGCCGACGTTGACGCTGACCGTCTGGTGGTATTCCTGGTAGCCGCAAGTGGCGGCGCGCACGTGCACGTTCTTGTTGATCACGGCCGTGGTGAAAAAGAAAGAGTGGGGAGTGGTAAAGCCGGTGTCAGTGTTATCCATGTAGATGCGCGCTCCGGCCGGGGTCGAGTTGACCACGAGGTTCGCCCCGTGCAGGTTTGCCGTCAGGGTGTGGTTGGCGTCCATGGCGATGGTTCCGGAATTGGCCACGGACACGCTGTCCACCTTCACTTCCAGGTTGGCATAGCCGCTCTGGGGTGCGAAGTTGTAGGGAACATTGGTGCCGCGGGCGTAGGTGTAGGTGCCGTTGTTCGGGGTCCCGTTCACATGCGCCCCCTTGCTGACCGTCAGGACAAAGGTTTTGGTGGCTTTGGCTTCCAGGGTATGGTTGGCGTTCATGGTCACGCTGCCGCTGGCGGCGACCGGGGCGCCGTCCAGGGTCACCGACAGGTCACTGTAGCCGCTTTGCAGGGAATAATTGTAATTGACCACCGTCCCCTTTTCATTGGTCGATGTCCCGGCAGCGGGAGACCCGCTGACACCCTCACCGACGGTTACCGTCAGGGTGTATTTCTTTTTTTTCAGCACCAGGAAGTAGACTGCCGCTCCCCCGGCCACGACGACCAGGGCCACGATCAACCAGGGGAATTTCTTTCCTTTTTTGATGGCGTGGGTGGGCGCGTCCTGTTCAATGAACCCGGTGTCTTCACCCTTGCTGTTTTCCAGCGCTGCGGTTGAACTCTTTTCGGGTGCCGAATTGGTCGGCGCCGCGGGTGTCTGGTTGGCCCAGAAGCACAGCATGATCGTGAAGGCGATGATCACGAACATGGAAATCGGTTTGTGGTGAATATTCACGAATTTCATTTCTCCCCCTTGTGGAAAAAATATAATTTCTTTCCTTTTTGCTTTCCAATAATATTATAAATAAAAAAAAAAGAAAATAATCTCATTAAAAAAATTTTTTTTAACTATTTCTAAATAAAAAAAAAATTAATACTGAGTATCTGAAATTCGGTAAATCTGCAAGCTTTTTTATTTGTTTAAGCCAGCATTTTATTTAATTGACGGAGCCATTTTTCTATGATATAAAAATTGTGCATTGTTGTATAAAAAGGAGGCATATATGAGTGTTTCAGGCCACAAAGCAGACGGGAAAAAGTATAAGATCGCCTGGCTTCCCGGCGACGGCATCGGCAAGGAAGTGATGGAGGCGGCCAGGATCGTCCTCGACAAGCTGCAGTTCAACGCCGAGTACATCCACGGCGATATCGGTTGGGAGTTCTGGTGCAAGGAGGGCGAATCCTTCCCACAGCGCACCATCGACCTGCTGAATAGCGTCGACGCGGCCATGTTCGGCGCCATCACCTCCAAGCCGGTCAAGGCGGCCGAAGCCGAGCTGGTGCCTGAGCTGAAGGGCCAGGGGCTGGTCTACCGTTCGCCGATCGTGCGCATGCGCCAAATGTTCGACCTCTACACCTGCCTGCGCCCCTGCAAGGCTTATCCGGGCAATCCCATAAATTACAAGGAGGGAATCGACCTGGTGATCTTCCGCGAAAACACCGAGGACCTCTACTCGGGGGTGGAATTCAACCCCGTTCCTCAGGAGGTCAAAGACGTGCTGCTGAAGAACGCCAAGGCTTTCGCCGCCTTCAAGGACGTGCCCCTGGACCAATATGCCATCACCTGCAAGATCAACACCCGCAAGGGTTCGGAGCGCATCATTCGCGGCGCCTTCGAGTACGCCAAGAAGCACGGCTACCCCAAGGTCACCGTTGTCCATAAGGCCAATGTCGTGCGCGCCACCGAGGGGCTGTTCCTCGAGATCGGCAAGGAAGTGGCCAAGGACTTCCCGGGCATCCAAATGGACGACGCCAACATCGACGCCATTTGCATGTGGCTGCTGAAGAACCCCAAGAATTACTCGGTGCTGGTGGCGACCAACATGTTCGGCGACATCGTCTCCGACCTCTGCGCCCAGATGGTCGGCGGCCTGGGCTTCGGCTGTTCAGGCAACATCGGCGAAAAACTGGCCGTTTTCGAGCCCACCCACGGTTCGGCGCCCAAGCACGCCGGCCAGTACAAGACCAACCCCATCGCCACTATCCTGGCGGCCAAGATGATGCTGGACTGGCTGGGCGAGAAAGAGATGGGCGCCAGGATCGAAAAGGCCGTGGCCGAGGTGATCGCCGAGGGCAAGGTGCGCACATACGACATGGGCGGCGGCAGCAAGACCCTGGAAATGGCCGAGGCCATCGCCGAGAAACTGTAAGCGCACTTTGCTCTGACAAGCCGGAGTGAAGTCTTGGAGAATAAAATATGACCGAAATAAAAATACATGAAGTGGGGCTCCGGGATGGGCTGCAGATAGAGAAGCAGACCGTGCCCCTGGAAAAAAAGATCGCCTGGGTCGAAAGCCTGCTGGAAGCCGGCATAGAGATGATCCAGCTTGGATCTTTCGTCAATCCCGAAAGAGTGCCCCAGATGGCAGACACCGACAAGCTTTTCGCTCATTTCAACGAAAAGGGCAAGAAAACGGCCTCGGCCGTGTTGTCGGGGCTGGTGCTCAACGAAAAGGGGCTAGAGCGGGGCATGGCTTGCGGCGTGGACATGTTCTGCATGGGGGTCTCGGCCAGCGACACCCACAGCCGCAAGAACACCGGCAAGAGCACCGAGGATGCCGTCGGCCAGATCATCGCCATGGCCCAGGCGGCCCTGAAAGCGCACAAGCGAACCCAGGTCTCCATCCAGTCGGCGTTCGGCTGTGGTTTTGAAGGCCCCATCCCGGCGGAGCGGGTCCTGTCGATCGTGGACAAGTACCTGGCCGCCGGCATTCGCAATATCAGCCTGGCCGATACAGCCGGACATGCGACCCCGCCCCGAGTCGAATCCCTGTACGCCGATATCTTGAAACGCGACGGCAAGGTCGAGCTGGCCTGCCATTTTCATAACACCTACGGTCTGGGCCTTGCCAACTGCTATGCTGCCCTAAAGACCGGGGTGAAATATTTCGAATCGGCCCTGGGCGGCCTGGGCGGCTGCCCTTTCACCAAGGTGGCGGCCGGGAACGTCTGTACGGAAGACCTGGTCCACTCGTTGCAGCGCCAGGGACTGGCCTTGGAGATCGACCTGGAAAAACTGCTGGAAACCGCCCGAGACCTCGGCCGTTTCTTTGACCGCGAGTTGCCCGGTTTCATCCTGAAAGCGGGTTCCATCGTGAATTTCAGGAAGGCGCAATAAAGGAGAATAAGATGAAATTATTGGAGAATGTCCGGGTCCTCGACCTGACCAATGTTCTTTCCGGCCCCTTCGCCACCGTGCATCTGGCACTGCTCGGGGCCGAGGTGATCAAGATCGAGAATCCAAACGGTGGTGACCTGGCCCGCAAGCTGGGGAACGTCAACGCGCTCAACAAACAGCTGATGGGAACCAGCTTCCTGGCCCAGAACGCCAATAAAAAATCCTTGACACTAAACCTGAAGTTCGAGGAAGGCAAGGAGATTTTCCGCAAGCTCCTCGAGACGGCCGACATCGTGGTCGAAAATTTCCGCCCCGGGGTCATGGCCAAGCTCGGCTTTTCGTACGAAAAGATCTGCCAGATCAACCCCAAGATCATCTATTGCGCCATCTCCGGATTTGGCCAAAGCGGTCCCGATGCTTTCAAACCGGCATACGACCAGATCATCCAGGGCCTGAGCGGCGTCATGGCCGTCAACGGCGACGAGCGGCTCAATCCTCTGCGCGCCGGCTTTCCGGTTTGTGACACGGTCGGGGGATTGAATGCCGCGTTCGCCATCATGGCCGCCCTTTTCTATCGCGAGCGCAGCGGCGAGGGACAGTTCATCGATATCGCCATGCTCGATTCGATCATGCCCCTGATGGGCTGGGTGGCGGCCAACCTGCTCATCGGCGGCCAGCAGCCGGTATTGATGGGCAATGACAACTTCACCGCCGCCCCCTCGGGCTCCTTTCGCACCCGGGACGGCTATATCAATATCGCCGCCAACCAGCAGAAACAGTGGGAGGACCTGGCCGATGTTCTGGGCGTGCCGGAGCTGAAGATCGACCCGCGCTTCCAGGAGCGCGACACGCGCAAGGCCAACCGCAAGCAGCTCACCCCGCTTCTGGAAGAAAAGCTGATGCAGCACCCGACCTCCCATTGGGTGGACGTGTTGAACGAAAAGGGCATCCCCAGCGGCGACATCTACGGCCTGGAGAAGGCGCTGCTCCAGCCCCAAAGCCAGCACCGCCAGGTTATCGCGACGGTCAAGGAGGAGGGCATCGGCGAGATCAAGCTGTTCAACCTGACCGCCAAGTTCTCCAAGACTCCGGCGCAGATCGACGCGCCGCCGCCGCGGCTGTCGGCCCACACCGGCGAGATACTGAAGGGGTTGGGCTACAAGGAAGACGAGATCAGTAAATTGAAGGAAATAGGCGCGATCTGAGCGCCAATAAAAAAAAGGAGGAACCATCATGGGAATGACAATGGTTGAAAAGATACTGGCCAAGGCCAGCAACCAAACCGTGGTTAAGGCCGGGGACGTGCTCGAACCAAGGGTAGACCTGGCCATGTCGCATGAGAATGGCGCCCTGGTCATCAACCAGTTCAACGAGATCTACAAGGACACGGGGCTCGAGGCCAAGGTGTGGGATCCCTCGAGGATCGCCATCATCTTCGACCACCGCGTGCCGGCCGAGAGCTCGAAAACGGCGACCAACCAGAAGAAAATCCGTGACTTCGTAGCCAGGCAGGGAATCGGCAAATTCCACGATATCCGCGGCGACGGCGGCGGCATCTGCCACCAGATCCTGCCCGAGTTCGGCTATGTGCGGCCGGGGAAGGTCGTGGTCGGCACCGACAGCCATACCACCAGCCACGGCGCCCTGGGCGCCTTCTCCTTCGGCATCGGCGCTACCGAGATGGCCGCGGTCTGGGCGCTGGGCAAGGTGTTGAACGTCGAGGTGCCCGGGACCATCAAGGTGGTCTGCGAGGGCAAATTCAAGCGCCACGTCGCGCCCAAGGACCTCATCCTGCACCTGATTGGCAAGCTGACCGCCGAGGGGGCCAACTTCAAGGTCATCGAGTTCCATGGCCCGGCCATCGAAAGCATGCCCACTTCCGGCCGGCTGGTCATATGCAACATGACGGTCGAAGCCGGCGCCACAGCGGGCATTGTCCCGCCCGATGCCGAGACGCGGCGCTACCTGAAGGAAGAGGCCGGGGTGAACGAGGACCTCGACATTTTCGGCCCCGATGCCGACGCGGCGTACGACCAGGTGATCACCATCAACGTCTCCAAGCTGCAGCCCCAGATCGCCTGCCCGCATACCGTGGACAACGTCAAGCCGATCAAGCAGGTCCTGGGCACCCGGATCAATCAGATCGTCATCGGCTCCTGCACCAACGGCCGCCTCGACGACCTGGCCATCGCCGCCAAGATCCTGAAAGGGAAGAAAGTGGCCAAGGGCACGCGCATGCTGATCTTCCCGGCTTCCACGCGCATCTACATGCAGGCCCTGAAAAAGGGCTATGTTGCCACCTTCATGGAGGCCGGCGCCGTGTTTATGAACTCGGGCTGCGGTCCCTGTTTGGGTATTCACCAGGGCGCCCTGGCCGACGGCGATGTCGCCCTGGCCACCACCAACCGCAACTTCAAGGGGCGCATGGGCAATCCCAACGCCGAGGTCTACCTCTGCTCGCCGGCCGTGGCCGCCGCCAGCGCCATCACCGGCGTCATCACCGATCCCAGAACCAAAGGAGGGAAATAGCATGGCCAAAGTCGTTTTTAAAGTCGGAGACGATGTCTCCACCGATATCATCTACCCGGGCCGCTTCATGGCCACCGTACTGCCGACCGAGACGCCGCAGTACGCTTTCATCGATTATCCCGAATTCAACGCCAAAATAAAGAAGAACGAGTTCCCGCCGCAAAGCATCATCGTGGGCGGTAAGAACTTCGGTTGCGGTTCCTCGCGCGAGCAGGCCGCGTCGTGCCTCAAGGGCCCCGATTTCGTGGTGATCGCCCCGAATTTCTCGCGCATCTTCCTGCAGAACGCCATCAACCTGGGTTTGAAAATGGTGATCTGCCCGACCATCGAGGCCAACGAGGGCGACGAGCTGGAGATCACAACCGACCAGGTGATCAACAAGACCTCGGGAAAGAGCTTTCCCCTGGTACCGCTGCCCAAGGCCCGGCAGGCCATCAT
>DATKZA010000099.1:0-13212 GCA_035528155.1 Patescibacteria group bacterium | reverse complement strand
GCCAGCAGGTTGGTCAGCCAGGTGAAGAGGGCTTCCAGCATTATTTCACGCCTTTTTGCTTGAGGACTTTTATTAGTTCTTCTTTGGGAAAGAAGCCCTCGTGGCGGAAATATTCCTCGCCCTCTTTATCCAGGAAGACCTGGGTGGGAATGACCCGGATCTTGTAGTCTTGAGCGAAAGGCTCGCCTGCCGGGGTCCAGACGTCATGGAAAACCACCTTGACCTGCCCGGCATAATCCTTTTCGATATCCTTCATGATCGGCTGCATCATCTTGCAGGGGATGCAGCGCACTGATCCCAGTTCGACGAAGGTGACCAGATAATTTTCCTCGGCCGCAGCATCGCCGCCTTTCTCATCGGCCTCAGGGCCGGCAGCGTTGCAGCCTACTGAAAGCACTCCGACCAGCAAAATCAAAATTAACCCGCGGGTGAAACTGTTTCTCATTTTCTGCTCCTCTATCGTTTCGCCAATAGTTTTTTGATGTCTTCGACTCCCGGCACTTTGCCGGCCACTTTCACGACGCCGTCCACGACCAGCGCCGGCGTGATCATTACCCCGAAAGTCATGATCTGCTGCAGGTCCTTTACTTTTTCGATCTGAAAATCGAGGTTCAGCTCGTTAGCCGCCTGGCGGGCATTCTCTTCTAGTTTTTGACACTTGGCGCAGCCCATTCCCAATATTTGTATCAACATATTCCCTCCTTTATTGCATTCATTGCCGGATCACATTTTCCCGAAAATGAAACCGGCAATGGTGGACAGCACCACCACCAAGACAATAAAGACCGCGGTCTTTTTCAAACCCATAACCTTACGCAGCACCAGCATGCTGGGCAGCGACAGGGCCGGGCCGGCCAAAAGCAACGCCAAGGCAGGCCCCTGGCCCATGCCCGAGCCCATCAATCCCTGCAGGATGGGCACCTCGGTCAACGTGGCGAAATACATGAAAGCGCCGGAAATAGCGGCAAAGAAATTGGCCCATAGCGAATTGCCGCCAACGGCGTTGCTGATCCATGACGACGGGATCAATCCTTCATGGCCCGGGCGGCCCAGCAGCACGCCGGCCACCAAAACGCCGCCGATGAGCAGAGGAAGGATCTGTTTGGCGAAATCCCAGCTCGAGGTGAACCATTCGCTTCCTTCGCCCTTATTAAAACTAAGAACCAGCGAAAGGCCAATCACCCCAACCCCGAAAGCCAGCAGCGGCTGGCCGGGGAAAAGGAATGCCAAAGCCAGGGGCGGGACGGCGGCGGCGATTACCCGCCAGCGCCGCAAGCGGAACCAGAAGATCAGGATCATGGCCAGCCCCAGGGCGGCAATGCCGGTGATCAGCCATTTGACGGAATGGACGGCGGCAAAAAAGCCACCACTTTCCAGCGGTTTGCCCCAGTTGGCGAAAACCAGTATGGCCACCAGCGAGAAGAAGAAAAGGGCGTTCTGCCACAGCGGTCGTGCCGCCTCGGCCTCAGGCATGGCTATCTGGACATTGGCTTTTTCCGTCTCCTCTTTGCGAAAAATAAAATGCATCAACAGGCCGATGATGATGCTGAAGAGGACGGCGCCCACGGCCCGGGCCACGCCGATCTTCAAGCCCAGCACCCGCGCCGTCAGGATGATGGCCAGCACGTTGATGGCCGGTCCGGAATAGAGGAACGCCGAAGCGGGGCCCAGACCGGCGCCCATGCGCCAGATGCCGGAAAACAGCGGCAGCACCGTGCAGGAACAAACGGCCAGGATGGTCCCTGAAACCGAGGCCACGCCATAAGCCAGAAACTTATTGGCCTTGGGCCCGAGATATTTCATGATCGATTCTTTTTTGATGAAAACACCGATGGCCCCGGCGATGAAAAAGGCCGGGATCAGGCACAGGATCACGTGTTCACGGGCGTACCACTTGGCCAGGTGCAGCGCCTCGGAGATCGCCCGGTCAAAGCGCAGTGTGCCCACCGGCAGGTAGAATAGGGCCAGGAAGGCAGCGACGATCCACAGCAGCGGCTTCCATTCTTTTTTCCAATCCATATTTTAAGCTCCTTGGTTTATTTCTTTTTTGCCGCTCGTGGTCTTGTAGGACAGGCCTTTTCACGGCCGCCGAACGCAGCCAGGCGCTCCCGATCAAGGCGTGCCTGCCTTGGCGGCATCCTTTCCTCGATGGCCAGCAGCAGGAAGCGGACGAACATATCGGCATCGTTCAGGCGGTAAACGATCCATCGTTCCTGGCGCCGGTCCACAACCATGCCGGCTCTTTTCAGGATGCGCAGGTGAAAGGACAGCCGCGGCTGCTCCAGGTCCAGGGCGGCGGCGATCTCGCAGACGCAGAGTTCGCCTCGGCCCAACAACTTCAGAACCCGCAGCCGCGTCTCGTCGGCCAGGGCCTTGAAAATGATGGCAATATCGCTCATGGCCTCACTCACATATCAATTTTTTTTTATGAGTTTAAATTATAAACCGCTTTTTGAAAATGTCAATAATATCTATTTTAATAGTGTTTTTCATTTTGATTTTAATTTAGGCGATATCGATCAATAAAATATATTCAATTCTCAACCGCTGGCTTTCAATCTCCCCCCCGGGAACGGAGTTTGCAAAGCCGCATGAACCAGTAAAACATTTGCCGATGTTTTTTTTTGTGCTATAATTGAAAATATCAGACCATGAAAGGAGAACCAGCCATGGGCAAAGACAAAGACAAGGGCAAGGAAAAAAGCAACAAACCGAAACTGTCCGTCAAAGACAAGAAGAAAAAGAAAAAAGAAAAGCAAGAAAAAAAAGCTTCCGCGCTCTAGGCGCGGGAAGCAGCAAATATCCGTTCCGTCCATGCCAGGGGAAGTCCCCCCGTTTTAAAACATCAGTTTAATACGCCAATCCTGAAAATCGTCGTCGTCAATTAGCACGCGGACATGCTTGCAATGTTTTTTTTCATGTCAAGGCCCACCTCTCCCCGTTCATGCCAGTAAAAAGGCGATCAGGAAAGCCACGCCGGCCAGAAAGGCCAGGGGATTGAGCGCCCGCCATACCGGGTTGGCCCGCTTGAGAATGGAAAAATCGGTGACATAGACCGTTTCGCAGGCCCCGTTGCCGGTGTCGTCGCGCACGGTGCTCGTGCCGCGGGAAAACTGGTTGGCCGGCTGGCTGTAGTTGACCAGATAACCCTTGAAGTGAATCTGGTCCCCGGGACGAACTCTGAGGATGAGCCGACTCAAGTTTTCGTCGACGCAGAGGATATGGTTGTTGGACAGGTGGCTTCCCGAAAACAGCCTGCCTGTTTCCTGGTCGGGAAAACTGCACATGCAGGTGAAATCACGGTTCCAGAACTTCATCCTGCGATACACGCCGCTACGGATGTTCCTGCCCCAGACCACGCACAGGTCCTTGATATTGAGATAGTCCTGCCAGCGACGGTGGGAGATATCGAGCAGCGAATCGCTGCGGTGCTGGCTGACCACCAGTCCGAAAAGTTCATAATGATACAGTGGCGTGATTGTGTACACGATTTTCTTTTTGGTCACTTGGAAGGCGGCGGGAAGGTTTTCCTTGACCTGCAAGGGTTCCCGGAACAACTGCGGGAAAATACCGGGCGCGGGCGGCAGGCGATCATCGAAGTGCAGGGAGAGCGCCCAGATGAACAGGCAGGCCAGCATGCCCAAGCGCAAGAGCTTGCTCTTGGTCCCGGCCGCACCGATAAGAAACGAGTGAGCCGCTCTTTTCTGTTTGGCGAAGGGTGAGGGTTTGGCTGCTTCTTCGAACGGAAAGCGGTAACCGCAGGCGCAGGAAACGGCATCCGGGGCGCAGTAGCAATCGCATTGGGGACAGTTCATTGCAAACCTCGCTGCAGCGCAATTGTAATGCAAAAAACCGTCCCATGCAAGAAACGACGATCCTGCTGATTTTTCGCCTGTCTTGTTCTATAATAGGAATAAGAACAATGGCAACCAGAATCGATCAATGGCTGTGGGCCGCGCGCCTCTTCAAGACCAGGAGCCTGGCCAACCAGGCCTGCCGCGGCGGCCGCATCCAGGTTGCCGGCAGCGCGGTCAAGCCGTCGCATCAGGTTCTTAGCGGGGAAATCGTTCAGGTCAAGCAGCCGCCGATCATCCGCCAATATTTGGTCAAGAACCTGGCCGCCAAAAGAGTCTCGGCAGCATTGGCCCGCGAGCTGGTCGAGGAGATCACCCCGGCAGCCGACCTGGAAAAACTGGCCCTGGCCCGGCGCGACCCGCTGGGCCTGATTTTTGCCGCCAGAGAAAAGGGCACAGGCCGCCCGACCAAGAAAGAGCGCCGCACCCTTGAGGAAATGCTGCGCGAGGCAAAATCATGAATATCCTGCTTCTGGGCGTAGGCATGCAGGGCAAAGCGGCCCTGTACGATCTATGGCAGAACCCGGCCGTCACCTCGATAGTCGCCGCCGACGCCGACCTGCAGGCCCTGCAAAAAACCGTGCGCAGTCGCCGCTATGGGAAAAAAGTCAGCTGTGAGCGCGTCGATGCCGCCAAGCCGGAAAGCTTGTTGCGGCTCATGAAACCCAGGCCTGCCGTGGTGCTCGACCTGCTGCCTTCCCGGTTCAGCGGCAACGTGGCCGCGGCCGCGCTGCAGGCCGGGGTGAACCTGGTCAATTCCGTGTATGTCCTGCCGGAAGTCAAAAAGCTCGCCGCTGCGATCAAGGCAGGCGCCTTGACCTTCCTGCCCGAGTTCGGCATGGACCCGGGCATCGACCTCGTTCTTCTAGGCCGGGCCGTCAGCCTTTTTGACAGCGTGGACACAATCGACAGCTACGGCGCCGGGATTCCCGAAGCCGCAGCCGCGGACAATTCCATAAAATACAAAGTAACCTGGACTTTTGAGGGAGTCCTGCGCGCCTACATGCGGGGCGGGCGGTTGATCCGCGGCGGCCGGATCATTGAAATCGGGGGCAGGGAAATGTTCAGCCCGGAGAACATCCACAAGATCGAAATCCCGGGCCTGGGCAGGTTTGAAGCCTATGCCAACGGCGACGCCGTCCACTATGCAAAAGTGCTGGGCATCGCCCCGGAGAAACTGCAGCAACTGGGACGCTTTGCCTTTCGCTGGCCCGGTCACTGCGCCTTTTGGAAAAAAATGGTCGACTTGCACCTGCTCGACGACGAGCCGCTGACTATTGACGGCGTCACCGTTAACCGCCGCCGCTTCCTGGCCGCGGCCATCGAGCCCCACATCCGCCTGGGTAAAAAAGAGCGGGACGTGGTCGTAATCCGGGTCATTGTCACTGGAAAAAAAGACGGCAGAAAGATGCGCGTAGTGCTGCAGATCGTTGACCATCGCGACCTGGCCACCGGCTTCACGGCCATGAGCCGCACCGTGGGCTACACGGCCAGCATCGGTGCTTTGCTGATTGGCAGCGGCAGCCTGAGCAAACGCGGCCTCCTCTCTCCGCTTCGCGACATCCCCTACGACCTTTTCAAAAATGAACTCGCCAAACGCGGCATCCGCATCAGCGAAGAGACGAGCCCCCTTCCTTGAAGGGGCGGCGTCCCGGCTTAACGGGATCAAGATCCTGGGATACACTCCGCGATTCTTTTCAGAATGGACAAGGCCGAGCCGGCCAGGCCGACCTGCCCGGCAGGGACTTCGGCTTCGTTTTTATTGATGCGGATCAGCCGGGAATGTGGCCGCGTCAAAAGCTGCTCTGACAGGCGGCGCACACTGGGTACGGCCGTGCCGGCGCCGCATTCGATGATGACCAGGTTCTTTCCGCCGCTGCTTGCCAACCAGTTCTGGAAAAGCCGCTGCTGCTCCCGGCTGCGCCCGGACAGCCAATTCCAATCGCCGAACATCAGCACATTGGGCCGCGCCAGCCGGCCGCAATCCGGGCATCCCGGCAGGGGTGGTTGTGCGCGCATGCTTTCTTCCTCCACCGCGATGGCCAGATCTCCCGCCGGCCAGATGCGATCCAAGCAGTTGGCCTGGCATTGCAGGTAGTGAAGCGACCCGTGGCATTCATTTACTTTTTCAGCTTCAAAACCGGCTTTCTGGAACTGGCCGTCGACATTGGAGGTGAAGACAAAATATCCGCCGGGTCGGGCCTCGGTCCATTGCCGCAGCAGGGCGAATCCCGGGTGCGGCACGGTGCGGCGATAGAGATTGAGACGGTGGCCGTAAAAACCCCAGGCCAGGGTTGGATCGGAAGCGAACCACCCGGGGTTGGCCAGGTCGTAAAAATCGAGCCCGAGCTTGCGGTAGGGAGGATAGGCATTCCAGAACCCCTCACTGCCGCGGAAATCGGGCAGGCCCGAATCCACGCCCATGCCCGCCCCGGCAGAGACCAGCAATGCCTCGGCCTCGATAATCATCTCCGCCGCCGCCTTGATCTTTTCTTTATCGTCGACGTTCATGCTTCTCCTCGAGAGGTCAGCCAAAAACGAAGCTAGTGTAAGAAATATTTTTAAAATTAACAAGTTGGCAAAAAAAAGGGGCACGGCGTTTGTCCCCGGAGCGGCCGTGCCCCTGCCAACGAATGAAAAAACTCGCGCTAAAACTCGTTTATCTCGATATCACCGTCACCGCTGGAAACTTCAATGGTCCGGGTCGCCCCGGCCTTGTCCGCCTCGAAACGGTGCTCGCTTTGCCGTTCGATGCGCTCAAAACGGGCATTGACATCGAGTTCTCCGTCGCCGCTCCGCGCCTGAAGCCTGAAGGGCATTTCCTTGGGCACGGCCAGGCGGATGCTGCCGTCGCCGCTGTGCAATCGGCAATCTTCCTGCAGAAGACTGCCGGCCAGGAAGCGGAATTCACCGTCGCCGTCCACGGAGTTGAAATACAAGCTCGAAAAAACACCCTCGGCGCTGATTTCACCATCAATGGTCCGGCAACGCAATTTGCCTTGGCCCCGGCGCACTTCGACGCTCCCATCCACCGTTTTCAGATCCATTTCGGCCCGGCAACCCGACATTTTGATTTTCCCGTCAACCGTCCTCACGCTGACGGTCTTGAAGTCGCCGCCAACCTCGGCATCACCATCGACCAGGCGCACCGCCAGATTGGATTTTTCCGGGATTTTGACCAGCGTGCGTACCTTGATGTTATGATGCGAAAAAAAGCTGAAGAAAAAAAACCGCTTGGGATAGTGCACTTTAACGGTCAAACGGTTGGTGCTGAAGGTGATCTCCGGGACGATCCCGGCAAAATAATCTTCATCCCGGCCCGAGGGGTGGCCGTTGATGCTTTTGACAAACTCGAAAATAATTTCATTGCGGGCATGAGTTTCCACGAGTAAATCTCCGTCCACGTCGTGGAAATCAAAAACGACGTCCTTCCCTGCTTCGGTGTTGAAACGCTTTTTTATCACTTCATCCCTGGCCGCCAGCCAGATGCATGCGAAAAACAGCAAAAATACAATTATGCTTCGTTTCATGATTCCTCCTGCAATAAATATAACGGAGCAAGAGGAGAAAGGTTCCAGCCGGCGCTCGATTTTATTCCCCAGGACAAAACAGCGGGAATTCGCTACTGCCGCCCTGTTTAAAACAACTTCGGCTGCCCGCTCAGGCCGGATTGGCTCGGCTCCAGAAAATTGGACAGCGAGATCCCGGCCAGACGCACCGGTCGGCGGCCGGCCTCGGTGCGCTCCAGCAGGTCCTGAACCGCCCGGAAAATATCCCGGGGTGAAGCCAGGAAAACATCGAATGTTCGCCGCCGGGTGACGGTCTGGAAATCGGCATATTTGATCTTCAGCGTCACGGTGCGCGCCCGTTTGCCTTCTTCATTAAGCTCTTCAAAAACCCGCTGGGCGCACTCCTGTAAAAATTCCAGCAACGGTTCCTTCTCCGGGATATCCCGGGGGAAAGTCTCCTCGGCCCCAAAGGACTGACGCTCACACCAGGGTGTCACCGGGCGCTCGTCAATGCCGCAGGCGATATCGTGTAGATAGAGGCCGAATTTCCCGAATTCCTTCTCCAAAAATTCCAGAGGCTTTTTCTCCAGATCGGCCACGGTGCGGATGCCCAACTGCCGCAGGCGGGCGTCGGTGACCCGGCCGATGCCGGGAATTTTCAGCACCGGCAGGGGGCGAATGAAGGCCATGACCTGCTCGGGCTTGACCACGCACAACCCGTCCGGCTTGCGGGCGTCGGAAGCGATCTTGGCCACGAACATGTTGGCCGCCACTCCGGCCGATGCCGTCAGACCGGTGACGGCGAATATGCGCGCCTTGATCTCCCTGGCCAGGCGGGTGGCGCTGGGTTCGTTCTTCTTGTTGCGGGTCACGTCCAGATAGGCCTCGTCCAGGGAAACGGATTCGACCAGGTCGGTGAATTCATGGAAGATGCAGTGGATCTGTTCCGACACCTGTTGGTATTTTTTAAAATCAGGCGCGATGAACAGGCATGGCGGACAAAGACGCCGGGCCTGGGCGCAGGATATGCCCGAGTGGATGCCGAACTTGCGCGCTTCATAGTTGGCGGTGGTCACCACCGAGCGGCTGTCGGGCCGGCCGCCGACGGCCAGGGGCTTGCCGCGTAATTCCGGGCGATCGCGCAATTCCACGGCGGCGTAGAACATGTCCATGTCGACGTGAATGATCTTGCGCAACGGCGGAGAGTCAACCATGCAGCGAAAGTAGCACAGGGCCGATGGAGAGTCAATGCTCAGGCCGGGCGCAGCGGCATTGTGCCAATTTGTCCGATTTAAAAAAACCCTTGTCAAGACAGGCTTTTTCCGCTAAAATACAGCTTCGTGCTGAGTTCGGTTTTCCAGTCAAAAAAAAAACGAATCGTTGGCCGCATTCAAGGAGAAAACATGCCGCTCGACCTGTTGGGAAAGTTCATGGCCCTGCTGTGCGCCATGGTCTGGGCCGGAGCGGTCATCCTCTTCAAACTGGCCGGCGACAGGATCAAGCCCTTGGCTTTGAACTTATATAAGACCACCCTGACCGTAGCCATCCTTTTCCCCCTGCTGCTGCTGCTGGGGATCCAGCTCATCCCGGCCGCGGTCCCGGCTCGGGATTGGCTGGCCATCTCAGCCAGCGGTATCCTGGGCATCGCGGTCGCCGACACCATGTTTTTCGCCTGCCTGAATCGTTTGGGTGCCGGAGTGACCGCCATCGTCGACTGCCTGTACGCCCCGTTCGTCATGACCGCGACCTGGCTTTATCTGCTTGAAAAACCGCGCCTGGAACAGATCGGCGGCGCCGTCCTGGTCATCGCCGCCGTGCTTGTGGCCGCTTACCGGAAAAGCGGCGGCGCCAGGCCGGCCCGGCAGGTCATCAGCGGCGTTCTTTTCGGCGTGGGCGCCATGGCCATCATGGCGGTCAGCATCGTGCTCATGCAACCGGCACTGAGCCGGGTCAATGTTTTTTGGGTGACCGAACTGCGCATGCTGTCAGCCTTGGCAGTGCTGCTGGTCATGTTCGCCTGGCAAAAGAACCGCCGGCAGCTGCTGGCGCCGCTGTGGCAGAAAGGTGGCCGGCATTACGCCTTTTGGGGAGCCATTTTCGGCAACCTGATCTCCATGACCCTCTGGGTGGCGGCCTTCAAATACACATCGGTCAACTCGGCCGCGGTCCTGAACCAGACCAATACCGTATTTGTCGTGGTCCTGGCCGCCGTGTTTTTAAAAGAAACGTTCACCCGCCGCCGCCTGCTGGCAACCGTGCTGGGCGTGGCCGGATCGCTGCTGGTCCTGCTGGGATAATTCCAAATAACAAATTTCACTGCCCTAAACCAGAAAGTAGATGGGTAGAAGGGTTAAAGGGTAGATGGGTTAGGAAAACAGTTAACGTTCGCTGTCAATACGATTGCCCCATCAACTCATCTACTCATCAACGAATGCTCGCTCTCCTCGTTTGGGTCATTGGGTCATTGGTGCTTATTTGTGATTTGCTGCTTGGGATTCGGAATTCAGACAGGGCGACCATCCGCTAGGCGAAACGCCAGCGGATCGCCCCTGCGCCATCTTTTACTTTTTTCTTACCGTATGCCGTCCACCCATTCTTTACATACCCCTGCCGCTCTGCTACAATCAAAGCATGAATCTTCCCCTGCGCGTCATCCTGCTCTCTCTGCTGCTGCTTTGCCAGCAACTTGCAGCCACAAGCGAAGCCGAATACACGGCCGCACGGGAGAGGATGGTCAAAGAGCAGATCCTGGAGCGGGGTATCACCGATCAACGCTTGCTCAATGCCCTGCTCAAGGTCAAGCGCCATCTTTTCGTCAGTCCCGCTTACCGCGTCAATGCCTACGGCGACTTCCCCCTGCCCATCGAAGAGGGCCAGACCATATCCCAGCCCTACATCGTGGCCATCATGACCACGGTCATTGCTCCGGATTACAAGAAAAAAGTTTTGGAGATCGGCACGGGTTCGGGTTACCAGGCGGCCGTCCTGGCAGAACTGGTGCGCGAGGTCTATACCATCGAAATCAAGCCGCAACTGGCCCGGGAATCGAAAAAACTACTGAAAGACCTGGGATACAAAAATATCCATTTTCGGACCGGGGATGGTCACATCGGCTGGCCCGAAGCCGCCCCTTTTGACGGCATCATCGTCACCTGCTCGCCGGACCATATCCCGACGCCGCTGATCGAGCAGTTGGCCGTGGGCGGCAGGATGGTCATTCCCATCAGCTATTCCACCACGGTTCAGGATCTGCTGCTGGTGGAAAAACTTGCCAACGGGAAACTGAAAAAAACCAATTTGATTCCCGTCCTGTTCGTGCCCATGATCCGCGCTGGCAATGCCCGCTGATATCCTTTCCGGCCTCAACCCCCAGCAGCGGCAAGCCGTGCTGCACTTTGACTCGCCGCTGCTCATCGTGGCCGGTGCCGGTTCGGGCAAAACCCGGGTCATCACCCACAAGATCGCCTACCTGGTCCTGGAAAAAGGGCTCGCTCCCGGCCAGATCCTGGCCGTGACCTTCACCAACAAAGCGGCCGGTGAAATGAAGGTCCGCATCGAAGCCCTGACCGGCATCCCGTCCAGCCAGTTCCACATCTCCACTTTCCACGCCCTTGGTTTGAGAATCCTGCGCGAGTCGGGAAGCGCCCTGGGCTTCGACGCCCAGTGGCAGGTTTTCGACAGTGATGAGCAGAAACGGCTGCTGGAACGCCTGATCCGCGAAAACTTTCCGCACCTGAGCCGCGACAACGACAGCATCATCCGCAAGATCAGCCTGGCCAAGATGGGACTTCATTACCCCAACAACAGCGAATTCCTGCGCCAGAAGGGCTTTTGCGAAGAAGAGATCAGCATTTTTGCCCATTACCACGCCGCCCAGCAGAAAAGCAAGTTCTGGGATTACGAGGACCTGATCTCGTTCGCCGTCATCCTGCTGCGCGACCACGACACCGTGCGCGAAAAATACCAGAGAAAGTTCCGTTACCTGCTGGTTGACGAGTTCCAGGACACCAACCCCAACCAATATGAGCTGATCAAGCTGCTGAGCGGTGACCGCCGCAGCATCACCGTGGTCGGAGACGATGACCAGGCCATTTATTCCTGGCGCGGCGCCAGCGTCCGTTTCCTCTTCGAATACGAGCGCGATTTCCCCCAGACGCACATCATCAAGCTCGAGCAGAACTTCCGTTCCACCCCCGAGATCCTGAATTTCGCCAACCTGCTGATCAGCCAGAACACCGTTCGCAAACGAAAGCAGATGTGGGCGGACAGCGAGAGCAGCCACCCGGTTTTTGTTTTGCGCAGCCGTTCCAAGGAGGAAGAGGCCGAGGAGATCGCCCGCCTGGTCAACCGCCTCAAGCAGAGCAATCCCGACCTGTTCCCCCTGGCCATCCTGTACCGCATCAACTCCCAGTCCCTGGCGCTGGAAACCGAATTTCTGAAGCAGCGCATCCATTTCCGCATCCTCAAGGGCCTGCGTTTCTTCGATCGCAAGGAGATCCGCGACTCGCTGTCGCTGCTGCGCCTGGCGCTGAACCCCGCCGACGACCCGGCTTTCCTGCGCCTGGTGGAATTCCTGCCCCTGGGCATCGGCAGCAAGACCCTGGAAAACCTGCACACGCTGGCCCGGGAAAAATCGCTGCCCCTGTTTCCCGCCCTGGAGCAGTTCCTGGCCGACAAATTCAACTCGCGGCCGCTTTTTTCCCGCCTGCGCGAGCTGAACCGGCAAAAAGAGGAAATCCCGGTCGCGGAGATCTATTCGCAGCTGCTGCAGGAATCGGGATACCTGGAGGCGCTCAGGCAGAAAGAAGAAGAGGAACGGCTGCTCAACATCGGGGAATTGCAGGAATTCATCGGCAAGTGGGAGGAAGAAAATCCCAACGCCCCGTTCAGCGACCTGCTCGACCGCATGAGCCTGGAAAACAGGGAAAGCCGCGGCGGCGGAAAAACCCAGGTGTTTTTGCTGACCATGCACAACGCCAAGGGATTGGAATTTCCCACCGTGATCGTCAGCGGCATCAATTCGGCTTACATGCCGTTTTTCCTGCGCAAGGAGCGCGACGAGATCGAGGAGGAGCGCCGCTTGTTTTACGTGGCCAGCACCCGGGCCAGCCAGCTGCTGATCATCTCGACCGCCTCCGATCGTCCGTCATTCTTCCTGCAGCAGATCGCCGCGGCCTCTTATTTGCCCGTGTATTCATTCCGCGAGATCGTCGATGCCATTTTCCCTCTTTCCCGGCCGAGCGCAAGCAAGGGCGACGGCCGCTTCATCGTCCATCCCATTTTCGGCCGCGGCCGCATCATCGAGAAAATATCCGAAAGCAAATACCTGATCCATTTCACCGAAAAGGGCGACAAATTGATCGATACGTCGGTGGTCAAGGTCGAGTTCGTTTAGATCAAGAAATATGTATCTGTACGGGCACGGCGCGCCGTGCCCCTACATCTTCTTTTGCCCCGATCAAGGTAAAACGTAGAACAAAATCGCGAAATAGTGGCAGATGCTGCCTGCCAGGACGAAAAGATGCCAGACGGCATGGTGATAGGGAAGTCTCTTCCATAAATAAAAGAGCGCGCCCACCGTGTAGCACAAGCCGCCGGCCAGCAGCCACAGCAGCCCCGCTCTGGGCACATGGGCGAACAAAGGCTTGACGGCCACCACCACCAGCCAGCCCATCAGCAGATAAATCAAAACCTGCAGCAGCCGGAAACGGCTGACAAAAAAAACCTGGAAAACGATCCCGGCCAGGGCCAATCCCCAGATGACGCCGAAAAGGCTCCAACCCCATTGCCCCCGCAAATTGACCAGGACGAACGGCGTATAGGTGCCGGCGATGAGCAGGTAGATTGAG
>DATKZA010000098.1:0-5792 GCA_035528155.1 Patescibacteria group bacterium | reverse complement strand
ATCATCGAAGGCGACATCCAGACCACCCTGGACGCCGAACGGTTGCAGAAACTGGGCGTGCAGGCCTACCAGATCAACACCGGCCCTTTCGGCGGCGACTGCCACCTGGAAGCGTCCTGGATCCAAACCGCCATCGACGAGCTGGGCAGCGACGGCATGGAGCTGCTGTTCGTGGAAAACATCGGCAACCTGGTCTGCCCGGCCGAGTTCGACGTCGGCGCCCACCTCAACGTGCTGCTGATCAGCGTCACCGAGGGCGAGGACAAGCCCCTGAAGTACCCGCTGGCCTTCCAGGTCTCGCAGCTTTGCCTGGTCACCAAGACCGATTTCCTGCCCCTGAAAAATTTTTCCCTGAAAAAACTGCGCGAGAACATCAAGAAGGTCAACCCGGCCTGCGCCGTTATCGAGGTCTCGGCCCACAGCGGCGCCGGCATCGACAGCTGGATCACGATATTGCAGAACAAGCCGGGGATGAAATAAAAAGATTCGGTTTACGGTGGACGGTATAAGGTAAGAAAAAAAATGGTAGGGGTGACCGGCGGTCGCCCTTTTAAATTCCAAATCCCAAGCACAAAATCATAAAAAAGCGCCAAATTCCAATGACCAAAACGAAGGCGCTTTGCGATTTCAAGGTTCTAGATCTTGGAGGGGTTTGATTAATCAAACCCCTACCTGCCTTTGTTCCTTTCTTCATTTTGGACATTGGAAATTGAGCTCGGAATTTGCTTGGGATTTGGTGCTTGGGATTTGTTATTTTCTTTTTGTAAGGGCGGTTCGCGAACCGCCCCTACATTGCCTTTTATTGGTTTTGGTGCCTTCAATCTCCTTCAGATGCATCTCCCGGCCGCTGGTGATCTCGATGTCGGTGGCTTGGCAGGAAGAACAGGCGAAGGTCGGTCGTTCGATCGGGGTTTCCTGCCCGCAGGCGCGGCAGGTGATGCGCAGCGGCGCGATCTCGATGACCAGCCTGGACCTGGACAGGGGAGGGTGTTCTTTTTTCAGGATGCGGAAATGGTTCTGCAGCACTTCGGGGACCACGTGGTGCAGGCGGCCGATCAATACGGTCAAGGTTTTGATTGAACTGAAATTTTCCTCTTCCCGAAGTTCCAGGGCGCTCTGGATCAGGGCGGCGGCAATGGCTCCTTCATGCATCAGCAGATGCGGGGCAGGATCTCCCCGGCCGGGGGCATGACGATGCGTTCACTGCCGGCGCGGGTGGCCATGAGCACCCGGCCGGGATTTTCAACCGTGATCTCGCCGATGCGCCGGGCCTCTTTGCCCAATGGCTGCCGGCGCAGGATTTTCAATGCTTTGTCCGTGTCGCGCCGGGACACGACCATGACCACCTTGCCTTCGTTGGCGACGTGCAGGGGATCGAAGCCGAGCAGGTCGCAGACCGCGGCCACTTTTTTGGGAATGGGCAATTTGTCTTCCCAAACGCGCAGGCCGAACTTTTTTTTGTGCGCCAGTTCATGCAGGGTCTGGGCCAGGCCGCCGCGGGTCGGGTCGCGCATGAAGGGGATATCCAGGTCGCGGCATGTTCTGATCAGTCCCCAGAGCGGGGCCACGTCGCTGCGGATCTTTCCGCGCAGACCGAATTCGCCGCGGGCGGTCAATACCGAAACGCCGTGCAGGCCGAGCGGGCCGTTGATCAAAATGGCGTCCCCGGGACGGATGCGCCCCGGCACTACCGGCTTTTTGAAGAGCGGGCGGCCGATGCCGGCAGTGTTGATGAAGATGCCGTCAGCCTTGCCTTTTTCCACGACCTTGGTGTCGGCGCAGACGATGCGCACGCCGCTCTCGCGGCCGGCGCCGGCGATGGAGGCCAGGATCTTTTCCAGTTGCGAGACCGGGAACCCCTCCTCGATAATGAAGGCGATGGAGAGATAAAGCGGTTCGGCGCCCATGACCGCCATGTCGTTGACCGTGCCGCAGACGGCCAGGCGCCCGATGTCACCGCCCGGAAAAAACAGCGGCTTGACCACGAAGCTGTCGGTGGTGAATACCTGGCCGTCCAGGCGGGCGGCGTCGTCCATTTCCAGGAGCAGCGGGTCGCTCAGGAAGCGCTGGAATACGTTCCGGGTCAGTTCGGCGCTCTTGCTGCCGCCGCCGCCGTGGGCCAGCAGGATCTTATCCATAGGTCACCCAGGCGCTGCAGCTGCCTTCCGACGACACCATGCACGGTCCCAGCGGCCGGTCGGGACGGCAGGCCTTGTTGAACAGGGGACAGGCGGGGGGATCGATCAGGCCGCGCAGTACGTCGCCACAGCGGCAGCCGCGGCGGGGCCGGACCGTTTCGCTGGGGATAGCAAAGCGGCGGCGGCTGTCCAGGCCGGCGAAAGCAGGTCGGAGCTGCAGGCCGCTGGCCGGGATGGTGCCAAGGCCGCGCCACTCGGCGTCAACGTTTTCGAACACTTCGGCAAGTACTTGCCGCGATTTTTCATTGCCGTTGTCGCGCACCACGCGCGGATAGTTGTTCATGACCTTATATATATCCTTATTATACATTTCCAGCAACAAGAGCAGTGATGAGATGATATCTTCGGCTGTGAAACCGCTGATCACTCCGGGCAGCCGCCGCTCAAGCAAAAAATCATAGGCCTGCCTGCCGATGACGGCCGAGACGTGCCCGGGAAGGAGGAAACCCGAAAGGCGCGTGTCGGCGGCGGTCAGGGCTTGCAAGGCCGGCGGCACCAGCCGCAGGGCGGTGAGCAGGGAGAAATTGGCGATCTTTTTTTCCAGGGCCTTCATGGCCGCGGCGGCGATGGCCGGCGCCGTGGTCTCGAAACCTACTGCCAGGAATACCGTTTCCCTGCCGCAATCGGCGGCGATCTGCAGCGCGTCGAGCGGCGAATACACGGCGCGGATGTCGGCTCCGGCGGCGCGCTCCTTTTCCAGCGAGGAGCGGCTGCCCGGGACGCGCAGCATGTCGCCGAAGCTGGTGACCACCACTCCCTGCCGGGCCAGGGCCACGGCTTCATCGATGAAGCTGTCAGGGGTAACGCAGACCGGGCAGCCCGGTCCGGAAACGAGTTTCACCCCGGCAGGCAGGAGATGCTGCAGCCCCGAACGGCGGATGGCCACGGTGTGCGTGCCGCAGACCTCCATGATCTTGGTCCCCGGGCGGGCCGGGAAGTTGCGCAGGCGCTCGGCCAGGCGGGTCAATGCGGTTGCTTCAGCCAAAGAAATCCCCTTCCTTAAAAAGGGCCAGGGTTTCACGGGCCTGCTTTTTGGTCAGCTTGGAGATGGCAAAGCCGGCGTGGATGATCACCCAGTCGTTGAGCTTGACCTTGTCAAGCAGCATGATGCCGACTTCGCGGCGCAGGCCGGCGATTTCCACCACGGCCATGTCGTTGTTGATCTCGATGACTTTCATGGGAACGGCCAAACACATGGTTAAAACTCCTTATGGTATTTTACGGCCGCCAGCGCCGCTTGTCCCAGCGAGATGCCGCCGTCGTTGGCCGGGACCTGGGTATGGTGCAGCACCTGGAAACCGTTTTTCTTGAGCAGGTCCCTGCTCATCTTGAGCAGCAGTGTATTCTGAAAAACGCCGCCGCTCAGGGCCGCTTTTCGTATTCCTGAAACGCAGGTACAGTTGAGGGCCATGTCCAGCAGGCCGCTGGCCAGGGTCAGGTGAAAACAGCGGGCTTTTTCGGCCCTGCCTCTTTTGTCTTCCAGCATGGCGGCCACGGCCGGCAGCATGTTTAAAACAAAAATAGCGGCTTTTTTTTCTATGGCGAATGGGTAGGGCTTTTTTTGCGGCCGGGCTCGCTCGGCCTCGGCCTGGAGCAGGGAAGGCAGCTCTCCTTCGTAGGAATTGCGTTCACCCAGGCCGAGCAGCGCGGCCACGCCGTCGAAAAGCCGGCCGCAGCTCGAGGTCATGATCCCGCCCCGGCGCTGGACGATGCTTTCCAACACCTGCTCGCCCTTGCGGCCGAATTTATTGGCGAAGCGCCCGGCTGCCTTTTCGGCGCCGGGGAGGGCCAGAAGCAGGGAGAGGGCCATGCGCCAGGGCTCGCGTGCGGCCGCGTCGCCGCCGGGAAGAAATAGGGGCAGCAGGTGGCCGACGCGCTCCAGGCCGCCCAGGTTGCCGAGGAAAAATTCTCCGCCCCAGATCGTGCCGTCGTCGCCGTAACCGCTGCCGTCCAGGGCGATGCCCAGGACTTTGTCCGTTTCGCCGCTTTCGGCCAGCAGGGAGGCGATGTGGGCGCGGTGGTGCTGGACCTCGATGATTTCGGCCTGGGGGAAATCGGCGGCCAGCAGGCGGTTGGGATAAGCGGGATGGCTGTCGACGACGATAAGGCGCGGGCGCAGGGCGAACAAGGCAAGGAAGTGGCTGATGGCTTGTTTCTCCGCTTTCAGGGCCGCGGCCGATTCGCTATCGCCGATGTGCTGGCTGACCAGGGCCCGGTTCCCCTGCAGCAGGGTAAAGGTGGTTTTGAGCATGGCGCCCAGGGCCAGAACGGTCTCGGGGCTGGAAAAAGAAAGGCGGATGGGCAGCGGCACGAAACCGCGGCTGCGCCGGAAAAAGTAAGTCTCTTTGGCGAAACTACAGACGACCGAATCGTCGGCAAAGACGCGGATGGGCCGGTCGTGGCTGAGAATGGCGTCACTGAGTCCGGGCAGTTCCGCGGCCGCATCCTGGAAAATGATCGGCTCGTCGCAACGGTTGGCGCTGGTCATCACCAGCGGCTCGCCCATCTTTTCGACCAGCAGGCGGTGCAGCGGCGAGTAGGGGAGCATGAAGCCGATCCGCCCCTGGCCTGGGGCGGACAGGGGCGCCAGCCTGTCCCCAGGCAGGGCCTGGAGCAGTACGATGGGTGCGGCCGGGCTGGTAAGCAATTCTTTTTCTTTTTGAGATATCAGGCAGTGTTGGCGGATCATTTCCAGGTCGGCCATGAGGGCGAAGGGCTTGCCGCTCCTTTGTTTTAAATGCCGTAACCGGGCCATGGCCGCCGCGCTCGCCGCGCGGCAAGCGAGGTGAAAGCCGCCGACTCCCTTGACGGCCAGTACTTTGTCGGCTTGCAGTATTTTTAGGGCCAGGGCCAGGGCATTCCCTTTTCTTTCCCTGCCTTTGACCAGCAATTTCAGTTTCGGCCCGCAATGGGGACAGGAGACGGGCTGGGCGTGGTAACGGCGGTCGGAGGGTGATTCGTATTCGCGCCGGCAGTCGGGACACATTTTGAACCCCTTCATGGTGGTCAGCGGGCGGTCGTAGGGCAGGCCGGCGATGATGCTGAAGCGCGGGCCGCAGTCTGTGCAGTTGGTGAACGGGTAGGCGTGGCGGCGATCGCCGGCGGCGGCCATCTCTTTTTGACACTCCCGGCAAAGGGCGATGTCGGGTGACACCAGGACATTTTTCTGCCCTTGGGCGTCGCTGGCCAGGATAGTGAACTCGGTCGAATTGCGGACCGGGATCTCTTCGAAACGCAGGGTTTCGATGAGGCTCAGGGGCGGGGCCTGGCGGACGATGTGGCGGACGAACTCGCTCAGGCGGCCGCCCTCCACTTCCAGAGTCACGCCGGCGCTGGTGTTCTTGACGAACCCTTTCAGCCCGAACTTTTCAGCCGAGCGGTAGAGAAAAGGCCGGAAACCCACGCCCTGGACGATTCCTGAGAAATGCAGGCGCAGGCGGCCGTATTCCTTGATGTCAGCCAAGCGCAGGTCCGGGGATGCGTGTCGGGTTTCCATTTGTTACCAAAGCGGTTATTATACCGCAAAAAAGCCCGGAGCGGAAATCGTAATGAGTGACAAGTGACGAGGGTAGGGGCACGGCGAGCCCTGCCCAG
>DATKZA010000097.1:0-35267 GCA_035528155.1 Patescibacteria group bacterium | reverse complement strand
CGGGATTCGGTTGTCCCGGGGCAAGGCGACGGCAGCCATGCCGACCTGGCAAACGCCATGAAGCGGTTTTAAACATCGAGTTTAAAGCTGCAATCAGTAGGTTAAGTATTCGAGTCACGCCGGGTGCGTTGTCAGTTGTGTGTTGGATTGTAAAAGGACAGAAGCAAATTGACTTAAAGTAAAATACATATTACGATCTCGTTAACAAATGAGAAAGAGTTTGTAGCATGAATATACGCAACAAAATCGCGCGGAAATGGCGTATTTTTATCGAAAGCGGCGGTAGCCTGTTAGAGTCCCGGCATACCAAAATCGTGCATATCGAGTTTACATCGCGCTGCAATTTGAAATGTATATACTGTCCGGTTAGCCAGCCGGAATATAAAGGTTCTGATATGGATCCAGACAGGCTGGTCAGAATCACGAATGTTGTAAAAACACGCCATCATAGGATTATCGTTGTAAGCGGACATGGTGAGACGACCATTTATCCCCGCTGGAACCAATACTGCGATGACATGCTCGATGCCGGCATGTCGCTGCACATCATCAGCAATTTCTCAAAAAAGCTTTCGACTAACGAGATTCGCACATTGGCACGGTTCGAATCGGTTGAGATCAGCTGCGACAGCCACGATCCGGAGGTGTTTCGCAGCCTACGCCGTGGCGCCGATCTGCAGATACTTTGCTCCAATGTGCGGCAGCTTGAAGCCGCTAGCGACTACCGTGGGAGAATGGCTCCATTGATTTCCTTCAGCTGCGTCGTCTCTGACCGAAACGTGCTCCAGTTACCGGAGTACGTTGCATTCGGCAAGAATCTGGGGATCAACCGTTTCGCGTTCTGCAACCTGACGAAGTACGCGGACGTGGATGACGTTATTAATGCCAAGCACATCACCGAGATGGAACCGCGGCTTTTCCCCCGCATTAAGAAATCCCTGGATGACACTTTCCATTTTCTGAAAAAATCGCACATCGAGTTTTCCGTACAACAGGGGCTTCTTGATTCATTTGTAGAAAAAATGCACAGTGTTGTTACCGTCCAGCCTGCGCTTCCCATTGCCGCCCTGCTCAACTCGAGTCAAGTTGATTCTGTGGCTATTGGCACGAACAGGGTGAACGTTCTACCACCCAAAAGTGAATCCGTACCGTCTTCATACGAAAAGCGCTACTCGTCCCTGCGTCCGGGCGATAAGACCCGCGATTGCCTCGATCCATGGAGCTTTATCCTTTTTCATGCCAATGGGCAGGTGAGGCCCTGTTGCTGGCAGAATCCCATTCTGATGCTGGGCAAGCACCAGTCCGCTGCCATTGTTTTCAACTTTCTACCCATACAAAAATTGCGCCGGCAATTGCTCAGCGGTGACCTACAGGAGAAATGCCTTTGCTGCCCCAGTCGGGGCTGGACGACACGCGTTGCTTTTCTAATAAAAGTAAGAAAATATTTGTACCCAGGGCGGTATTGGCTTTCTTTCTTTGATGCGAAAATTCCCGAACTACCGATGTCTGAAATATCCGATATTGAGTTTGGCAAGGGCTGGTACCCGGAAGAGCAGGATTATAAAATTTCCGATCCGGAGCAACGAAGTTGGCGCTGGATTTCTCAAAAGGCCCTTTGTTTGGTGCGCAATCCAAAACACCAATCCCTGCTGGTGATCCGAGGTCATGTCCATCCAATAGTAATCGCAGAACAGAAGTTGAGTGTGTACATCGGTGAAACGCTCATGGATGAATTTTCCCTCCATGTTACCCAATTCAATATAGAATATGAAATCCCCTCAGAACGGTGGGGCGAAGCGGAAACAGTCCCCATCATCCTGGAAGCTGGGCGGACATTCGTTCCGTCCCAATGTATTCCTGGCAGCAATGACAACCGTGAGTTGGGGATCCAAATCCATCATTTTGAGATTCGCATTAAGGTATAGGCCGCCATCATCGTAATCGTGCTCAAAAAGGTGACCGGTTCAAAAACGCGGAAGCCTACTGCAATAATTTTATCATGAGTAAAAGGTGAATGGTCTCGCGACAATGACCAAATTCCACCCGGGGGTGGATTTTAATGTACCTTTTTCGTTGCGAACTTTATGATTATGTCCTTTTAGTCCCTCATCTGGAAGTTCGAGTACATCTTCTTTATCTCGTCCTCGAGCGGGACAGTAAATGCGGCAGTGCAGATAACACAACTGCGGCACACAGCATTTCCATCCTGAGATATTATCCTTTATCATCGGCAATATTCGCCATATCTCTCTCAGATCTTCAATCTTATAAAAGGGGTTCGACTCCCCTACGGGCTATTTCAACCTGCCAACGGATCCCCATCGATCCACAATCCCAATAATTTTCGTGATAATTTTATACATGCATCGTAGGGGCACGGCGCGCCGTGCCCATTGTTCGCGAAATAATTTCACGTCATGATCGATCTCGGGGGCAGGCACAATAAAAGGGGCACGGTACGCCGTGCCCCTACGCTGAATCATCCTTCTTTGAACAATTGTTTCAGCAGGATGTCGAACTCGAACTCCAGGTTCGGCGTCAGGACGCCCTTGGATAGTGCTTCCCTGATCTTGCTGATCTTCCAGAATTTCCCCTCACTGATCTCTTCGGGATTGATACGCAGCGTCCGGTCGCTCCTGGTGACGAACATGTAGACCAGCTCGGATTCGACATCGCTCTTCCAGACATAGCGCGCCACGGGCACAGCCTTGAAATCGCTCAGGCCCAGTTCCTCTTCGGCCTCCCGTTTCAGGGCCGCTTCCACTGTTTCACCGCTGCTCAGGTGGCCGCCTACGGCCGTGTCCCATTTCCCCGGCTGGATCTGTTTTTGCGCAGAGCGCTTCTGCAGGAATATGCGGTCCTGCGGATTGAGCACGTGAAGATGGACGACCGGGTGCAGCAGCCCCTTTTGTGCATGGCAGGCACTGCGCGGCGCCCGGCCGCGCACGTTCCCCTCGACGTCGACGATGTCGAACCACTCCTCGTCGGCGGATTGCGCCGGCATGCCCCGGCGGCGCCAGCGGTTGCGGCCCCACTCCAGCAGGAAGTAAAGGGCGAATAAAATATAGAACAAGCCGCCGGAGATAAAGCCCCAGGCGCGAAGCGACATGGCGAAGGCGGCATAGACGATCAAAGCCGTGTGGCCCAGGAAGATGAAAAGCAGGGCCTTCATGCTGCGCCGCAGCGGCTGCATCTGTTCTTCGCCCATGGGCAGGTTCTTCAAGTAGCGGCGGGACAGGGCCAACAGGACATTTACGGGTGAATAGACCGAGATGCCCAGGATCAGGCAAAAAACAAGTTCAACCAGGGCAGGTTTCAACCTGAAAAAAACATCGGTTCTCAACAGCAGCGAGACACCGCCCAGCAGGACGATCAGTCCGGTGTCCAGCAGGATGAAGCGGTCCAGTTTTTTTTCCTTGATATAGGAAACCGCCATTTCCAGGATTCCAAAAAGCAAGGCCACAACCAGACCGATACGTGTGCCCCATAAGGCGTCGGCAACTATGAAAACAAGCAGCGGCAAAAAGCCCGGAGCCAGGGTTTTAAACAGCTGCAGTCGGTTCAATGTTGCTTGAGGATGAATTTGAGCCTGATCAGCAATTCATTCAGGCCGACCTGCGAGGTGCCTATCTTTTCCACAACAATGGAAGCGGCGGCGTTGGCCAGGGCCACGGCTTCGCGCAGATCGGCTCCTGCGGCCAGGGCCAGGGTCAGCACTGCGACTACAGTATCGCCGGCTCCGGTCACATCGAAAACTTCATGGCTGAAAGCCGGAAGATGGAATATTTTTCTGTTCTTTTTGGCGGCCGATATTCCCTTGCCGCCCCTGGTGATCAAGGCGAAATCGGTCTTGAATTTGCGACGGATACGATTGAGGGCCAGGCCGACATCCAGGTCGGTGGCCATGGGATTTCCCGCCATGGCTTCTGCTTCCTTCAGGTTGGGAGTGACACCGGTCACATTGTGGTAAAAATCAAAATGGGACGGCTTGGGATCCACGACAATGGGAATGTTTAGGGCGACGGCCCTGGCCTTGAGCAGGGACATCACTTCTGCATTCACCGTACCCTTGGCGTAATCCGATACAATAACGGCATCCATTTCGGCAGCATCCACAGCGGCTTTTATCTGATCCATCACTGCCGAGCCCAAGCGGATCTGCCCTTCGCGGTCGACACGGACGATCTGCTGACGCTGGGAAATGATCCGCGTCTTGACGATGGTCTGGTTGGCCGGGTCGCTGATCACCCAGTTGCCGTTTTTTTTTAGCCGGGCGATTTCATCGGCATAGCCGTCCGCGCCAACGACGCCCAGCAGCAAGCCCTTGGCCCCCAGCTGATCGATGTTGGCCGCCACGTTGCCGGCTCCGCCCAAACGCATTTCTTCGCTGTCGACCTTGACCACCGGCACCGGGGCTTCCGGCGAAATGCGCTCAACCTGGCCAAAAATATAGCGGTCAAGAATGATGTCCCCGAAGACCAGGATCTTTTTATTGGCGAAGCGGGAACAAACTTCAGCGATTCTCTTTAAGTTGAACATGGGCTTCCTCTTTCAGGTTCAAAAAAGGCAGGCTGATAAAATAAAAAAGGATGAATTTAATCTCACTGTCGCCGAAATTGTATTCGAACATCCCGGCGATCAAAAAACCGACAAAGGCAAAAAGCACTGCGGCCGTGATGGCGTGCCAGTCTCCTGTTCTTGACTTCAGCAATTTCAGCAATTGCAGGATAATGAACAGGCAGGCCAACAGGAAACTGACCAGGGCGAATAACCCCCTTTCGGCCAGTATCTGTAAAAAATTATTATGTAAGTGGGGATTGATTTTTTCAGCCTGCGGATGGCGGTAGCGTTTTTCATTGCCGGCGATGACCTTTTCGATGTTGTTGCTTCCCACCCCGGTCCAGGGGTGATCCTGGAATATTCTAAGCCCCGAATAGACCATGTGGATCCGGTCACGGTTTGACCTGTCTTGCAGATCCACAATGGACAGTACCCGGTTTTTCACCGCCAAAGGCGCCAAAAACGCCAGGATCAGCAAAAGGGGCCCCAGCGCCAGAAAATATTTCGCTTTGAAAAAAAACATAAAGATCAGCAAGGCGCCGGCAATGCCCAGCCAAACGGAACGGGTCAGGGAAAAGACAATGGCAGTAAGCATAACGGCCAGTGCCCCGGAAATGACCAGTGACTGTTTTTTGTTCTTGCGCAACAGCAGCAGCACGAAAAAAAAGATAAAAGCGAACATCAGCAACCCGGCATAGGTCATCCAATGCGATGTAAAACCCTTTAGGCGGTCCGACAGGACGATGCCCTTGCGCCAGACCGCAAAAATCCCCACCAGCGCCGAAAACACTCCCGAGGCCATGACCGTCCAAATGGACAACCAAACCCGCTTCCAGGTGTTCAGCAGCCAGAGATAGATAGGGATCAGCAGGAAGATAAGCAATTCCTTGTTGTCGCGTATGCTGGCGGCCCGGTCAACGGAAAAAACCGTGGCCAGCAGGGTAAAAAAAATGTAGGCGGCAAAGAAATAGCAAAAAAAAGGAGGCAGCGGGAATTCTCCGCCCCGGGCCAGATAGAGAATGAAGAGCGGCAGGATCAGGGTCAGGAAAATATAGCAGCCGGCAATGGAGAAATTGATAAGAAAAAGGAAAGCCAGCAGCAGGGCAAAAGCCAGGCTACTTGATGAATTTGCTGACAGCTTCATATACTCTTTCCACATTGATTTGCCGCATGCAGTGGATTGTATCATACTTGCATTTCCTTTGCGAACAGGGCCGGCAGGCCATTTCCAGTTGGATGATCTCTACCTGCTCCCGGCGCCAAGGTCCGCTGATCTGCGCCAGGTTGGGCCCGTAAAGGGCGACCAGCGGGGTCGCGGTTAAGGAAGCCACGTGCAATGGGCCTGAATCGGCCCCGACATACACCGCTGCTCCCGCGATCAATGCCAGCATTTCTCGGCTGGACAGCGGGCCGGAGAAATCATGGACATGGGCGATCTTGGCAAGAATCGCTGCCCGGGCAACTTCTTCCCCGTTGGCGCCGATGATGAAGACCGGGATGCGCCGGGCGCTCAGGCGCCGGATCAAGGCGGCGAAATTTTCCATGCCCCAATCCCGGAAACGGTTGCCGGCTCCCAGATGGATCACGACTTTGGGCTGAATATCCTGGACGGCGGCCACGGGCGCGGACAAAGGGAAAGATCGGGTATCAATGACCGGCAAGGGAGGAATGACATCGATGGCAATACCGATCTTTTCCAGCAGCCTGGCCTGATTGAAAACCGAATGAGTGGGATAGGCCGCACTTCTGCGGCTGACCAGGCGGTTGTAGGCCCAATTGCGGTTCGGGGTGCGGTAGCCGATGCGCTGGGCCGCACCGCTGGCCAAAGTGAGCACCGCGCTGCCAGGCCCCGAATGGAAATCGATGACCGTATTGATGCCCAAACCTTTAATCTTGCCGCGAAAAGCAAGGATATCTTTCAAGCCGCGCCGAACGGGCACGGTTATGATGTGATCGATGCCGGGGATGATCCCGGCCAATTCAGCAAATCGTTCTTCCACGACATAATGCAGGCGGGTGCGGGGAAAGCGTCGCTTGAAAAGTTCAATGGCCGGAATGGTGAAAACAATATCACCGAGAAGACGCAGGCGGATGAACAACACATCGTCAGCGAATGGTTCACCATCAGGGCTTGACAATATACATCCTCCAGATCGTACGACCCCCGGCCGCTGGGTTAAATTGTATAAAAATTATACAATAATAGCATGAACAAATTGATTTTCGCATTTTCAGGGCGGCCTGTCAACGCGGCGGAGAAAATGGATTGAACTGGTTGAAGTTTGCGAACCGTTGCCCCATGGTTGTCTCTGGTAATATCATCTACTATAGGTATTCTGCGAATATAAAAAGTATGCAATCCAAGAGAAACCATACTCCATAAGATTTTCTAAAGTTTTTAATACAGATTTCCACAGTCCTTGACAAAATTCCCTGACCGCTGTTTGTCTGCTTAAAGAAATCCGGCACGCCTGAATCAAGGTCCTGGACTTTCCATTTTCAATACCGGCCGTTTTTAAAAAAAAGAGATCGCCTGATCCACTTTTTTTTCGGTCAAAAACGCAAGCCCGACAATTCCACTGCTGATGTAAAATTCACCGATCGTCATTTAAGGGAAAAAATGTAGGCCTTCTCGCTCTTGTTGCCGCCACGATCATTCGCCCGCACCAAAAGACGATTTTTCCCTCTTTGCAAATGCTTGAGATCTTTGATTAATATGTGGTCCCAATCAGGATCATACTCGGCATCGACAATCTGGCCGTTTAAAAAAACCGCAACCGTACGCTCATCGATTCCCTTGCCCCGGTCACTGACATGCACAACCAAGCGTTTCAATCTTTGCAGATGCCTTGACTCGGGTTTGCGGAAAAAAATCGCCGGCGGATCAATATCCCTGAGCAGAGCAAAAATTCCGGCAGTGAGGACCCGGCATTTCATGTATCCCGGATCGTGGTCGGTCTGGGTGGCAACATAAATCCATTTTTTTGACACGAAGCGGTATTTGAAAATACCCAACTGCTTAGTTCGGACTTCCCCGGCGGGGATCTTGAACTTGAAAAACACCGCGTCCAGGAACGCGAAGTGGTCCGGTCCCAATTTAATCGGACCGGCCAGCAGGGGAAATTCCGGTTTCAGCTCAACCCGCTCAAACAGCAGGACCTTTGGTTCCAGAACCGATGTGGAACCGAATTCGGCTGCGAAATCATGGAAACGGACGATCTGGGCATAATTTTTTATCAATAGAACCGGTTGCAGTATTTTTTGCCTTTCTTCCACCCGCTGTTGGCCGTCGGACAATTCAAAACGCAGCAGCAGGCGCGGATCATGGTTCAAGGGCTTGAAACAAAAATACAACCCGGCTGCGTATTCATGGGCCGCCACATCCTGCTCACGATCACCCTGGATGATCTTCAGTTTCAGCAGGGTAGCCGGAACGGGAAGATCCTTGATTTTGATCACCACCTCATCTTGGTTGACATAGGTTGAAAATTCAGTTTTCTGCATGATGCCGCTGTCAGTTTTGCGCGCAGGAAATTTTTTCTGCAGCCTGGAGGAATCCTTGCCGCTCACCATGCGCAATGGGATAATGGCCAACGCCTGGTTCTGCTGCCGGTCTTTGACGATGATCTTGATCTCGTGTGTGCCTGGAGACATTTGCCGCAATCTTTCGGCCAACCGAACCCTTGTTTTTTCCAGGTCGAATCCACTTTGGTAACTAAGGTTAATAAAATAGGCGCCGGAAGTCGAATAGGCCATGTCATAGAGCATGCCCAACTGGTTGTTGTCGTCGCGTGTCAAACGGTCAAATTCAACTTGAAAAACCGGCTCGCCGTCCAGGAAGGCTTGCAAACTGTAGGGGGCGACAACATGGCCTACATCAGAAAGATCAATCGCATGCAGGGACAGATCGAACGGCCCCGTAACCGTCAAAGGCTCCTCCAGGGTGTACAGCATTCCATTTTTCCGTAATTTAAAATAAAATTCTCCACAATCGTCGTTGATCATAGACGGACCGCGGCTGCGCAGCAAGATCCCTTTCAGCAATGGTTCATGCTCATCAGGGTGAAGGTTGCCGATCAGCGACAACGGATTGATCGCCTGGCCGAATTGGTCGCGTATTTCCAGGTGCAGGTGGGGAAAACCGGAGCCGCTTTCGCCGCTGAAAGCAATGACCTCGCCCCGGCGTACCGCCAGAGGCACCGGCAAGGCCCAGGTGCCGAAATATTTTTTTCCGCGTTTTTTCTGCACCTGGACGACCTGGGCTTCGATGTCCTCGCGGAATTTTTCCAGATGGCCGTAAACGGAATACCTGCCGTCAGTGTGACGCAGGTGCAGGCAGCGACCATATCCCCGATCGGACATGGAGATCCGCTCGATCACCCCGGCGTCCACAGCCAGGACCGGAAAACCGGTTTGCCTGAATGTCCGCAGGTCGATGCCGGCATGGAAATGGTTGGACCTGAATTCCTGGAAGGTCGAACTGATGCCGTTGTTGATGGTCAGCGGCCAAATGTATTGTTTTTCATTTTCAGGCGCTGTCAGCAGATTCATCGCAACGGTTGCGATCAAGGAGAATAGAAATAATGCTCTCATAAAGATGATATTTTATACCAGAATGGTTATAAAGGCAAACTGCGCAGGCAGCAGCTGGAACCCGGATTGGTACCGGGATTCTCAATTACATGAATGGTGCTCCGAGCCGGCGTTTCTCCTCTCCAGGTAAGTTTTAATATGATCACGCACAACCTGATGGGTATTGTCATCGCAGAACATTTTCTGCAAGCCCGCGAGGCCCAGGTAGGGTACGATCTTCAAAAGAATCTTGATGGGTGCTTCCCGGTCATTGGCAACCGCTTCGGCCACGGCCGGATTCTGGTGCCACTGGGTAGCGTCCAGCGCCATGTAGAAATTATGGCGCTCAGTTGCGCGATTGACAAAGCGCAGCACGACGTCTTCGCTGCAATTGCCGCTTTGCAGAATGGTTTGGATCAGCTGCGGCTGGTTTTCTTCATTGAAAGTGAGCAGTAGCGAGTTGGGCGCCATTTTCAAAAGTGAGATTTTCTCGCCCAGGGCCAACCGCTTGTAGCGCTGGTTGAATTCCAGCTCGGCTTTCTTGCGGATGAATGGGTTGGTCTTGACGTTTTTAATGACCCGTACCAGGTCCACGGCGAACAGTTTGCTGATGATGCCCAAAGAAAGACTCTGGGGGAATTTGGGATGCTGCGCCAGATGCAGCAAAACCCGGTATTCGTTTTTATGCTGCCGGTAGATCTCTTCCAATTCTCCCTGGCTGATCCCGGCGGTCTGCAGTTTTTTGAGGACGGTTAAGGGTGGCAAGACCATTTCAATGATTCACCAGCAAAATAAAAACACTGACCCAAAGGATGATGTTCAGTGTAAAGGGCAGGTCGGTGTAGATGATATCGGTAGGACTCTCCCCTTCCCCCTTGGAATAAGCAAGAAACAAATAGCGAAAAATGCCGAAGATAACAAAGGGAACCGTATAGTAAAGTTTGCTAGTATGAAATTTCTGTTGGATATCGGGGGAAAGCACATACATGATGTAAGAGATCAGGGTGGTGGCAGTGGCGATGCTGATCATCTGGTCCAGCATACCCAGGTTGTAGCTCTGCAGGGTCTTGCGGGTGAGCTGCTCGGGATGCAGGCTTTGAATTTTAAGAAACTCCTGCCGGCGCTTAATCAGGGCCAGGAAAATGGCCAGCAGAAAAGTGGTGATCAGTATCCAAGGATAAACGACGATATGGTTTACCGCGCCGCCGATCATTATGCGCAGCACGAATCCCAGGGCGATGACCATGGTATCGATAATGACCACGCTTTTTAAAAATAGCGAATAGAGAATGTTCAGGCCGATATACAAAACGGCGATCAGGAAGAATTCGCGATTGAAGCGGACGATAAGCAGCAACACTCCGGCCAGCAAAGCAACGGCCACCAGCCCAGCGACAGGCACGCTCAGGCGTCCCGAGGCGATGGGTCGGTTCTGTTTTACCGGGTGCAGCCTGTCACGGCCACGATCCAGGATATCGTTGAAAATGTAGATCCCGCCTGTGACCAGACTGAAGAGAAAAAAAGCCAGCAGGCTTCTCTGAATGTAAGCGGGTTGGAACATGTGCAGGGAAAATATCATGGGAGCAAAAATGAATACGTTCTTCACCCATTGTTTGATGCGCAGGGAAATCAGGATATTTTTCAGCATTGTCATTTTGGTATTATAGCAAATGTTCAGTAATTAGTAATTAGTGAGTAGTGATTAGTGATTGGTAATAATCATATTTCAACTGTCTCGATTATTGCCTTTACTAATCATAATTTACTAATCACTATTCACTTAGAACTGTGCTTCTTGAAATACTCGATCAAAGCTCGGGTGGAGCTGTCTTGGCTGGATTCCATTTCAGTATCACCTGCAAGCCGGGGCAGTATTTTTTTGGCCAGGCTCTTGCCCAACTCCACCCCCCACTGGTCGAAGGAAAAGATGTTCCAGATTACTCCCTGCACGAAGACCTTGTGCTCATAGAGGGCGATCAATTTGCCCAGTACGTTGGGAGTGAGCTCTTCGGCCATGATGGTGCTGCTGGGACGGTTGCCGGGAAACTCGCGGAAAGGCAGCAGCGTTTCGGGAACGTGTTCGGCTGTCAGCTCCTCCAGGGTCCTGCCGAAAGCCAAGGCCTGGCTCTGGGCGAACATGTTGGCCAGCAATCGCTCATGGTGGTCTTCAAAGGGGTTAAGGGAACGGCAAAAGCCGATGAAATCACAGGGCACCCGGTGGACGCCCTGGTGCAGCAGTTGAAAAAAAGCGTGCTGGCCGTTGGTTCCCGGTTCACCCCATAGCACCGGTCCGGTCGCGTAATCGACCGAGCACCCTTGGCGGTTGACACGCTTGCCGTTCGATTCCATGTCCAGCTGCTGCAAATAAGCAGGGAAGCGCCGCAGGTACTGGTCATAAGGGAGAACGGCGTGAGTCGGGGCGTCATGAAAGTTGATCTGCCAGACGCCTAGCAGGGCCAGCAGGACCGGCAGGTTCTTTTCCCATGGTGATGAGCAAAAATGGCTGTCCATGGCCCAATAGCCGCGCAGCATTTCCTCGAAGCGCTCCGGGCCAACAGCCATCATAATGGGAAGGCCGACCGCGGACGCCAGGGAATAGCGGCCGCCCACCCACTCCCAGAATTCAAAAATGTTTTCAGTCGCGACTCCGAAAGCCGATGCCGCCCCGGGGTTGGCAGTCACGGCCGCGAAATGGTTGGACAGGGCGGTTTCTCGAGAGAAATGTTGGAGCAGCCAGGCGCGGGCGCCAGCGGCGTTGGCCATGGTTTCCTGGGTGCTGAAGGTCTTGGAGGCGATAATGAACAAAGTGTTTTCCGCTGACAGCGGCCGCAGTGTTTCAGCCAGGTGTCCGGGGTCCAGGTTGGAAACGAAATGAAAATGCAGGTTGCGCTGTGAGTAAAAGCGCAGCGCCTGGTAAGCCATCTGCGGCCCAAGGTCGCTGCCGCCGATGCCCAGGTTGACGACATGGGTCAGCGGTTGACCGCCATGGCCCAGCCAGCTGCCCGATCTGATCTTCTCGGCGGCGGCGGCCATGCGATCCCGCACTCTGCGGATCGCCGGTATGACATCGCTGCCGTTGACCCGGACCGCTCGCTCGGAAAAATCACGCAGTGCCCAATGCAGAACGGGACGTTTTTCGGTTTCATTGATTTTTTCGGCCGCGAACATCCTTTCGATCTCGTTGTCCAGGCAGCAGGCCCGTGCCAGTCCGATCAGCAATTCCATGGTCTCGGCCGTGACCGGGTGCTTGGAGTAATCCAGGCGAATGCCTTCTGCCTCAACAGCGAAACGGCTGCCGCGTTCGGGATCGGCGGCGAACAGGTCGCGCAGATGCAGCTTTTTCATTTTCGCCGCGTGTTTGCCCAGCGCCTGCCACTCGGGTATCCTTTTCCTGTTTTGCCGGTCCATGCGCCTCCTTTCCCAGTTTTATACATTTTCCACTCTTCAAAGTCAAACCCGATTGATTCTTCTCCGCCACAGACTTTGTAATGGGCAGGGCGGGTTTAAATCTTTGGGCTGCTATGTACGGGTGGGTTTAAATCTATTCATCTTATGTAGGGGAGGGTTTAACCCCCTAAAGGGGGCGCGAACCCTCCCCTACTGAAGAAAACCTTGACGGGGATCGACCAATGGGGTATAAATGCCGCATGGCGCAAGAACTGCTGTTTCAAACCAACTGCGGAGCTGCCGGGGACATGATCCTGGCAGCCATGATCGACTTGCTGGACGCCGGCGAAGAGTTCAAGAAGACCTTTGAAAACATTGGCCTGAACGTAACCGTGACCGTGGAAGATACGGAGAAAAACCACCTACGCTGCAAGATGGTCACTGTAGCCTCCCCCGCTGCCGACCAGGCGGTGACCTGGAGCGAGATTGACGCCTTCATCACCACCACCCCTTTTGCTCCCGGGATCAAGGCCAACGCCCGCCGCATTTTCACCGCCATATTCGAGGCCGAAGCCGCGGTTCACGGCAGCAAGCTGGAAAATGTCCACTTGCACGAGATCGGCGCCGCCGATTCGCTTGTCGACATCCTGGGATTTTGTTTTCTTTGGGAAAAGCTGGATTGCTGCCCGATCTACTTCACCACCCTGGTGACGGGCCATGGCAACATCCAGACGCGGCACGGACTGCTGCCGGTGCCGCCTCCGGCGGTGCTACGACTGGTCCGGGGATTCCTTTGCCGTAACGGCGGCATCGAAGGCGAACTGCTCACCCCTACCGGCGCCGCCATCCTGACCACATTTGGCCGCCAGGCTGATGCCGAGCGCACAGCCAAGCCGATTAAAACCGGCTGCGGCTGCGGCCACAGGACATATGAGGGCATGCCCAACCTGCTGCGCACCGTGCTGGAAGAAAGAGACGGCGTAAACGCCAACGATCGCATCTGGGTGCTGGAATGCAATGTGGATGATATGGGTCCCGAATTGCTCGCCGCCGCCGCCGATAAAATCCTTCAGGCCGGAGCCGTGGATATTTTCATAGCTTCCGGCCTGATGAAAAAAGGCCGCTTGGGATTCAACATAACAGTCCTGTGCTCTGAAAGCGAGCATGAAAAAGTGATCGCTGCCGTTTTCCGCGAAAGCACGGCCATCGGCCTGCGCCAGCGGCTGGAAGAAAGGGTGATTCTGAACCGCGAGATACAAACCCTCCGCGTGCAGGGCCGGGATGTACGGGTGAAAGTTAGTTCCTGGCAGAATTGCCCCCTAAACGTCAAGCCCGAATTCGCCGATGTCTGTCATTTGGCCGAAGAGTTGAACATTCCGGTCAAACAAGCCATGTTAATGGCCCAGGGAGCCGTAAATGAAAAGTATGGATATAAATAAGATTAAAAAGGGAGTGGGGCTGATCCTGGATGGCATCGGTGAAGACGCCGCCTCGGAAAGATTACGGGAAACCCCGGCCCGGGCCGCCGCCATGTTCGCCGAGGTGCTGTCGGGAACGGGTAAGGAACCGGCCGATTTTTTGAAGTGCCTGACCGAGGAAAAGCACGACGAAATGGTCATCCTCAAGGACATTCCCATTTATTCCATGTGCGAACACCACCTGTTGCCTTTCTCCGGCAAGGCCAGCATCGCCTACATTCCCAAAAAAGGCAGGATCATCGGCCTGAACAACCTGGGCTACCTGGTCGACTACCTGGCCAAGCGCCTGCAGCTGCAGGAGCGGCTGACCAAGCAGATCGCCGATTACCTGGTGCAGTCCCTCGACCCCTTGGGCGTGATGGTGGTCATCAAGGCCGAGCACCTATGCATGACCATGCGCGGCGTGAAAAAACCCGGTTCGCTGACCATCACCTCGGCCGTGCGCGGCGTGTTTCGCGAAAACATCGGCCCGCGCCAGGAAGCCATGTCGCTGCTGACGACGCCGGAAAACCGCTGAGCAAGATGAACGGCCCGAATGAGATAAAGGCCAAGGAGGAGACATGACGGAAGTGAAAGGCGTGATCATTCACTCGATTCCCAAGAGCATTCTTGACAAATTCGGCCAGTACGGATTGAAGCGCTGGCTGGAATTGATATCTCCCCATGCCCGTAAAGTGTACAGCTCGCCTGTAAACCAGGATGCATGGTTCCCCTTGAAGGAAACGCTGGTCGAACCCATGGCCAACATCGCCCAACTTTTTTACGACTGGGACCTGAAAGCCGCCGCCTGGGATTTCGGGCGCCTGAGCGCCGATGTCAGGTTCCATGGCGTGCTCAAGATCCTGGTTAAAATTCCTTCGGCCACTTCCCTGATCAACAAGGCCGGCGAATTCCTCGCCTCATATTACCGCCCCTGTTCGATCTATGTGCCGGTCAGTGAACCGAAATTCTGCGTGGTGCGCATCACCCAGTTCCCGGAACTGGACAAGACCACCGAATACCGCATCTGCGGCTGGATGGAACGCGCCCTGGAGATCTCCGGCTGCAAGAAAGTCAGGGTGGAGATCATCAAGTCGCTGACTAATTTCCAGTCCCTCTCCGAATACGAATTACGCTGGAAATAAAAAAAACCGAGTTATCCTCAATAGCAGGTGAGTGTGAACGGCATGGCCATAGCCGGGAAAAAGCGCTTGTAAACCTGCAGCCGGGCCTGCACATCCAGAGGGTTTTGGGCCTTGGCGTCGGCCAGTTCAAAGATCATGTCCAAAAAGGACTTTTTTTGCGGATAGATCTTCACCCCGAACTTTTCGTTCAGCGGGATTCGGGCCAGTTTCCTGGCTTCGGCCAGGGCGTCATTCAATCCGCCCAAACTATCGACCAGGCGCAATTTCAACGCCGCCTGGCCGCTCCACACCCGGCCGCGGGCGATTTTATCCACCTCGGCGACAGCCATTTTGCGGTTGCCGGCCACTTTTTTCAGGAACTCATCATAGATGCGCCGCATGTCAGCCATGACCTTTTGTTTTTCCCGATCAGAAAACGGCTGGTAGTCTGAATACATGCCGGCGAATTCCGAGGTTTTAACGATCTCCTTGCTGATGCCCAACTTATCGTAGAGGCCTTTCAGCACGAACTTGCCGGAGATGACCCCGATCGACCCGGTGATGGTCTCGGCCTGGGCGAATATTTTCCGGGCCGATAGCGAGATCCAGTAGCCGCCGGAAGCGGCCATATCGGACATGGATATGACCAAGGGTTTTTTCTGGGCCAGCAATTCGGCTTCACGCAGGATGACGTCTGAGGCCACGGCCGAGCCTCCCGGGCTGTCGACCCTGAGCACGACCGCCTTGACGGCGTAATTGTTGCGCGCCTGGCGCAGCTGGCCGGCCAGGGTATCGGCGCCCAAGACATCGCCGCCGAAAAGGGACTGGCCGCCGCTTCGGCCCATGTTGATCTCTCCGGAAGCGAAAATAACGGCTATCTTTTTACTGCCGCTGAACGGGAGAGGCGCCCGGGTTTTGGCATAACTTCTAAAATCCACTTCCGGATATTTGGCCGGCAGGGACTGGAACATGTCATCCTCATAACCCAGGGCGTCAATCAGTTTGCTTTTGACATATTCTTCCTGGGGCAGCGGCGACCGGTCGAGAATCTTTTTGACTTCACTACCGTCCAGTTTGCGGTTGGCGGCAATGCCGGAGATGACGGCCTGGTAGAGATCGTCAATGAGAGCCTGGGTAGATTCCCGGTGCGCGGGAGTCATGCGCTCTTCGGTGAAGGTGTTGCTGGCAGTCTTGTAATCGCCGATATGGAACACCTCGGCCTGGACACCCAGCTTGGAAAGTGTGTTTTTTAGGAAAAGCGCCTCGGCGCCGATGCCGCTGATGGACAAGCTGCCGCCTTTGAATTGGATCACTTTGCCGGCGAAAGAAGCGAGATAATATTCCTTCAGGCCGCCGTCGACAATAAAGGCTACGACCGGCTTTTTGCTGGCCGCGAATTTTTTAAGCAGTTGGCCGATCTCTTCAATTTTGGCAAAACCGGTTTCCAGGTATTGCACGCGCAGCAGTACGCCCTTGATCCGTTCGTCCTTGGCCGCCCGCTCCAGATTGTACCACAGGTCGTTTATGGAGATGGCAGCGCCCGACATGCCCGGGAAACGCGTGGGCGTGGTTTCGGCTATTTGACCGCTCAGGTCGATTTTCAAATAGGCTTTTTCGGGAACATAGGGTTCCTGGTTGAACTGCAGGTAAATAAAACCGCCGATAATGAACAGGCCCAACAAAATGACGATGACCACCAGCAGGGCGATCAGCACGCTTCGCTTCATGATATGTCTCCTTGGCAGTAGATACTTAAGGAATACTATTATACTGTTTTTCGCACGGCAAAGTTTAAAAAAATCAGGCCGGCAACGGTTTTTCGGCCAGAGCGAAAATATTGGTCAGCAGGATCAGCGGCCGGGACATTTCAGGTGCGGTTTTGCGACGGCAAGGATTTATTTTTGCCGTGTTGGGAATTCAGGACCAGGGCCAGCAGGATCATGGCGCCGCCCAGGGCCAGGCGGACGAGATCTGTTCGTTCATGAAAAAAAAGAAGGGATACCGCAATGGCCAAAGGGATCTTGACATTGTTGGAAACAGCCAATAAACCAGCAGAAACTTTAGTCGCGCCTACGTTCCAAAGAAAAAATCCCACTCCGGAGGCCAGCAATCCCAAATACAGCAGGACCAGCACCTGGCCGTTATCCAGAATCAGGTCCGGCAGACCCGTAACCAGCAGCATGGCCAGACCCGCTGCCGTCGTTCCGCCCAGGCAAAGCCAGGCGAAACCCTCGCGATCCTTCCATATCCTGACCGCTGGCATCAGGCGCCGGTAAAAGATCTGACCCAAGGCGAAACAAAGATTGGAAGCCTGCACCAGGGCAAAACCTACAAGCAGGTCATCCTTGCCCAACTTGGAATACACGATCATAGCGGTCCCGGCTACGGCCAGCAGCGCTGTCCAAAAATGGAGCGGCCGGAAACGCTTTTCCCAGAGATCGTCGACAGCAGTGACATAGAGCGGGGTGAAAATGGTGAACAGGGCCACCTGGTGAGCGGCCAAAAAACGGAACGATTGGATATAAAAAACGTACATCAAACCGAATTGGATCGTACCGATTAAAAAAAGGCGCAGGGTCATGGCGGCAGAGATCTTTCGCGGCCGCAGCAGGGGAAGAAAAAGCAGCAAAGATAGGGCCAGCCGGGCGAAGGCCACGAAGCCGGCGTCCAGGCCGCCGAGATAATTTTTAATCAAACCGAAAGAAAAAGCCCAAATGAATGAAGTGATCAGCAGCAACAGCATGCCCCGACTATAGCAGATTCAGCAGATTTTGCAAAAAAGTATCTAAACGACATATCAGGCATCAATAATCCCCCCGGCTGCGCCACTCCTCTTGAAAAAGGGGGTTAGGAAAGAAAAAGAATCGCTCGAAGATAAACTGCAAATTTCGATTCTTCCTCATTCCCCTCCCCCCTTGGGTAAGGGGGGATAAAGGGGGGATCAAGATTCCGAAAATAAACAACAATGCCTTCCACTAAATGTTTATCCCCCCGGCTACGCCACCCCCCTTGCCAAGGGGGGTTGTCTAACGAAACCACCATGAAGAACAGCTATCTGTAATCGCTCTATTCTTCATCTCACTCCCCCCTTGGGTAAGGGGGGATAAAGGGGGGATCAAGATTCCGTAAAAAGGTATGATTAATAAATTAAATGTAATACTAAGGTTCTATGGGCACATCGCCAGAATTCTGTCGCAAACTCCAGTGAAATGCATCATTACATCATGATTTGAAAAACGGACAACCCGTAAACCATATGCTTCTAAAATTTTCGTTCGCTCCTTATCCAATGCCCTCCCTTCATCCTTGAAATGACCGGCACCATCGATCTCAATAACAAGTTTCATTTTGGGGCAATAGAAATCAACAATGAAATTGTCTATTGGGCGCTGTCGTAATACACGAAATTCAAAATCCCGAAGCAATCTTTCCCACAGTTTTTTTTCCGCAGAGGTCAAAGCCTTTCGCATTGAACGGGCCCGGCCGACCAGATCAGGATTGTAAGGCAAGTGAAAACCTGTCGTGATCAATCCCCTTCTTTTCAACGATTCATAATCCCAATTCATTTCGATTCATTGTAACATACAGGATATTTATTCTCTTTGTCCGTTTCCCCTCCCCCCTTACCCCTTACCCAAGGGGGATAAAGGGGGAATCCGAATGCAGAAAAAAAACCATAATGCCATCCTCGAAATATTTATCCCCCCGGCTTCGCCACTCCCCTTGAAAAAGGGGGTCAAGACATGAGCGATATTGCTCGCTGTCCCCTTCCCCACTTACCAAGGGGAGAAAAGGGGGGATTTGAATATCGATGATTTTGGGGCTCAATATCTGTTTCATCCTTACGATTTTTCATAAACCCCCTACTTGCAAAACAGGTGTGCTTGTATTATAAATAGATTTAATCCTTAACAATTTTTGCCATTCATTGGGAGGATACCGTGATCAATTACGAACAATTTTTATCCAATACTGCCAAGGGCATGAAACGTTCGGAGATCCGCGAGCTGCTGAAACTCACCCGCAAACCGGGCATCATTTCATTCGCCGGCGGACTGCCGGCCCCGGACCTTTTTCCAATCGACGACATCAAGGAAATGTGCAAGATTGTCTTGGAAAAAGAAGGCAAAACCGCCCTGCAGTACGGTCCCACCGAAGGCGACAACCGCCTGCGCGAGGAACTGGCCAAAATGATGAACAAGGACGGCGTGAACATCAGCAGCGACCATATCCTGATCGTCACTTCATCCCAGCAGGGGCTGGACCTGGTGGGGAAAATATTCGTCGATCCGGGCGATGTGGTCATGACCAGCCGGCCTACCTATGTCGGCGCCATCCAGGCTTTCCACTCCTACGGGGCAAAAATGATGGCCATCGATTTGGACCAGGAAGGCACCCAGACGATCCTGCTGGAAGCCGAGATCGCCAAGCTCGCCGCCAAGGGCAGCAAGCCGAAATTCATTTACGAAATCCCCGATTTTCAGAACCCGTCGGGCATCACCATGAGTCTGAAAAGAAGAAAGGAACTTATCCGCATAGCCGAAAAATTCGATCTGCTCATCATCGAAGATTCTCCCTATCGTCAACTGCGCTTCGAAAGCAAATCCGAGCCGTCGCTTATCGGCATGAACTCAGAACGGATCCTTTCCCTGTTCACCTTCAGCAAGATCTTGTTGCCCGGGTTCCGGCTGGGATGGATGGCCGGTCCAAACGAACTGATCCAAAAAGCGGTGACTGCCAAGCAGTCGGTCGACCTGTGCTCCCCCCCTTTCAACCAGTCCATCCTCTATGAATACCTGAGCCGAGGCCTCTTGGAAAAGCAGATCGCTGTCATCAGCAAGGCCTACAAGGAAAAAAGAGATTTCATGCTGGACAAAATGGCCCAGTACATGCCCAAGCTTCCAGGGCTCAAGTGGACCCACCCCCAGGGCGGCTTGTTCCTATGGGTCACCCTGCCGGAAAGCATGGATGCCGGCGAAATGTTCATTGCCGCTGTTGAAAAGCAGGTGGCCTACGTCGTGGGCTCAGCTTTTTACCCGGACAGCGGCGGCAGCAATTGCTTCCGCATGAATTTTTCCTATTCGAGCATGGCTGAGATCGAGGAAGGGGTAAAACGCCTGGCCCTGGTCATCGGTACATGGAAGGGACGCCGGGAGACTTCGATTATTACTCCGTGAAGAAGAAGTTTAAGCATTGAAGGGTTGAAGAGTTGAAGTGTTAAGAATAAGATACCAAATCTAAGTATAAATCACTTTTCGGAAACTTTAAGCGGAACCCAGAGGACAGGAGAGCCGCCTTTCTCGAACCAATCAGCGCCTTCACTGACCATGTCGAATTTCAGCCAGTAATCACCGCTACGGCTGACAGCAGGCAGCTCCAGTTTCACGATGGCTTTCTCTCCCCCGGCCATGGGACGAGGCAGAAAAGCCCGGGCGTAATTTAATTCCAGCAAGCTCTTTTTTGCATCGTGAAGCTGGGCGCCCAGCCTGACCCAGCGCCGTCCTGAAAAGGCCTGGGTGATCCAGGTGGCACCGCCGCGGTTTTTCACAACTACATCCAGGACAATTTTTTGACCGAGAGAAACAGCCAGGCGTTTTTTCCCAATTTTGATCGCCGCGCTATACTGGGTACCTTTCAGCGCCGAACCGATCTGGCTTGAATCCCAGATCTGGTAAAAGATCTTCTTCCAGGCCGGGCTGCCGATCTGATATTTTTCTGAAGCCGCACCGGCGGGATGATCGGTGATCTCCCAGGTCAGGCGGTCTACACCGATTTTTTTTGCCAGAAGCTTGGCTTTGGCCATCTGCCAGAAGGAGTCATTCCATTTGAAAAGGATATAGCGCCAGTTGATGAAGGGCACTTCCCGCCCCAGGCGCCTTTTCTCCCTTACCAGCGTCGCCATATTTTTCAACAGTTTGGCAAAATTGCCGCCCTGGCGGTAACGGCCATAGGCGCGCTGATCGGCACCGTCGACGGAAAACGTGACCTCGTCGATGCCCGACTCAGCCAGCCGGGTAATTTTTTTATCATCAAGCAGCAAGCCGTTGGTGCTGGTGTATAAATAAATATGGGGATATTTTTTTTTTACGTGCTCGATCATGTCCAGCGCCTGGGGATGAACGAAAGGCTCGCCGTAATTGAAAAAATCGAGGCGGATCAGCCCGGCGCCGATCTCTTCCAGCAGGAGTTGGAATTCTTCCCCGGGGAAAAACTTCCTTTCCCTGGTGGCGGCCAAACCGGCCCCCGGAGCGCAAACGGCCTGGAAACAGTGCAAATTGCAGACAACCGTGGGTTCGAAGAAGATCCTGGGGAGAATTTCCAAATCGACAGATTGTTGAGGTATCGGCTCCCCGTCCTTGAGTTCCTTTTTCAATCCGCAATCGAGGCAAAATCCTGAAAAACCGGCGTTCAACTCTTGCCTGATCTGGCGCACTCTGGCACTGTGCCAGATATCAATCAGGCTGGTTTCTCGCAAATGCCCCAGCGGCCTTTCACCTTTGGGATCGGCGCAGCCGCAGACCACCTTGCCATCACATAGCACCACCAGGATATTGAAAATCCAATCACAGGTGAAGCGTGTCACTTAGCCGATTTTGTTCTTGATTTCTGCCATGATCAGCTTGGAAATGGCTTTCAGCGTATCCACCACCCCGTCGCCTTTGTAGGCGACGGCTTCGAGTACGGGCTCCTCTTTTTTTCTCAGTACACCGATCAGCTCGTTGGCCGGGGAAATATTGGGCAGATCGCGTTTGTTCAGCTGCAGGACATAGGGAATGGTAGCAAAATCTATTTTGTAATCGCGAAGGTTTTCCAGCATGTCCTGGATGCTTTCGATATTGGCCTCATACCGTTCGGTCTGCGAATCGGCCACAAAAACCAGGCCGTCCACGCCTTTCAGAATGAGCTTGCGCGAGGCGCTGTAATAGATCTGCCCAGGAACCGTGTAAAGGTGGAAGCGTACCTTGTAGTCCTTGATGGTCCCCAGGTCCAGGGGGAAAAAATCAAAGAACAACGTTCGTTCGGTTTCGGTGGCCAGGCTCACCAGTTTGCCCTTGTTGTCTTTCTTTATTTTTTCATAAATATACTTGATGTTGGTCGTTTTGCCACTCAGGCCGGGGCCGTAATAAACAATTTTAAAATTGATCTCTCTGGTGGAATAATTAAGGAAAGACAAATTTAATCTCCAAAAATGCGATCGATATCTTCATCGGAAACCCCTTCGAAGGGAGAACCGCCAGGGATTTTTTCGGAGGCTTTCAGTTTTTGGTTGATGGTCTGGAAGACCTTGATCAGTTCCTCCATGGCGCTGCGCACCCGGAAACGGACCAGCCCCAGGTTGGAGGTGTTGTCAAAAATGACCACCAGCATGGTGCGGTCGTTGACCAGTGAAATGTGCAGGCTTTCCTTGGCGGATTCGTTCAGGACGGCGGTAAAATTATCGATTTTCAACATCTGGGCGATGCTGTTGATGGCGGCGACGCTGCCGGCGATCAGGGAAGAAATGGAATTCAAGTTGATGTCGTCCATTTCTCCGGATGAGGCAATGCAATGGCCTTCCGAATCAGTAATGAATACGGCTTTGCCGCTGGTGTTGCTTTTTAATTTTCGAAGAATTTCCTTGATCAGGACATATTCTTCATTGTAAATAATAAAATTTTCTTGCATTTTTTATTCTTATTTCAACTCCTGGGCAAGCGGGCATGCCATTTTTTACTCATACACATGAATTATAGCATTGCTGAAAAAAAAACGCCACCAACACTTTTCATTAAGACCTCCTATTTTACTTCCAGGCGGCCTTCGATGGCCTTGGCGATCGTCACTTCGTCGGCATAATCCAGATCGGCGCCCACCGGCAGTCCCTGCGCGATCCGTGAAATGGTAATTTTAAACTGGCGGAGAATTTCTATTAAATAATGAGCGGTGGCGCTGCCTTCGGTGGTCGGGCTGGTGGCCAAAATCACTTCGCGGAAACTTCCATTTTTGATCCGTTCGACAAGGCCGGAGATCCGCAATTCATCGGGGCCTATGCCGCGGATCGGCGAAAGGTTGCCCATCAGGACATGATAATAGCCATGGAACAAGCCAGTTTTTTCTATGGAATGAATATTGAACGGTTCCTCGACCACGCAGATCTTTTCGCCGTCGCGCTCGGAGCTGGAACATATTTCGCATGGTTCGCTGGCGGTGATGTTGTTGCAGATCGAACAATAAAATATTTTTTCACGGGCCTGGACAATGGCGTCGGCCAGGGCCAAGGCTTTCTTTTTATCGATCCGCAACAGGTAAAAAGCGATCCTTTGCGCCGACTTGCGGCCGATGCCCGGGATTTTTTTCAATTCCTCGATCATACGGGCCAGGGGGGGGGTGTAATCAATCATGACAGGAGGGGGGTTGGCCGGGCCACAGGAATACCAGCATTACAGGGCGCCAAAAGGAAAACCGCCGGGCATAGCGCCGGCCATCCCGCCCAAACCGCTCTTTAATTTCTCTTCGACTTTGGTCTGGGCATCGTTGACCGCAGCAAGAATCAGGTCTTGCAGCATTTCGATATCCGCCGGGTCCACCACTTCGGAAGCGATGCGTATGGCTTTCAGTCGCTTGTGTCCATCCATGTTGACCGTAACCATGCCGCCGCCGGCATTGCCTTCCACATTGATGGTGTCCATTTCCTCTTCCATGCGCTTGGCCATATTCTGGGCCATGCCCATCATTTGATTTATATCCGGCATTTTAGGCATCCTTGCCTCCCTTGATGCTTTCCACGGCAATCACGTTGCCCTTGATCTTGTCCTTCAGGCTTTTGATCTTTTTATCGCTCTTCAGGTCCTGGACGATCCGGCTTTCATCCGCAGCGGTTTTTTGTGGCTGGAGAACGATCTCCAAGCCGATCTCTTTGCCCGCCAGGTCCTGAACCACTTCAAGCAGGTAGGGCTTGTTCTCTTTCAACATCTTCCCGGCGTTTTCAAAATTGGCGCCCACTTCAATGACCAGCGCGTTGTCGCGCATGACCAGGGATGAAGAGCTCAACACCGAAGCCAGGCGCGGTTTTTCTTTTTCGATTCGCGCTTTCAGCTCCGGTAGCCAATCTCCATCCCCGACCTTGGCCGGCGGACTCTCAAGCGGCCTGGCCTGGGACGGCGCAGCCGTGGTCACTGATGTCGGCTTCAGGTCCTTGATTTTTTTTAAGTATTCTTCGATGCTGACCAGGGCCGAAAAATAGCTCAGTTTTAAAAACATGTATTCCAGGATGATGGAAGGGTGTTCGGTATTGCGGATGGTTTGCTCCAATTCTTTCACCGCATTGAAAAACCTGAGCAACTCAACCTCGTTGACCCCCTTGACGATCTCCTTGATCTCGGTGATGTTTTCCGGGTTCAGGTTGTGCAGGCGCTCGGCGTCGGGAATGGACTTGATGACGATCACGTCGCGAATGAAGCGCAAATACTCGGTATAGAAAAAACGCAGGTCGGTGCCCCGTTCGATAAGCTGGTTGATCTGCTCGATGATGCCTTTGCGGTTCTGGCTGAAAACGTGCCGGGTCAGAATGATGAACGTCTCCTCGGCAATGATCCCCAGTATCGCCACCACGTCATCATCCTTGACGTCGCCCCTGGAAATGGCGATGGCCTGGTCAAGGATTTTTTTGGCGTCGCGCAGGCTGCCTTCGGCCGATTTGGCGATCAAGTACAGGGAATAGTCGGATATTTTGATCGCTTCCTTCTGGCAGATATCCTTCAAAACCTGCTTGATGACCTCGAAGGGAATGCGCTTGAACTCGAAATGCTGGCAGCGCGAAACGATGGTGGCCGGGATCTTGTGAAAATCGGTCGTGGCCATGATGAATATGGTATGCTCGGGAGGCTCCTCGATGGTTTTCAGCAGGGCGTTCCAGGCGGCGTTGGACAGCATGTGCACTTCATCAATGACCACGATGCGGAAACGGTTCTTCAAGGGCTTGTACTTGACCGTTTCACGCAGGCTGCGCACCTCGTTGACCCCGTTGTTGGAAGCCCCGTCGATCTCCATGTAATCGGCGGAATTGTCTTCAGTGATCTCCATGCAGGTCTGGCACTGGTTGCAGGGTTCGATGGCCGGTCCATTCTCGCAGTTCAGCGCTTTGGCCAGGATGCGGGCCAACGAAGTTTTGCCGACCCCCTTCATGCCGGAAAAGATCAGGGCCGGATAGACCTTGTTCATGGCAATAGCATTTTGCAGGGTTTTGCTGATGCTGGCCTGGCCAATCAGTTCGGCGAATTTCTGCGGCCGGTATTTCCTGGCTAAGGCAAGGTACATATTATTTTCTCATATTTAAAAGGCTCAGGAAATCCCGGACACCTGCGAAATTCTACTTATTGCTGCTACCTTTCGGTCCTGACAAGGTTCATAGGTTCGCACCGCCGGGCTCCTGAGCCTTGTTCTCTTTTTGGTCAGGGCCTTTTGCGGCCCTTTGAGGAACAGGCATCTTCGGAGAGGGTGGGATTCGAACCCACGGTACCGTTTCCAGTACACACGCTTTCCAAGCGTGCTCCTTAAACCGCTCGGACACCTCTCCAAACAAAATGTTATTTTATAATTAATTGGGCTGGAATGCAAGAGTTTAGCCGAACTATCGTGATGCCTGATGCGTAATGCGTAATGAGAAGCGGCAATAGTACTAAATAATCAATGAGTCTTTCTCTTTCACATGACACATAACGAAGTTCTGTAATTTCATTCACGCACAGCGAAAAGGGCGGGGCCGCAGGATGGAATGAATGCTTTATTCCGCGGCAAGTTGATCCAGTTTTTCCAAAAAGATGCCCAGCTTATATTTCGCTTTTGCAGCCAAAGCGGGCAGGAAATTCATCAAATTCAGCAGTTCGACATCATCTTGATCCATATCCTTCCCGATACTTCCCTCAACGCTGTACGGCGACCAGAGCCAGATGACTGTCAACCATTCACAAAGTTCGCTAAATGCCTCCCGGTTGAAATACAGATCGTTCTGGTGACGATGGATCTGCAGCAAGCCCTGTATTTCGCTGTCATTAAAAATATTTTGTAGATAAGCGCCGATGGCCGAAGCCAAGGGCTTTCCCGATCCGTCCCCAGCGGCCTCCCGTTCATGAATCGGTTTTCGGAAAGCACTGGCGATCCTGATCCTTTTTATTGCCGCTTCGCTCTCCGCTTCCGCAAATCCCCATCCGCGCACAATATCGGCCGCCAAACCGTCGAGGTTCCATTCAGCAAAGCGGGCCTTCCAGTCCGGCGTCTGCCCGGTCCCAATGGCAATTAGGCCCCGCAGGTAGATCCATAAAATGAAAAGTTTGCTTGTCCGGGGCTTTGCCGTGAATTCATTCCGTAGATACTCCCCGGAAGCCTTGGCGAGCGCCAGCGGAATTTTTTCGTCCTCTCCCCGGGGTTGGCAAAGGGTCCGCAGCTTTAGCAGGTCTTCAATGATCGTCTCAGCTGTCTTGCGCCCCCCCTCTCTCTCATCGGCCTGGTACGCGGACTGGAGCATCAGCACAGCGATTTTTTCTTCCAGTTCCTGCCACAGTTCACCTTCCTTTTTGCTGCCCGGCCGGCCTTGAAAAACATCCAATTGCCTGGCTATAATTTCGGGCTGGCACAACTCCCTCAGGGCGCGGTGCAAGGGCAGCAGGGCTATTTCCCGGCCGGCTTTTTCCAAGCTGGCAACGCCGCGCCCCTGCAGATAGGCAGCCAGCCGAGCCAGGTGCCCGACATTGTCTTCGGCCATTTCCCTGAAATCAATAAAGACGTGGGTCTGGTAGGCGCTCAGCTCGATCGCCAGTCCCTGGGCAAACAAATCGCTGTTGCGGCAGATATACTCCAGCCCCGAGACCAGATCGTGAAAAACCACGAACCAGCCAGGCTGGTCGCGCAGTCCCAGTCCCTGGCCGAGATTTTTGCGCTGCAGCGACCGGGCGCCGCCGGGACGGTCTTCGCCGGCAAAGGCTGCCGACATGTTTATCCAACCCGAGGTACTGGCAAAGCGGTTGTGTACCACCACCAGGCAGCGTTCGCTTTCATGGCGGTTGGAGAAGGCGATCACGTTCTCGTCCACCACGCCGCCATTCTGGTAAAAATCATACAACATAAAATCACTCAGCCCGGAAAAAAGCGTCCTGTCGCGCAGCAGCGGAAAAATCTGCCGCTCGTGGCGGCGGATTAAATCCACGTCGGCGTGTTCATCCAGGTAAGCCCGGCGATACTCCATGCCGTATTTTTCCGCGAAACCCTCGATCTGGCCGTGGCCGAACATCGGCAAACCCGGCAGGGCGGCCATCAAAGTGCAGGCGCAGAAATACTTGTCATCCTTGCCAAACTGGGCCAACGCGGTCTCTTCATCCGGGTTGTTCATGAAATTGACGAAACGCTTCAGAATTTCGGGATTGAATTCCAATACGTTTTTCAGCGAGGTGCGGAATTTGGCGTTCTCCTCGTCTTTCAGGAAATTCATGAAGGCGCTGTTGTATACACGGTGCATACCCAGCGTGCGCACAAAATAAGATTCCATCAACCAGAAAGCTTCGGCAAGCAGCAGGGTGTCAGGAATTTCCGCGGCCACGCGGTCGACCACCTCCCGCCAGAATTCTGCGGGCAACGCCTGGTCGAAATGATCCTGGGTCATCCCCAGCCCGGCCCGCGAAGGGATGTCGCCGCCATTGCCCGGCTGGGGGAACCAGAGCCGCTGATAATGCCTGCGGGTCAGGGTCATGGCGGCGTCAAAACGAATGATGGGGAATTTCCGGGCCACGGCCAGAATGGTCTGCATGACCGCCTCGCGGACATCGGGTCGCAGGTAATTCAGCTGGGCCGTATCGTTCCAGGGCATACGCGTGCCGTCGTTGCCGTGATAAATGTAGCGCACCGCTCCGCTATGGCGGTCCACCCACTTGAAGACCACCGCGGCGTCGCTGCGATCATAGTAATGGTCTTCCAGATAAATCGCCGTCCGCGGGTCGCTGGAAATATCCTCGCCGCTGAAACTGTAAGCGGGAAAAGGGCTGTGATCCAGGGAGACGAACCATTCGGGATGTTCGCTTACCCAGGGCGAATCAATGCCCATGTGGTTGGGAACCATGTCGGAAGCCAGCCTAATGCCCCGGACCCAGGCACGCTGTTTTAAATTCTGCAAGGCTGAGTCACCGCCCAGATCGGCGGCAATTTCATAGTGATATAGAGAATAGGCCGAGGCCATGGCTTCAGCATTGCCGCATTTCTGCTTAATGCGGCGCGAGGCCGGGCTGCGTTCCCAAACACCGATCAGCCAAAGCCCGGTGATACCCCAGCGGGAAAGCATGTCCAATTCCTCGTCCGGTATCTGCTCCAGGGTGGTGAGCGGACGGCCGTACTTTTTGCTGAGCTGATCCAGCCACACATATACGGTTTTGGCCATCAGCACCAGGCGGGGCATCCATTCCCGGTCAGCCGAAAACCTCTCAACCTCCTCACCGTCAGCGCTTCCCGTCCCGGCAGTCGGGCTTGAGAAAACCGCAGCCGGGCCCGGACCGGAGAAATACCTTTTTTCATCTTCTTTGATCAGGTCCAGGCTGGAAAGCAGGCGGTCGGAATATTTGCCCAGCAGCAAGCCCCATTTTTCCCTTATATAGCGAAGCTGTTCCGATAACGATTCGGGATAGGCCACGGCGGGACTTCTGAGCATATCGATCAGGTTCTGCCCATCCGGACCGAACGGGGGCATGCTGGAAAAAAAATCTCCCGCCCCGGCCATGAGCCGTTGGTAATCCGATTCCTTGGTCAGGCTGCTGTCGTCGAACAACTCGTGGAAGGGAGAAAAGGCCGGGTTCAAATTCTCCAGCCAAAGCAGCAGCATCTCTTCCAGCACCGTTTCGCGGTTAAAAATCCCCTTGCTCGTTCCCAGCAGGTATTCCTCAACGCTGACCTGTTCCTGGTAGACCGCTTGCGGCGGAAACTCAGTGCAAAATCGTATCAAGGTTTTGCGTACAATTTTGCTGCCCAGTTTTTTTTCCAGATCGACCATGAGCATTTTGAATGCCTGCGGCTTGGCCTGCACTTCGTAAAGTGACACCACGTAGTGCAGGATCTCATCAATCAGGCCCATGGCATTCATTGACCCGGCCCGGAGCACCTTTTCCGGGAAACGCTCCAGGTCGCGTTTTTCATTCATTTTCTGGACAACGATGCGTACGGCTTGGTAATCGGCCAGGATCACGTTGCTGGAAAGGGAAAAAAGAGCCTGGTTGAATTGAAAACGGCTGCGGCTGGCCCGGGAAACATGGAATTCCTTTTCAGGTCCGGGCCGTTCCGGACAAAAAGGATCCCCCAATTTGGTCAGCCCAATAAAAAAACTCATCAGACTTGAATTCGGCGTTATTTTCATTTCCAGCGAAGACCGGCCGGCCTGACCTCCTTATTCCACGGGACACAACAAAGCTAGGTTCTCAAGATAGCACAAACCGGAAGAAAAAGGAATGGAGAGAGTGGGCCTCAGGCTGAAGCCGGGACAGGCTTCCAGAGAGCGAACAGCAGCAGCGCCAGAAAGGCCATGGCGGCGCCGAAATAAAATGGGGCCGTCGGCCCGAAGCCGGCCCACTTTCCCAACCCGCTCCAGAGGATGCCGGCCAGGAGCGAAGCAGGCAGATCGGTGAGCCCGAGTACGGCGTTATAGGTCCCGAAAGCCATGCCGCGGGATTCACTCGGGACCAGGTCGGCCACCAGGGCCTTGGCCGTGCCGTAGCTCAAGCCATAATAGGCGCCGTAGATGACATACAAAATGACGATATGCGCAGCGGAGCGGGCCTGGGCCAGACCAAGGTAAGTTAAGGCATACAGGGCCCAACCGGCCATGATGACGCGGCGCCTGCCGACGCGGTCCGACAGCTTTCCGGCCGGCAGGGAGATCACGGCATAGACAAAATTGAAGGCGATCAGCATGGCGAAGATTCCGGCAATGGATAAGCCGCGTTCCTGGGCGCGCAAAATGATAAAAGCGTCGGAAGAGTTGCCTAGTTCAAAAACTCCGATGATGATGACAAAATAACGGAACCTTTTCCCCAAAGGCTTAAAAGCGAACCTGGGAAGCCGGCCATCGCCGCCGATCTTTGTTTCCTTGGCGGCCAGGGCCAGAATGATCACCGCCACTGCCGCCGGCAACAGGCTGGCCAGGACCAGGATGCGGAAAGTCCCGGCCAGCAGCTCGCCGCCCCCTTTTTGCAGGGTCCAGACAATGGCCAGGCCGATGAGCAGTCCCAAAAAAGCACCGGCCGTATCGGCGGCGCGGTGAAAGCCGAAAGCGAAGCCACGCTGGGAAACCGGCGTTGAATCGGCCACCAGGGCGTCGCGCGGGGCGGTGCGCACACCCTTGCCGATCCGGTCTCCCCAGCGGGCCGCGGCCACTATGCCCCAGGAATTGGCGAAATAAAAAAGTGGCTTGCTCAATGTCGAGATCCCGTAACCCAGGACAGCAAGCAGCTTTCTTTTTTTCAATTTGTCGGACAGCCAGCCTGAATAAAGTTTTACAAAACTGGAAGTGGATTCGGCCACGCCTTCGATCAACCCGATCACGCTGGTTTTGACTCCCAAAACATTCTTCAGGAAAAGCGGTAGGGTGTTGATGATCATTTCACTGGAAACATCGGTCAGGAAACTGGCGATGCTGACAACCCAGACATTCAAAGGCAGCTTGTTTGAACTTTTTTCTTTTTCTATAAGGGACTCCTTTTTAATTGCCAGAAATAAGGATTATATAAAAAAAATTTGTTTTAATACACAATTTCTTAATAGTATTCGCATGTATATTTTTTTTGTAGGGACAGGTTAAAACTAATTATCTTAATCTACGGAAGGATTTGAATCTTTTGGCTGTTATGTACGGGCGGGTTTAAATCTTCTGGCTGTTATGTACGGGAGGGGTTTAACCCCTTGAAGGGGGCACGAACCCTCCCCTACTTCCTCACAATCAATTTACTCCAGGGACTGATTTTGATACAATGGCATCGATTATGAAAAATGGATCTCGTTTCCTGCTTTGCCGTTGGCTCCTTGTGATCTTGCTGCTGCCTGTAATCACCGGCTCGGCCGCAGCCGAAAAAAAAACCAACCGCATGACGCTGGCGGCGACCATTTTTCCAGTAGCCGACATCACCCGCTGCATCGCCGGTCCTGACATACGCGTGGTCCAGATCCTGCCGGCCGGGGCTTCGCCCCATACTTTCGACCTGACCCCCGGCCAGGTCAGGGAACTGCAGGACGCATGGTTCATTTTTAAGATCGGCGGCGTGGATGACTGGATCGACAGCGTAGCCGACAGCCTGCCGCAGGCGGCGATCATTTCCCTGCATAAGTTCGTCACCCTTAGACCCGCTGCGGAAAAGGGACACGACCACGGCTCGGCCACGGCCTCCTTGCACCCGGGATTCGATCCCCATTATTGGCTAAGCGCAGATAACGGAGCGGTCATCGCCAAAAATATTGCCGCAGCGCTGGCCGAAGCCGACCCATCCCGGGCCGCCATCTACAAAGCGAATTTGGCGGAATACAGCAAGCAACTCGCCGCTTTGCACCAGGAGATAAAAAAAGATTTATCCGGCCTAAAAAACAACAGGATGATCGTTTTCCATGACGCCTGGCGCTATTTCGCTGGCGCTTACGGCCTGGAAATCGCGGCAGTCTTCCAAACTTCTCCAGGCCGGGAGCCCACGCCCCGCGACATGCAGGAGCTATACTCCCAGGTCAAACGCTATGGCATCAAGGCTGTTTTTTCCGAACCGCAGCTTTCAACCGCCAGCCTGGAACCCATGCTGGAAGACCTGGGACTGGAATTGATCATTTTGGATCCGCTGGGCGGGACTGTTGCAAACGATTCGTATGCCCGAATGCTGCTGCGCAACGCCAGGACCATCCGCCGCGCCCTGGACCGCTGACCCATGCCGCCGATCCTGGAAGTAAAAGACCTGACCGTGCGTTTCGCGGGGTGCACGGCGCTCGACCGCGTCAGTTTCACCATTGAGAAAGATGCGATCATCGCCGTAATCGGACCCAATGGCTCGGGGAAAACCACTTTGCTGAAAGCGATCCTCGGCCTGGTTCCCTACCAGGGCGAGATCCGCCTTTTTTCCAATCCGGCACGCCAGGTCCTGCCCCAGGTAGGATATGTACCGCAACGCTTCGCCTTTGACCCCACCTTCCCCCTGACCGTCGAAGAGTTCATCAACCTGACCTGCCGAAAGCCGGAAAAACTCCCCCTCGGCGGAATTTTGGACGAAGTGGGCATGAAGGATTTCAAGGGCAAGCTGATCGGCGAACTTTCCGGGGGGCAGCTGCAGCGCGTGCTCCTCGCCCACGCCCTTGTGCACCGGCCGCGCATCCTTTTTCTCGACGAAGCCACCAGCGGCATCGACATCGAGGGATTGAGCGATATTTATTCGATCATCCACCGCCTGAACCGCGAGCACGGGGTAACCGTCATGATGGTATCCCACGAGATCAGTATGGTCTACAAATTCACCGACCGCATCATCTGCCTGAACCGCGACCTGATCTCCCACGGCGAGACGCGAACGGCCCTGACCAGGGAAGTTTTGAAAAAACTGTACGGCGACAGCGCTGATCTGAGGAACCACAGCCATGGTTGAACTGCTGCAACTGCCCTTCATGCAACGGGCCCTGATTGCCGGCCTGTTCCTGGGCGTCCTGCTGTCCTATCTGGGCATCTTTGTCACTTTGCGCAAAATGGCCTTTTTCAGCGACGGCGTCGCCCATGCCGCACTGGCCGGAGCGGCCATCGGGCTGCTGACCCGCTTCAGCCCGCTTATTTCAGCCCTGATCTTCAGCATGCTGCTGGCCTGCCTGATCTACTGGCTCGAAAAGAAAAGCAGCCTTTCCAGCGATGCCATCATCGGCATCCTGTTCACCAGCGGCATGGCCCTGGGCATCGTGCTGATCAGCTTGCGCAAGGGCTACCAGCCCGAACTGATCGGCTATCTTTTCGGCAACATCCTGGCCATCCGCCGCCAGGACCTGGCCCTGATCGTGGTCCTGGCCATCCTGATCATGGCCTTTGTCATCCGCCACAAGCGCAAGCTGACCCTGCTGGCCCTGGACCGGGAAATGGCCTACATGGCCGGCGTCAATCCCGATTTCTACCAATTGCTGCTCTACGTCATGCTGGCCTGCGCCCTGGTGCTGGGCATCCGCATCCTGGGCATCATCCTGGTCAGCGCCATCCTGATCATCCCGGTCTCCACCGCCCGCCTGTTCAGCCGCTCTTTCAAGGCGCTGACCTGGTGGACCATCCTGATCGCCGAGTTCACCGTCCTGGCCGGACTGCTCCTCTCTTATTTCCTGAACCTGCCCACCGGCGCCGTCATTGTGCTGACCGGCAGCGCCCTCTTCTCCCTGGCCTTCATCGCCTCCTCCCTCGTCCGCCGCCGGAGACAGAGATCTCCCAGCGCTTCCAATTGAACAAAAGGGATGAATGACAGTAAAATCGACATTATTTACTGTGATTGTTCGGTTCGGGGATAAACAATGGCTCCTCAGGAGGAACTTGAACCCCCAACCTAAGGGGTAGCAGCAAAAAGAAGGATGCTGATCCAGGTGTTACTGAAATCGAGGATGCGAAGAAGAGGCTGGCTGACTTGAAGGGGACTTGAATTCAATAAGGAGGAATTTATGATACGCACCGAAAGAAGATTCCAACTCTTTGCCGTTTTGTTGTTCCTATCACTGCCAATTTGGAACGGAAGGCAAGCGTATGCGCAACAGGACGAAGCGGTCGCACTCGATGGAGTATGGCGTTTGCGGGGATATGGAAAAATTTTACATGTTTACCAGGGCAACTACACCAACTATGACATTACGGAAATAAGCTGCCTGCCAGTCAGGAAAGGGACTGTAAGGGATTTAATGGAAATCTTTGACCGCTTTGTGATTCATGACACAGGCCAGTTGTCGCTGTTCACGAAGGGAGGGAACACGCGCTATACCTATGATAGGCTAGACACTCTGCCTGAGCATTGTCAAAATGACTCCCCCTCTAAATCAAAGGACCCTGAATTCAACTATGAAGTGTTTCACCATTCATTCAAAGAAAATTATCCCTTCTTTAAACTCCACAATGTTGATTGGGACGGGATTTATGAAACCTATCGTCCTCAAGTGACAGTGAAAACCACCGAAGATGAACTTTTTGATATTTTTTCGTCAGCCATAAAGTCTTTTAATGATCATCATGTCTCTTTGCTGGCAGGCGATCGATGGGTTGGCAGCATCAAACCCGACACCTTGGCCTTGCACAATCAACAAGAATTTGCGTCGGAAAAGCCCGAAAATCGCTTTTTTAAATCTCTCGAAAAACTCCGATCCGTCATCAAAAGAGATTTTTTGGTGATTGACTCTCATATGGGTGCAAATGGCTTCATTGTCTGGGGGAAGATCAAACCCAATATCGGCTATCTCAATATTTTTGTCATGGGAGATTACGCGGGGCTCGAGGCTTCACGGACAGAAAGCGAAGCAGTCTTAAAAACAACTCTGGATCAGGTCATGGAATATTTTCGGGGTGTGGAAGCTGTCGTGGTTGATGTCCGCTTCAATACCGGTGGACATGATCGGCTCTCGATGATGATTGCCAACCGCTTTGCTGATCGGAAGCGTTTGGCTTTCACGACAAAGGCTGTTTATGGCAAGGGATTTACTGAAGAACGAGAGTTCTATATCCGTCCGGAAGGGAATTTTCAATTTACAGGGCCGACATTTCTATTGACGAGCGAAAGAACCATGAGCGCTGCCGAGACCCTTACTCTCTACATGATGGCCTGTCCCCATGTGACTCGAATTGGCGGCACGACGGCTGGGGCTTTCTCAAATGCCTTGTCAATGCATTTGCCCAATGGCTGGCGGCTCGAAATGTCCAACGAGGTTGTCGTGGCGGCCGATGGCCATGTCTACGAGGGTATCGGCATTCCTCCTCAAGTGGATGTCCCGGTCTTTATTCCCGGAAATGTCTATCCGGGTTTGAAACAAGCCGTTGATCAAGCTGTGGTTTTGGCAGAAAAAGCTATCGCAAAAAAAGCCAGCGAACAGTAAGAAGAATTCCTCCCCCTGGAAGGATGCCGATCCAGTGAAAGCACTATTGGGGCACCAGGTCGATGCGATGAAAATGGAGGGTTGAGAAAGT
>DATKZA010000096.1:0-15393 GCA_035528155.1 Patescibacteria group bacterium | reverse complement strand
ACCGTGCCCCAGCATGGCATCGACGATTTCCGTAGCAAAAAAGCGAACGCCCAGGGCAATTTCCCCCTATTAAACTCCAGGGACATCAGGGAAGCGTTGCTCTGGGACATGCTCGATGTCAATGGCTTGCGCAGCGTGCTGCTCAATTGGTATCTGAGCTATCCGCCCCAGCCGCTCAACGGCGTGAATGTGTCCGATTATTTTGCCAACAGCGCCATCAGTAGCCACAGAAAAAAAGGAAACATTCAGAGCCAAACCGTATACCCGCCTGAGCGCTTTGCCGATCTGGTGAAATTCCTTGTTCCCGATTATCAACAGGCCTTGAAAAGTTTGCATCTGCCTGATTTTCCCGAGCTTTATAAAAAAATGGATACCGGCAAGGAGTACCTGGACCTGCTGATCTTAAAACAGTTCCCCAAGTGGGTGTTGCAGAAAAAACTGCTGACCGATGTCGCCGCCGATCTGTTCCACAAAGAGGATTTCGACCTCTTCGCGGTTTATTTAAAAATGCCCGACGTGGTCCAGCATTTCGCCTACATGGCCATGGTCGGCGCGGCCTCCAAAAAAAGCATGGATGGCGCCATCGTCGACGGCGACCTTCCCGAAACGGTGAAAGCGGAAGCCTATGCCAGAGTCGCCGATATCGTTTGCCCTGTCTATCAGAATCTGGAAAAAACGATCCGCCGCTTTCTGGAGGCCGAGAAAGACCGCGAAGTATATTTCATCATCATCTCTGACCACAGTTTCACTTTTTACGTGCGCGACAACAGAATCCATTACGGCCATATAGAGCCCGAAATCGCCCCGGACGGGATCATCATCATGCGCGGACCCGGGGTCAAGCCTGGAAAGATCAAGCTGGCCAGCGTTTACGACATCGTGCCGACCGTGCTGTATCTCCTGGATCTGCCCTTGGACCGGCGCATGAATGGCAGGCCATTGCGCAGGCTTTTCACTTTCAGGCATGGCAGCCGCTACACGGTATACAAGAGAAAAAAGCCCCAACCCTACAAACAGAACCGCGAATTGGATGAAAAAATCCTGGAGGAATTGAAGGCTCTCGGTTACATCAACTGAAAATTCTGCTCCAGCTGGGCAAACATGCCGAAAGTCTTGGGCACAATTGATCTGCCAGGGTTATGAAATCGATCCCCTGAAATGCCCGAAATGCGGAGCGCGGATAAAAATCATCGCCTTGATACAGGAAAGAGAAGAAATCATTCGCTTTTGAAACACCTGGTTATGTGGCCGATTGAAACGCACCCCTTAAATGAGTGCCGATCCGTCAATTGGACAACACGCGCGGAATTAACGCAGCAGCGGTTGGCGGGAGCCGCGCCTGGAAAAACTCCCCGGCTGAACTGTTTTCGGCTTGCGGTTGCCTTTTACTTGGCCGCGGCAGCGCTGAGCAGGGAATTGAACATAATCTTGTACGTTCCTTCGCTGTGGGTGCGGTGGATGATATCGGGGCCGATGAGTATGATCCGGCCTTTGCCTTTGCGGTAATCGACCAGCAGGGATTTGCGTACCAGCTGCGCTTCGCCTTCCAGCCAGCCCGAAAGCAGCAGGTCCCTCTCGCCAAAAACCAGCGGTGTATAGCGGCTTTCATAAGTGGTTTTGGGCAGAGAGGTTTCGAAGGTCGGGGTCTCCCTGAAAAAGACAGCGGCCGTCTTGTCCATGCCCGCCGTCAATTCGGATTTTTTCACCTCCACGCTCAAATAAGAACCGGGGCAGACCACTTTATCATTTTCCTCCATGATATTGGTTACCGGCATTTTGAATTTGCTGATGGCGTAATTGCACGATTCTTCCATGAAAACCAGGGTTTTTCCGCCTTTGACCATCTCCTTGAGCAACTTTTCGCCGTTTTCGCCGATGCCGCCGGAATATTCGGGCGGGGCCGGCGTGGCCCATTTTTCCCACTTTTTCGGCGGCTTGCCGTTCTCAATCTCGGTTTCCGAAGCGCCGGCAAATACCAAGATGTCAAACTTGCCGGCAAAGCTCTTTTTGGCCACGTCCTTGGGATGAACCGTTTCGTAGGGGATCTTGTATTCATCGAAAACGTAGCGCAGCCAGCCCTCGATCATGTTGTGCCCCCAGTTTTGATACAGCCCCACCTTGAAGGGCCGAAGGCGGCGAAATTGCTGCAGCGGCAATTTTTTCCTGGAAGTAAGCGTCAGGGATGTTTCGGCGTGGATACTCTTTAATATTTCCAGGGCTTCGCTTTTCCTGACCAGGAAGGAACCGCTTGAGAAATCGGGGCAGTCGACGTTGCGGTAAATCGTTTTGCCCTTGCCCAGCAGTTCGAAGGCGGCCCGGTAGGAATGGTTGGCGCGGGAATCGAGGACGATGTATTCTTCAAGCTCTTCCGGGAACGGGTTGCGGGCAAATGGCTCGGCTTGGAGCGGCTCCATCAAGGCTTTCAGGGGTTCGTTCACCGGGATGGATTTGACTCCCATGCCTACAGGCAATGTCCAGGCCGCCATGTCGTAGGGAAGTTCGGGCTCGGCCTTGAGGTTTTTGCGGATGTCGGGATAGTGCTGGTTTTCAAAAATATTCTTCACAAAAGAGCGGTAGGGCTGGGCCAGGGGGACGACATAGGCTCTTTTGTCGAACATGGTGTCGCCGACCCGCACTGGGTGGGTAAGTTGAAAAACCCGGACATTCGATTTCAGCAGGATGCGGATGAAACGCTCGGCTGCGGCCGGGTCGTGCTGCTGGCGTGGCACGATGAAAGCGTAGGGCGCTTCGCTCTCCCCCTTGGCGATATTCTCACGGGCGATCTGATAGGTATTGAAAAGCAGTTCCTGCTTCTGGCGCGCGGCGCTGTTCAGCACCGACAGCGTGGCTTGCAGGTCATAGGTGACCAGATCAGAAAGCCGCCACCAGCCGCCTTTCCAGGGATTGGGACTAAAAATGCGTTCCTCGTTCTTGAAGCTTTCGGCGCTTTCCACTTCTTCGGGTTCGATGTAGATCGGACTGGCCAGGCGTGTCGATGCGCCTTCAAAGAGAATGCCGGGAATGTTATGGAACCAGGCCGAATCGTCGAGTGAACCGATCCACCAGCCGCTGAAGTATCCCCGCGAGGCCACACCCTTTAAACCCAACTTTTCCAGGTCGTAGGCGATGCGGGAACCGATGAGATTGATGCTGCGCCAGACCAGGGGGTGCACGCCGGGCGTGGGCGGGTCTTGATAGGGTGGAATGAACAAACGGTCGCCGCTGCTCCCCATTTGGTGCTCGTCGATGAGGATTTGCGGGAACCATTTTTGATAAAGTTCATTAACGATGAGTTCTGTTTCTTTTAAACTGATCTTGAACCAGTCGCGGTTGTCGTCATGGCCGGCGTACCAGTGATACAGAAATGGCGCCCCGGTGCCTTCGTATTCCGTGCCCTTGGTTTTGTTGTACCATTCCACTTCCATGATCTGGCCATCGGGATTGACTGAAGGGAACAGCACCAGGATGACGTTTTCCAGAATATCTTGAATATCGCTGGCTGTGCTGGCAGCCAGAAGGTATCCCAGTTCCATGGCCATCTGCGAGGAGGCGATCTCGGTGGAATGCAGGTTGCAGGTGACGAAAACGATGGCTTTGCCGCTGGCGGCCAGCTGCTCGGCCGTGGTCGCTTCCCCTTCACCCTGCGCCAATTTGCGGGTGATGCTTGTATATTTTTCCAGTTCTTTCAGATTGGCTTCCTGAGAGATGACGGCCATGAACAGATCGTTGCCCAAAGTGGTTTTGCCCAGGACCATGGTTTTGACTCGGGACGATTCGCGGCTCAGTTGCTCGAAATACGCTTTGATCTGGTTGTAATGGGCCAGGTTGCGGTCGCTGCCAGGCTTGAAGCCAAGGAACTGCTCGGGGGTCTGCAATGGCCAAGCCAGTGCGGCCAGGGTGAACAAGATCGCGCCGAGAAAAAGTGCTTTTTTCATCATGCCTCCTGCAAAAGAGGATTATAATCCCGGGGAGAGATGATTTGCAACCGGAATTTGTATTTTTTGTTCGAGCCGGCAGCCCGGTTGACAAAAACGGCGCCGCTCACTATAATGTCACCTTGATTCGAGCCGGAGTGGCGGAATTGGCAGACGCATCAGACTCAAAATCTGACGGGGTTTATCCTTGTGAGGGTTCGATTCCCTCCTCCGGCATTTTTCCCCTTCCGCAGTGAATTTAATCCAGGTTGCGCTGTTCCACCATCCCCCTTTCCTGAAAAAAAACGGAGATGATGGTGTAAGGGACGTTCTTGTCGCCCATTACGGCGCTGACCGTGCTCTGGGTGACGTGCAGCAAATCGAGGTTGGGCCTGAGCCACTCGTTGATCTTTTTTTCCAGCTCGGCCCCTTGCCCGGAAAACATTTTGTATTTCATAGTTCACCCCCGTTGTCTTCGCCGGGAATTATACCACAGCCGCAAAGATCAGGAAATGATTTTCAGCGCCCGCGGCACCGAGGCGAATTCGAGATTGCGGAATTGCCGGGGGCGCGCATTTTCACTCAGGACTTCGCCGTCGATCTGGATGGTGAAAGGCTTGTCGGAACGGACCGTAAATTTCGGGGCCTGGAGGGTGATCGTTTCTTTTTTGTCAGCGTAAGCGGCGGGAGGAGTCAGAAACGCGATATAGGCCAAACGGGAAAATGAGCATTTTTTCACCAGGAACGCGTCCAGCAGGCCGTCGTCGGTGCGCGCCCGCGGCGAGGTCATTTTTCCGGCCGCGTAATAGCGGATGTTGTTGAATACCGCCAGCATGAATTCGCCGCTAACGCGGCCTTTATCAAATTCCACGTCCAGCTTGAGCGGGACCTCGGCCGAACGGTAGGCCTGCCAGCCGCCGCGGATGCCGGAAATGGTTTGATACTTTCCCAAGCGCGGGCTGCGCTTGACCACTTGTTCTACATACTGGTTGATCAAGACAGCCAGGCCGATTGAGGCCTGGCCCGGGTAATAGCGCAAAATTTTCCTGCCCTCGCGCACCACGCCCAGGTCGATCTGCCGCGAACGGTTGCGGCGGATGGCCTGGCAGGCCTTTTTCAGGGAGTGGATCTCGAACTCCTTGACCACGTCGTTGCAGGAGCCCAGGCCGATCATGCCCAGAGTGTTGTCCGCTTTCAGGCGCATCAGTTCGTTGATCACGATCAATAAGGTGGTATCGCCGCCGGCGGCGACCAGGGTCGGATAATCCGTGGCTGTCACTTTAACCAGGTCACGCAAGTCGTCCTCATGGCGCGACTCGAACCAGTCGCAGGCGATGTCCTCTTCCTTGAGGCATTTTTGCAATGTCCGGCGTTTCAGTTCAGCCCGGCCCTTGCCGGCGCTGGGATTGAATAAAATGGCGATCTTTTCCATCAAAGTGTGCCCAGTTCCGCAAGCACATTGACCGCCTGGTTGACCTGGTCGGCGACAAACAGGACATAGCGGATATCGACATGGATGGAACGGCTGAGGTCGGGTTGGTAATGGAAGTCGCTGTCCAGCGCTTCATAATTGCCGTCAAAGAGCACGCCGACCAGCTCAGCGCGCCCATTGAGCACCGGGCTGCCCGAATTGCCGCCGGTGGAGTCGTTGCTGGTCAGGAAATTGACCGGGACGTCGCCCAAAACCGGATCGTTGTAGCGGGCGCGGCCAGGGCCATTGATTGCCGTGATTATCTTGGCATCGAGGTGAAACGGGAATTCACCTCTGTTTTTGGCCAGCATGCCGCTTAGGGTGGAGAAGGGGGCGTAGCGGACGGCGTCGCGGGGCGTGTATCCTTCGACCCGGCCGTAGCTGAAACGCAGGGTGGAATTGGCATCGGGATAATAGAGCGCTTGCGGTCGCAGCCCCATCAAAGCTTCGATATACAGGGGTTTGAGCCGGAGCCAGCGGCCGGCAATGGCGTTTTTACGGCGGTTGAAGGTGTCGATCTCGGGTTGAATTTTGCCGGCCAGGGTGATGAAAGCGTCCTGGGCCGCGGCCAGGGTTCTGGCGTCGGCGGCGAACATTTTCAGTTTAAAATCCAGGTCAGCGAGACGCGTGTTGCCGTAGAGGGCGTCGACAAAAGCGGCGATCTTTTCGCCGCGCTCCTTCCCTGCTGCTTGCTGGATTTCTTTGGCCAGGCTCTTGAAGGCGCCCGCTGTGTCGGCAGTCAAAATTTTATCCAGGAAAAAAGACAAAACCGCTTTGTCGGTGGCCAGGTCGAGGTTTCTCTGGCTGACCGGCAGGCGTTCTTTTTTGGTCGTGATGTCGCGTTCCATGAAACCGCGCTCGCGCTGAATGTCCTTTTTGGTCTTCTCATGGCTCCACTTGTTCAGGGTCAGCGCCCAGTTGAGCATTCGGCAGCCGCGGGTCAACCAGCTATAAATGGTGTTCAGCGATATGATCTCCCGCTCTGCCGCGTTCAGGCGCTCGATGTCGCCCAGAAGTCCGCCGAATTTTTTTTGCAGTGCGGGCTTGGCCGCGATGGCAGCGGCCAGCTGTTTTTCTTTGGCCAGCTTGAATTCATGGACATGGTTTCTTTGCAGTCCGGCGAGCAGGCCGCGGTTATTCTTGATCGAATTGTAGAGCCCCTTCAAAACGCCGGCATTCTTGATCTTTACTGCTTCGTCCGCCGCCGAAACTTTTTCGAGCAGTTCGATATATTGGGCCAGCAAAGCGATGCGTTCGGGATAGTTGGTTTTGACCTGGGTGCCGATCTCGGCGGCCGTGTACCAGCGTTTGCTGGTGCCGGGATAGCCCAGGATCATGGTGAAGTCGCCGGCACGCAGCCCGGTTTTGGCGATGGGGAAATAATGCAGCGGCCGGTAAGGAACGTTGTTCTTGGCCCAGTCGGCCGGGCGGCCGTCTTTGCCCACGTAAGCGCGCAGAAAAGAAAAATCGCCGCTGTGGCGAGGCCACATCCAATTGTCGATCTCGCCGCCGAAAGCGCCGATGGAACGAGCCGGCACGTAGGCCACGCGCATGTCCCTGATCTTGAAGTAGGTGACCAGGTAGAATTCCCTGCCGCTGTAGAAGCGGGCGACGGCGCATTCGTTGCCCGGTATCTTCTCCCCGTCCCGGATCAGTTTTTGGGAAATATATTCGATCCGGCGCAGGCGCTTTTGCGGGTTGAGCCCCGGGCGCAGTGCCGATCGAAAGCGGAAGGTGACGTTCTCAAAACCGCTCATGACCCTGACATGGTAGCCGGGGGCCGGTATTTCTTCACCGCGGTCGCTGGCCAAAAAGCCGTCGCGGATGTAGTTGTGTTGCGGAGAGGACAGACTTTGCACGGCGCCGAAAGCGACGTGGTGGTTGGTGATGATCAGCCCGTCCGGGGAAACGAAAGAGCCGCTGCCGCCGCCCAGTTTGACCACGGCCATGGCCAAGCTCTTTGTCCCGGGTTTCCAAATGTCGGCCGGGTCGAACCGGCAGCCCATGGCCTTCATGTCTTTGACCATGTCTGGCGTGATGCCGTCCAGACGGAACATTCCTTCCTTGGCGGTCAATGATAATGCGCTGAAGAGGATTAGAATGATAATGGCTTTTGATCGCATGCGCGGCTCCTATTCCGGCCCGGGAGTTAAATTGAATTATATCTTGTTCGGGTTGGGATTACAACCCATCTTGCCTGCCTTGGCCGAGGAATTGCAAACCATTTCCGCTTGTGCTATGAAACATCCAGACGGAAAAGACATCCTTGCCTCGAGGGAAAGAATTCAGTTTGCAGCGGGGGTGTGTTGAGTTAAAAACAAAGAGGATAAGTCATGAAAGAGAAATTGAAAACATTGGCCCAGCACTGGATGAGTGAACTGTGGCAGAAAGGGAATGCCGCTGCGGTCGCCGAAATGCATTCCGCCAATTTCATTGATTGGGCGCCGGGACGGCGCCAGGGTGACCGCGACGGCTTTGCCGCCGGCGTGAAGGATTTTTACAAAGCCTTTCCCGATTTTTACGCGGCCGTGGAGGAGATCCTGATCGATGAAACGCTGGAGCAGGTCGCCATCCGCTGGGCCGCTACCGGCACCCACCTGGGAACCTATCTCGGGGTCGAGCCGACCGGCAAGCGCATGGCCTTTCGCGGTATCGAGATCCTGACCGTAAGCATGGGCAAGATCAGTGAACGCTGGGGGGAGTGGGACGGCATGGACCTGCTGCGCCAGTTGGGCATATGGAAGGGATAAGTCCAACCGGTTTACGATATACGGTAAAGAGAATGAGGCTGGCGGAATTGGCAAAGTTGAGAGCAGCCGGGCCCGGGAGGGGAAGAACGAATGCGGAGGCGTAATTTTTTAAGGCTGGCCCCGGCGGGGGCCGCAGCCGCAGACATTGGCTGGGGCGGAAAACGGAATGCCGCGGGAGAAAAACCCGAAGCGGTCACGCGCGAGAAGGTCAAGCAGGCCATGCTTTGCATGCAGCGGGATGCCTGGGAACAAGGCGTGGCGGCCCAAGCCCTGCTGGAAACAGGTGAGCGCGACCTGGTCATACTGCTGGCCAGGGAGGCCGCATTGCGCCAGGATGCCGATGGCCGCCTGGCAACGATCAGTTGCTGGGCCGGGGTGACCGACGCGGCGGCCAACGGCCAGGCGGTTTTGTGGGCTGCGGCTGAAAGTCAGGATGCCAAACTGAGGGCGGCAGCCGACAAAATGCTGGATTACCTGTTGAGAAAAGCGCCCCGGACCGCTGACGGCACGTTATACCATGTTTCCGACAAGCCCCAGGTGTGGGTCGATTCACTTTTCATGGCGCCGCCGTTCCTGGCTTATGCAGGGCAGCACGGGGAAGCGCTCAAGCAGATCGATGGCATGCGCCGCCGGTTGTGGAACCAGGAGAAAAAACTTTTTTCCGCTATTTGGGATGAAAACAGCCAGACATTTGAGCGCCGGGACTGTTGGGGAGTGGGCAACGGCTGGGCGATCTGCGGCATGACCCGGGTCATCCATATCCTGCCCGGGGAATTGGCAGCGGAAAAAAAACGTCTATGTGGTTATGTGCGCGCTGTGCTTGAAGGCTGTTTGAAATACCAGCGGTCCGACGGGCTTTTTCACGACGTGATCGATGATTCCGGCTCTTTTATCGAGACCAACCTGGCGCAGATGCTGGCTTATGCCATATACCGGGGAGTACAAGGCCGCTGGCTGCCGTCAACCTATCTGTGCCAGGCGGAAACCATGCGTCTGGCTGCCTGGAAGAAAGTAGACCAATATGGATTCGTCCAGGGCGTATGCGGTTCGCCCGACTTCTCTTCTCCCGGCACCGCGACCGAGGGGCAGGCTTTTTTCCTGCTCATGGAAGCGGCGCGCCGGGACTGCCTTGGTTCCGGGTCCTGTTTTTGAAGGCCCAACCGGGGAAGAAGGCTGGGGAAGCGATAGCATCGGCGGTTTTCCGTGGAGCGGCCGCTTGGCTACTGATGGTCTCGCCGAATTTCGCTGCCTGAATCCCGGCTGGTCTTCAATCCCTGGCCAGCAACTTGCGGGCGGTTTGCCGCTGTTCCCCGCTAAGGTCCGGCGCGTGTTTTTCCATGGCCGTGGCCAAGGCCGAAAGAGCGGCCTCGCCATCGCCTTTTTTGGCCAGGATCAATGCCAGATGAAAAAGATAGCGGCCATCCTCTTTTTTGGCAAGCGCTTCGCGCAGCAGGCTTTCGGCTTCAGCCAGGTCCCCGGTCTGTGCCGATAGAGCGGCGACATTGAACAGCAATTCCGGGTTCCTGTCGCTGGCTTCGCCATGGAGTATCTGGCGGTAGACACGCAAGGCTTCGCCGATATTTTTATCCAGCAAGAACAATTCGGCGAGTTTTTTTTTCACGGCGACATTGTTGGGTTCGAGCTTTTCAACTGCCTGTAAAAATTCCAGCGCCTTGGCCGTTTGCAGCCGCTTTTCGGCGATCTCCGCCTTTATAAGCAGCGAAGCGACGTTGCCGGGATCATCCTGAAGGATCAGGTCGGCCAGCGTCTGGGCCGGTTCGATTTTACCCGTCTGCAGATGCAGGCGGGCCAGGTTAATGCGGAAATGGTTCTCCATGGCCGTGCCGCGAAAAACGATCAAGGCATGGTTCAAGTGGTTCAACGAGCTTTTCAGGTCCTGTTTTCGCTTGTATATCATCGTCAGCATCATGTAAACCGAGGGGAGCTTGTTTTCCGGATCTTTGACCATGGCCTCCAGTTCGCGCTGGACCCGGTCAATTTTCCCCTGTGCCATTTCCCGCCCGAATTCCTCCAGGCGGTTGGACAGGCGAATGCCGTCCTTCGGATCCTGGCCCTTGGTGCCGGTTTTGGAAAATGAAGATATATATCCCAATGCTTGCAATTGCTTTTTATCGGTGCTGGAGAGTTCTATTCGCCCGGAGCCGCTTTGCTTGCCGTGCTGACTGACGAATTTGGCCAGTTGGCTGTCCATTTTCCTGGCCAGGGCGTTTTTTTTCAGTAAAAGATTTTGCTTTTCTCCAGGGTCGACGCTCAGGTCATACAGCTCCGCCTTGGGCAGGGAGAGATACTTGTATCCGCCGGAGATTATTCCCGTCAGCGGCGCCCAGTTGTTTTCCTCATTGCCGTACATGCTCTCCAGGTACACCTGGCGCGGAACACTTTCCCGTTCGCCGTCGAACAGTGGTTTCAATGACCGGCCCTGGATCTGTTCGGGAACGGGCATGTCCAGCAGCTCCAGGATGGTCGGCATGATATCGATGAGGCGCACCCGGTCCGTAACCAGACTTGGCCGGCTGAGCCGTTTCGGGTTCGAAAAAATCAGCGGTACCCGGACATCTTCCTCGTAGCAGAATACGCCGTGTCCGTATTCCTCATGTTCGCCGAACGCTTCCCCATGGTCGCCGGTTACAACGACCAGGGTGTTTTCTGTCAGCCCTTTGTCTTTGAGGTCTTGCAGCATTTGTCCGATAACCGAGTCGGTAAAAGCGATTTCGCCGCGATAGGGGTCGTCGGGGAAGCGCTTGGCATGCTCGGCAGGAGGGGCGTAGGGCTTGTGCGGGTCGTACAGGTGGACCCAGAGAAAAAACGGTTCCATTGTTTCCTTGGCCATGAATTTTCCGAATTTTCTGTAGACGCGGTTGGCGGGGATCTCGGAATCGAAATCGCCGGCCAGTTCATCGCTGCGCAAGGTGTCGTCGTACCAATCGAAACCATTATTCAATCCGAATTTGCCCATCAGCACGTAAGCGGCCACCAAGGCGCCGGTCCGATATCCCTTTTCCTTCAAGATTCGGGCCAAGGTCGCTTCATCGCTGCCCAGGCGGTAAAAACCGTTGTTGCGCACACCATGGGTGATAGGCAGCCGTCCGGTGAATAGCGAGCAGTGGGAAGGCAGGGTGAGGGGAACCGATGTATAGCAGTCGCGGAATACGATGCCCTTGCGGCAAAGGTCGTCAAGTACAGGAGTCTGCGCTTTTTTGTCGCCGTAGAAACCAACGTGATCAGCGCGCATGGTGTCGATGGTGATCACCAAAACGTTCATCCTCTCCATGGCGTTTTTTTGCCTGCAGCAAGGGATGATGGCAATGGCCAGCAGAACAATGAAAATGATTTCGGCGGATACTCGTTTTTGCATGTCAGGAATTATATGGAATTACAGGCATGTAAACAAGAAGGGGCTCCCGGAGGAGCCCCTTCTTGAGTATCTTGAAGGAGGATCAGAAGTAGAGGTTCACGCCGAACATGAACAGGCCGGGGTTGAGGATGCGGGTGGGATTGCCGCGGTTGGCAGAGCCGAGGGTGGCAACCATATTGAGGGTAGTGTTGTTGTTGGTGATGTTCATGCCGTCCACGTGCAGCACGGCGCGCGTGCCTTCCGAGAACCTGATCTCGCGTTGCAGGCTCAGGTTCAGGGTCCACAACGTCGGCAAGCGGTCGTCGCCGAGTTTTTTGCCCTGCGTCATCATGTTTTTGCCGGCATAGCGCGCGTCAAAGAGTTTGACCGGGTAACCTTCGCGGGCCGCGAACGAGGTTGAAATATCAAAACCGAACGGCAACTTATACAGGGCCGACAGTTTGACCATCCAGCGGGAATTGGTCAGAACTCCGGTCATGCCGGAGCCGCCAGCGGCCGGGGCGTAGGCGCCTTTGTTGAAATAATCGAAATTGGTCAGGTCAAGCTCTTCGTCCCGGGACAGGTTGTCCGACCAATCGGCATAGGTGAAGGAAAGGTCGCCCATCCATTTGCTGGTCAGTTTCTTGGTAAACAGCAGCTGCAATGCCATATACTGGCGGTAGCGTTCCTTGAAGTTGGTGCGGTAGAGGCCGATCTGGTCAAAGCGGTTGCGGGACCAGGCTTCGCCTTGGGTTACCGGGTCGATGCCGGCCAATGTCCAGTCGGCTTTGGATTCCAGCGTGCCGTCGGACCAGATGCTGAGGTTGCGCTGGATGTTGGTGCTTTTCTTGTAAATGCCCTGGATGGAGACGGCCATGTCATCGCTCAGCGCGTGCTCATACTGGAGAATGAGTTCGGTCATCAGCGGCGATTTGAAGTCGGGATCGAATCTGTTGGAGCTTTGGGTGTTGTTGGGATCCGTGTAATCGAAGCCCTGGAAGGTGATGATCGGATAGTAGCCGCCGTAGAAGCTGTACAGCGGATCGTACGGCTGGACTGGCCAGTCGCCGCCCCAGGTTTCGGGATTGGCGTTCTGCATGTCGATGATCTGTTGCGGGGTCAGCACGGTGATCTCATTGAGTTGAGGACTGCCGTCGTGGTTGGCGTCGCTCCAGGGAAGGCGCATGAAATGTGAGCCGGCATTCCAGATAAAAGTGGCCAGGATGGTGCCGGCCGGCTGGCTGTACCTGGCTGCCGACAGTTTGAGAACATTCTTGCCGTCACCGCCGATATCATAAGTAAAGGACAGGCGCGGGGCAAAGGTCTGCCACTTGGCCGGGGAGTCCATGGCCGGAAGATCCCGGGCGCCGACAAAAGGTTCCAGCGCCGGGATGGTCGCGCCGTCCAGGGTGAAACCCTTAACATTCTTGGCATTCAGACTGCCCCATTCAGAGTCATAACGCAAACCCAAGCTGACCACAAGCTTGTTGAAAGAGATGGTGTCCGAGAGGTAGCCGGACATACGGAAAGTCGTCGTGTCTCTCGGGCCGTTGGTGGCGATCAGCACTGTATCGGGCCAGGTGAAGCCTTCCACTGGGGCGATATCATTGAACTGGCTGGTGTACAGCACGCCGCGCATGTTTGTGTAATACTGATCGGTCATGGTATGGTTCGAAAAATAGTCGACTCCGAAACGGATCTCGTGGTCGCCGCCCAGCTTGTTTTCGACGAACAGGTTGCCGTCGAGAATGAAGTTGTCGGTGATGCGATTGATGTCCTGCCACAGATAGCCGCCCGAGGCATAAAATCCGGCCGGGTTGTCGAAGCTGAATGTCATTTCCGGGCCGACGACCATTCTGTTGGCCGAGTCGAATGTAGATGAATTGGGATGCAGGTTAAACGGGTTTGTGGTGTGGTTGTACTTGGCACTCAGCAGAAGATTGCCCAAGGTCTGCTGCAGGCTGCCCATCCAGGTGTAGCCGGGGCCGGACTGACGCCACAGGGTGCCGACCTCCTGGAATTCCGAGCCCCAGTCTGTGCGGTTCCATTTCTGCTTGTTGTTGTTGTGCATTGTGAAGTCGGCCTGGGTGTTGCCCAGGTTGGCGGTCAACTTGGCATAGGCGGAATTGAGCAGCGTTGTGTCTTCCAAACCCGATGTGGTTTTGGCATGGATGTCCTGGATCGACCAGGAGCCGGCAAAAAACAATTTGTCCTTGATGATCGGACCGCCAAGGTTAAGGCCGTATTGATAGAGGCGCAGGACGCCTGGGGAGGTGTAGCTCGAAGGAAGACCTTCCTTGGCTTTGGGATTAAGTTGCCAGCGTTCATCTTCGGCATAGAGGTGGAAGTCGCCGGAAAACTTGTTGCCGCCCTTTTTGGAAACGAAATTCAGTTGAACGCCGCCGGTCTGAGCCGTAATGTCGTTGGAGGCGAGAGAGACCTGGATCTCGTCGTAGGCGTTGGGGTCGAGGTAGGCAGGGGCCCCGAAGGCCGAAACATCGGTGACGTTGGAACCGTCGATGTTCCAGGCCACGTCATTGGAAACGCCGCCCTGGCCGTAGAAACCAGACTGCTGGCCCGACTCGTTGCCGCCGACGTCCTCGCGGTCGACCATCATGCCCGGGATCAGGTTGATGATCGACCAGGGGTTGCGCGCCTGGGGCAGGCGGTTGATGTCTTCCTTGGAGATGTTGATGCCAACGCTCGTTTTGCGCGTGTCGAGAATGTTGGCCTGGGCCGTGACCACGATTTCTTCCTTGATGGTCGTGGTCTCCATGGGCACGGTCAGGGTAAGGTTCTTTCCGACATACATACGGATGCCCTTGCGGATGACGGTCTTGAAGCCCTCGAGCTCGAATTTGAGCTCGTAGTTTCCGGGAGGCAGGCCCACGAAGCGGAAGTTGCCTTCCTCTGACGTGACCGCGGTTTTGGTCGCGCCCACGTCGCCGCTGATGGTCACGGCAACACCGGGGATGGACGAACCGTCGGGCAGGACCACGGTGCCGTAGATATCGGCCGTGGATGACTGCTGGCCGAAGGCCAGCACCGACAGTACTGCCACTGCGAGACACAGTGTAAGTAACTTTTTCATTTTTTCCTCCTTGAAAAAAGTTTTCACTAAGTGGCAGCATTAAGTATGCCAAACCGGGTTATTTCCCTTGTTTAAAAAAAAGGATGCAGAAAAACAAAAAATCGGGACAAAGTGAATAAAAACAGGGACGAACGATTGGAAGTCCGGGGCAGCGTTCGCGCAAGTTGGTCTGATTTCAAAATATTGAATTTCTTATTCATAAAAGCAAATCCATTTCAAGGCTCCACAGGGGGTTCGTTGCAAACAGTTTGTGGGTTTTATACAATGAGGGCATGAAAAAAATATGCTGGATCGCCCTGCTGACGCTGTCGTTCTTCCTTCCCGTCTTGGGCGATGACGCTACCTCCCAACATGCCATCGATGCCTGGCTGAGCGACTGCCTGGAAAAAGACCCGTCCACCACTGGCGTGAACGCCTGCCTGGGACAGGCCTTTGAAAAGTGGGACTATGAGCTGAACCGCGTTTACCGGGAATTGAACGGCAGGTTGAGCGCGGAAGCCAAGGCCGTTCTACGCGAAACGCAGCGGGCCTGGATCGCCTTCCGTGACCGGGAGCTGGCGTTCCTGGCCAGATTCTACGGCGGCCTTGACGGCACGATGTACAGAAACATGCTGGCCGCCGACCGGGTGGAGCTGGTTAGGCGTCGCGCGCAGGAACTGGCTTCTTTTCTGGACGTTCTACAACAACAATAAATTACTGGCGGGGACCGGCCGGACAGCTGAACGGCTGAGTGGCCGCGCTTATTTTTTTATCCTGGTTTGCATGAGCAAGTGCTTCCTTTTTTCAGATGGAAAGCGTTCGATGGCGTAGCG
>DATKZA010000095.1:0-11649 GCA_035528155.1 Patescibacteria group bacterium | reverse complement strand
GTACAACAAGGTGTTCGGCTATTTCATCGAAGTCACCAACAGTCACTTGCAGCTGGTCCCGGAACGCTATATCCGCAAGCAGACCCTGGTCAATGCCGAACGCTTTTTAACCGCCGAGTTGAAGGAGCTGGAGGAAAAGATACTCAAGGCCGAGGAAAAGATCGTAGCCATCGAAAAGAAGCTCTACCTGGATGTCCTGGCCGGGATCCAGTGCTACTCGGCGCCCTTGAATCAAAACGCCGACTGGATCGCCGTGCTGGACGTGCTGGCCTCGGGAGGCGAGCTGGCCCAGCGCCGCGGCTACGTGCGTCCGGAGATCAACGAGGGCACGGCCATCCGCATCCAGGAAGGCCGCCATCCGGTCGTCGAGGCCGCTTCCGGCCGCGGTTTCATTCCCAATGACCTGAACATTTCGGCCGACAGCGAACAGATCCTGGTCATCACCGGCCCGAACATGGGTGGCAAGTCGACCTACCTGCGCCAGAACGCCCTGATCGTCATCCTGGCCCAGGCCGGCTGTTTTGTCCCCGCCGCCGGGGCGCAGGTGGGCATTTGCGACCGCATCTTCACGCGCATCGGGGCTTCCGATTCCCTGATCGAGGGCAAGTCCACCTTCCTGGTCGAGATGATCGAGGCGGCCATCATCCTGAACAACGCCGGCCCCAGGTCGCTGATCCTGCTCGACGAGATCGGCCGCGGCACCTCCACCTATGACGGCCTCTCCATCGCCTGGGCCGTGATCGAATTCCTGCACTCCTTAAAAGAAAAGCCGCGCACGCTTTTTGCCACCCACTACCACGAGTTGACCGAGCTGGCCGCCATCCTCGAGCGGGTAAAGAACTACCACATCGCGGTCAAGGAATGGCAGGACAATATCATTTTTCTGCACAAGATCATGGCCGGCCCCACCGACCAGAGTTTCGGCATCCACGTGGCCAAGATCGCCGGCATTCCCAAGGCGGTGATCGAGAGGTCCAAGGAGATCCTGCTCAACCTGGAGAAAAAGGAGTTGAACCGGCTGGTCAAGGAGCGCATCACCGGCCGCATCCAGAAGGCGCCGCAGCAAAATGCCGGTCTTTTTCCCGAGGATATGGAGCTGAAGGTCTGGGACGAGATCCGCGACAAGTTGAAGGAGGTCGACATCTCGCGCCTGACGCCGCTGGAGGCGCTGAATATTCTGCAGTTCCTAAAAAGCAAGAGCGACAAGTTCCAGTAGATTTTTTTTCTGCATGAATAAAAAGACGGGCTAGTTGATGTATTAAGTCGAAACTGTACCAGGAGAAAAAGCGAAATTTTGAGATCCTGGACGCTATCGAGTTTTTCCATCGGGTTTGTCTCCATATCCCCGGTCATTATGAAGCCCTTATCCGCTATTACCGGACATTATGCCAACGCCGCCCGGGGCAAGCGAAGAAAAATGGGGCTGGAGGAGCCAGCGACGCCCGTGGTCGTGGACGACGCCCCGGAGCGGAAGACCTGCCGCCGGGCCTGGGCGCGTTTAATCTATCAGGTGTACGAGGTCGACCCCCTGAAGTGCCCCCAGTGCGGGGGGCGGATGAGGATCATCGCCTTCATCCAGGAGCGGGAGGAGATCATCCGCATATTGAAGCATTTGGCCATGTGGCCGATCGCGTATCCCAAGCCCTGTCCGATCGATGCCAGGGCTTCGCCGTTTGCTTTCAAACTGTTGCGGAAATTGTACGAGTCTGAGTAAAATTTACGTTGAATATTGTCGGTAGAGAAGCATTTCTGTTTTGAGTAAATCACACATTTCACGGCCATTTTTCAGCCAGGGCCCAAAAACTGGACCTTGTATGCCAGAAAATTCAATTTTATCTAAATTTCCACAAAAAATTCACATCCATCTATTGTAATTTCAATAAAAGTCCTCTAAAATCCCATCACGGAGAAAATTGATTTTCCTATAAGTATTTATCTTAAGTCGGAGTGTCCGTGCTATTGATCCCCGCGATTTGCCAATTGCCTTGGGAGTCTATCAAACAAGGGTGAGGGATCATTTCGTGCAAGAAGGAGGTTCAGATGACTAGTAGGCAAAGCAATGCAAACGGTTGCGCTAGGGAACTTTCCTTACTTCTGCTCAAAAAGTTTTTTAAAGGGAAATCCAATGAAAAGGTTGGGGTTCGACTTTGTGATGGGACACGCTGGCCGGATGAAAAATCACGCCAGACGACCATCGTGCTCAACCATCCCGGAGCTCTGCGCAACATGCTCTTCCCGGGCTCACAGGTGGGATTCGGAGAAGCATATTTGCACAATGATTTTGATGTCGAAGGAGAGATGGAAGCTGTCTTTGGCCTGACCGATGATTTAATAAAAAATGTCAATGGTGTTCTAGCCAAGCTGAGAGTCGCAGGGTACTTGCTGAGGCTTCCCCGGGGGGCTCAACGCGAGCACGGACTGCGTGGTCCAGCGCAGCTCGATGGGAAACGCCATTCGCTTGAGCGCGACCGCCAGGCCGTGACCTATCATTACGATGTTTCCAATGATTTCTACTCCCTGTGGCTTGATCAACAAATGGCCTATTCCTGTGCTTACTTCCAGACCCCCAACGATGATTTAAATGGAGCCCAGGAATGCAAGATGGACTATATTTGTCGCAAGCTACGCCTGCATCCCGGATACCACCTGCTGGATATTGGGTGCGGCTGGGGCGGGTTAGTGATCTATGCCGCCAAGCACCATGGCGTGGATGCAACCGGGATCACTCTCAGCCAGCCACAGGCGGACTTGGCCAACGCCCGTATTGCCGAAGCAGGGTTAGCTGACCGCTGTCGTGTGCAAGTGCGTGACTACCGAACAATGGGCGATGCGGGCGGCTATGACGCCCTGGTTAGTGTGGGCATGTTCGAGCATGTGGGTGCAAAACTGCTGCCTGTTTACTTTGCCCGGGCTCGGGAACTGCTTAAGCCCGGAGGCGTTTTCCTTAACCACGGAATCGCCAACACATTCGGAGATAAACCTCGCAATAAAAGGTCTTTCTCCGACGCCTATGTCTTTCCCGATGGTGAATTGATTCCTATCAGCACAAGTCTGCAGGCGGCTGAAAAGGCCGGCTTTGAAGTCCGTGATGTGGAAAGCCTGCGCGAGCACTATGCCATGACTCTGCGCCACTGGGTGCGTCGCCTGGAAGCATGTCATGACCAGGCCCTGCAATATGTAGAAGAACTGACTTACCGGGTCTGGCGCTTGTTCATGTCAGGCTCAGCCTATGGATTTGAAATCGGTCGTCTGAACGTTTATCAAGCGTTGTTGGTCCGGCCAGGGGATACTGGGCGCAGCGGCTTGCCTTTGACTCGCGCGGATTGGTATGCCAAAATGCGATAGGTGAACTAAATCCGGTTAGAAAATGCCCTTCAGGATTGGAAACAAGCAATGAAAATACAAAGTGTGTTATTTCTGTGCACCCACAACTCGGCCCGCTCGCAGATGGCCGAGGGGCTGCTGAATCACGGCCGTTGGGACGGTGCTGGACTTTGTGACTTTGTTCGTATGAGCTGAATTCATGCGGTGAGCAAGACTAATTGACCAATTGCTGCACGAGCTGAAATGCAAAAGTTTTTTAGGCTTTCTTTTTTTACCTAATAAGGTCTTGATTGCCTTGTATTTTTACAAAACAAGGTGATGCAAGATGAAACGAATGATTGAAAAAGCCTTTTTAGCATGGAAACAGGACCCAAAGCGAAAAATCCTGCTGCTGCGCGGGGCCAGGCAAGTAGGCATGACCTATTCTTTAAGGGAACTTGGCAAGACTTTCAACAGCTTTGTGGAAGTAAATTTTGAGGAAAATCCGGAAATCAAATCCTTTTTCGAAAAGTCGCTCAACCATTTGGAAATTATCGAGAAACTTGCCATTTATTTCGGTACGGCAATTATTCCCGGGGAGAGTTTGCTTTTTTTTGATGAGATTCAGGCCTGCCCGGAAGCGTTGAAATCACTGCGTTTCTTTTATGAAAAAATCCCCGAACTTCATGTGGCGGCGGCCGGTTCGCTCCTGGAGTTGGCTATCGCCGATCTCCCATCCTTTGGCGTTGGCAGAATCGAATCTTTGTTCATGTATCCCTTGACTTTTGCCGAATTCATGGCCGTGACCGGGAATCAAAAATTAAACAGCCTGATTGCCGAAGCTTCGCCGGAAAATCCTTTGGACAGTATTATTCACGAAAAAATATTGGCCAAACTCAAGATTTTTCAAATCATCGGCGGCATGCCCGAAGTAGTTAAAGACTATCTGGAGACAAAAGATTTTAATCGCTGTCAGAAGCAGCTTGATAACCTGGTAACATCATGGGTCGACGATTTTGCCAAATACAAAAAACGTTCGCCGGTGTTGCGCTTGCAGGAAGTCTTCAAAGCCATCGTTTTTCAAACAGGGAGCAAGTTTAAATATGCCAGTATTGCCGACGGGAGAACAGAATCATACAAGGATGTTTTGGAGCTGCTGTTAAAGGCAGGCTTGGCTTATAAAGTATGTCATACATCTGCCCGAGGATTACCTTTGGGCGCTCAAATAAACGATAAAAAGTTCAAGATTCTGATTTTTGACAGCGGCATCTATCAGCGCATCGTGGGTTTAAACCTCTCCGAATATATTGCTTCCGACCTGCAGCAGTTGATCAACAAAGGGCATTTGGCGGAACTTTTTAGCGGATTGGAATTGATAAAATCGGGATCTCCCTACAGCTATCCCGAACTTTATTACTGGCACCGGGAGGAAAAATCCAGCAATGCCGAAGTCGACTTTGTTGTTCAAGGAAAGAATGGCGTAGTTCCGCTGGAAGTAAAGGCAGGCACAAAGGGCCAGATGCAGAGCCTGCATATTTTTCTTGACGAAAGAAACCTTTCCACAGGCATCAGAATATCGGCTGAAAATTTTTCGCGCTATGACAAAATAATAACCATACCTCTATATGCCGCCTCCAGGGCGTATGATATATAGTTTTATTTTTCCCGAGGACATGGAATTGAAGGTCTGGGACGAAATCCGCGAAAAACTGAAAGAGATTGATATTTCCAGCCTGACGCCGCTGGAAACGCTGAATATTCTGCAGTTTTTAAAGAACAAAAGTGACAAGTTCGAATAGATTTTCTCTCCCCAGGAATGGGCGTCGCCAATGCTCCTTCGGCTCTTTTTCTTTTTTTGCGTTGAATAAAATGAGGTTGCTCATCCGTAGAGAGGGCAGGAAGCGCGGTGTTCCTAAAGGAGGCAAAGATGGAATCGATCGACAACAGAGTTAAGATACCTGATGCGGCGGCGGATGCGTTCAGCAGGGGACGTCAAGTCGGGCTCGCTACCGCTGCCCTGGGTTTGAGCATCGTCTCTTTCATCAGTCTACTCGGGCTGGAAAAGGCAATCTTGGCCGCAACGCTCGGGATCGCAGCCTGGCGCATAAGACCCTCAAGCTCTCAAGGAAAAAAGCGAAGTCTGCTGGCTATCGCTGTTGCCGTGATCTACGCGTTGATCTTCATCGTTGCGTTTGCGCTTTTTCACGATAAATTTGCAGATCTCATCCACATGATGCAGCAGCTCAGTTAAATCGCGGAGGCATGATGGCTGAGATGACTTCCTCCGAGTACGGGCAATTGCTCGCACCATGGTTAACACAGGCAGCCGGCTATGCGCGTTCGCTGTTGCTGAACAAGCCGGATGCCGAGGATGCGGTTCAACAGGCTGCGCTCAGAGGTCTCGAGCGGATCCGTACTTATGATGCGAAGCGTCCCTTCAAGGGTTGGTGGTTTGCGATTGTGCGCAACAGCTGTTTTGATCTTTTGCGCAAGAGAAAATCGAGCCGTTTAACCGCGTTAGGCAACATGGAGATTGCCGATGCGCGGAGTTCGGAGCCAGCGCGTTGGCAGCAGTTGGCCAAGCAACTGACTCAGCTTTCTCAAGATCATGAGGAGATTCTGCGGTTACGCTACTTTGGAGGGCTCGACTACGGTGAGTTGGCATACGCGCTCGACATTCCACTGGGCACAGTCATGTCGCGCCTTCATTTCGCACGCAAGGCATTGGCTGAAAAGATAAACAAGGAGGATCTATGAGCTCGATTGATTCTGCTGAACTGTCGGCTCTTTTGGACGGAGAACTGGATCCGGAGCGGGCCTCTATGGTTCGCCAAGCGATTGCAAGCGACCCCGTGCTTCGAGCAGAATTCGAAATGCTCAAGCGGCTTGATCGTGCTGTTGCTGAAGCCGCATCGACCGCAGCGTTTGAGGCTGGGGTGGTCATCCCCGAGGAGATTCCCCAGAACCATCTGCTGAGATCGATCGCCGCATTTGTTCCAGCGCTATGCGCATTGCTGGTCGTGTACATTCTCCCCAAACTGCTCGACTTGGCGCTTTCAACGAGTATTTTCCTGCATATCATTCCATTTGCCCTGATCATGGTTTGGGCTTTCCGCCTCGTCATGCGCAACGACGAAATGAAAGAGTGGGGACGCTGCTTCACTTTGTGACTTTATCGAGATAAGCTGTATCCATGCTTCGGGCACGGCTAACATATCCGGGTGTATTCCATCATGTGAAGAATCGGGGAATAGGGAGAGAATGCGTTTTCCCGGATGATGGAGACAAAAAGATCTTGTTGGAATGCCCGGCCCCACCGACCAGAGTTTCGGCATCCACGTGGCCAAGATCGCCGGCATTCCGCGCCCCGTCATCGAGCGCGCCAAAGACATCCTGCTCAACCTGGAGAAAAAGGAGTTGAACCGGCTGGTCAAGGAGCGCATCACCGGCCGCATCGAGAAGGTACCGGCCGTGAACGCCGGCCTCTTTCCCGAGGACATGGAGCTGAAGGTCTGGGACGTGATCCGCGACAAGCTGAAAGAGATCGACATCGCCCGGTTGACGCCGCTGGAAGCGCTGAACATCCTTCAATTTCTGAAAAACAAGAGCGATAAATTCCAATAGATCTTCTTGCAGATGAACAGTTGAATGTTTTCCATTTTCAGGGTTGGCCCTGACTGTTCAAAAAATTCACATCCATCGATTGTAATTTCAATAAACGTTCCTTAAAATCCCATTATGGAGAAAATTGATTTTCCTATCAGTTTGCGGTTGGGAGGTATATCATGAAAATTCGCATGATCGTCGGGTTCCTTGTTTCGATCCTGTTCTTGTTATCGGCCGCGGGGAGCGCGGCGGAGAGCAAAAGCACCATCGAGATAAGGGAAGGCATGGCGGGCATGATCGGCTACGGGACGCTGATGTCCCTGTCGAGCCTGGAACAAACCCTGGGGCATCGGTACGAGGGACAAGTCTACCAGGTCCATGTTAGGGATTATATCCGCGGCTGGGCATTGCGCCGTCCCCTGAACGGCCCGCAGGCAAATGCCGCGGATGCCAAAAAATTCGACGCCTGCTTTTTGCGGAACGATGAGCGCGTTCCTTTTGAGGGAATGGTGAACCTGAATGTCTATCCTGAAAAAAACGGCAGGATGAACTGCATTTTGTATCTGCTGCCCGAAGCCGACCTGTTGAATGTCGACAAGAGAGAGTGGGGCTACAAGAGGGTCGATGTCACCGAGCGGATCGAGGAGCATGAATTTTCTGGAGGCAGGGTCTATCTTTACGAAGGGCTTCCCGAACACGCGGATACGGCCGCGGCCGACCCGGGGAAATACATACTCATCAAAGAGTATGTCGACCAGGTGACTATGGCCTGCGATGCCATCGGCAAGGATTTCAGGGCCGAGTTCGACAAATCGACGAGGCCTGTTGCTTACCAGGTTATTTCTTTCCGGGCGATCATCTGGAAAAAATAAGATCAAGGGAGGCCTTGGCGCCGGATCATCCTGGAGCGGGAGGAGGTCATCCGCATTTTAAAATACCTTGAAATGTGGCCAATAGAGTATCCTAAACCTTGCCCGGTCGAGGCCCGTGCTTCGCCGCTCGATTTTAAACCGTTGCGTAAATTATTTGATTAATAAAAACGTTTAATAGTGCCGGTGGGAAACATTTCTATTTTGAGCAAATCACACGTATCACGGCTATGTTTCATTTGGGTTTCAAAAAAAACCCTCCATGCAAAAAAATTTCAAAATTTCTTTTTTCCATATTTCCACAAATAATTCACAACCGCCTATTATTATTTCAATAAAAATTCCTTAAAATCCAATCATGGAAAAAATTGATTTTCCTATAAATCGTCTTTTTCTTTGAGTCTCAAAAAATCACCATTTGCGAACGAACCTCCATTATAAACTTTTAAAATAGGCTTGCTCTGAAATTAAGTATTGATTCTCTGAAATTAAAATGGGGGGCAATCATATTTTAAGTAAACCTTTTCATTGATGTGAACGTTATTCAGTGTGAGGGTCAAAGTGTCTTCAGTCCATGGAGGAGGTAAAATATTAAATTAAAAATCCCCCTTATTATTCTATTTGTCGTGATAATATTTAACAACTTTTTAGCTGAATCCCTATCCGGGATCCCGCTTCCAAAACCGACCGGACCGTATGCGGTCGGAAGCCGGTTTTTCTATCTGACAGATACGGACCGACCCGACCTCATTTCGCCCGATTCTCAAGACTATCGGGCCAACTCGTTGCAAGTCTGGTATCCCTCCGAACCAGGACCGGCCGATCCGCTCATTCTCCTGAATGACAAAAAATTGATTGAAGGCTACGTGCAAGAGGGTGCGCTCGACCCTGCAATTTTAACCGAGTGGGCCATGGAACCGACGCATTCCTTTCTGAAAGCCCGACCGGCCAAGACCGAAACCCCCTTTCCGGTCATTCTCTATTCGTCATCCGGTGTCATGAACGCCAACACGTTCCTGTCTGAAGAGCTGGCCAGCCATGGCTACGTCGTTTTCAGCATCGGCCATCCTTACTGGTGTGAGTTTTACTTCGATGGCGAAGGGAAAAGCGCTCCCCTGGACAAGAACAATGAATACTACAAACAGCTGTGGAAAGAAGAGGGTTCCTGGCAAGTGCTTAAAATCAAAAAAGAGATTACCCTGGCCAAAGTTCTGGAAGACAGGCCGGCTCTGTATGAAAAGCTCAACCGGGCCATGCCCACCGAGGCCAGTGATCTGCGCCTCTGGGGGGAGGACATCGGTTTTGTCATCGATGAATTGAAGGAAATGAATTCGGAATTCGGTTTTTTCAATGGGGCACTGGATGTGAATCGCATCGGGCTCATGGGCTATTCAAAGGGCGGAGCGGCGGCCGGACAGTACTGCCTGACCGCGGACGACCGTTGCAAGGCCGGCATCAACCTGGGGGGCTTCATGTTCAGCGATATCGTCGAAAAAAATCTGAAAAAACCGTTCCTGATCATGACCCATATTGAACCCTGGGCTCCGAACGGTTTCCCTATCGGCCAATTGTTCTTCGAGAGGGCGGAGAGCAGTGCTTATATGGTTGCGATCAGAGATGCGCTTCATGGCAACTTCTGTGACATGACGCTCGCCAAAAAATACTTTAAACTGGAAGGGATTATCGGCCCCATTGAGGGAGAAAAGTTCTTGAAAATCATGGAGTATTATGTGCGGGCCTTCTTTGACAAGTATGTCAAAGGCGTTCCCGGTGCGGTGATCGAGGATGTATCGGCCACATATCCCCAAGTCATTTTCAAAGCCCGAAATGACCAAACCGCCAAGTGACTCATTTATCATATATCATGTGTGATAACGATTGACCTTAATAAATAAAAACGAGGAGACAAAGACAGATGCATAAAACGTCAAAATGTTACCTGATTGCATTCGTGGTGCTTGCCCTGATGATGCAGGGCTGTGGGAAACGAGAATCGGGTGAGCGTACTCCTGCTCAGCCCAGGGACAGGCTGCTGTCAACGGAGCTCATGGGATCCGCATATCAAGGCGCGGCGCCTCTCGACAACCATTACTTCATGCCGCTGGGAACATGGGAAGCTGCCAGGCACGGGTTGGAAGGGACCTTGACTGTCCCCGAGTTCGTGATGCGTAATCCTGAAGAGGACAATTCCGCGGATTCATGGGAGTACTTCCCGGGATTCGCCTTGGACTTCTTCACGCATGGGAAATCCCTCGTGCCGGTATCGCGCGAGACCGTACATAAATTCAGTGACCGGAGTTACTACCGTATCATGCTCTCCCCGGGAACCGTCTGGTTTGAACCGGGCGACAGCAGCATGTCGCGGGCGTCTTTCCCTTTTACCTTGGTGCACGATCGATTCAATGTGGCCCTTAACGGATTGGCTACATTCGTCTACGATGAAAAGCGGGTGTCGTCTCTATTCTTACAGGTGACACAGGAGACATCTCCGACGTTCCAGGTCGATTTCTGGGGCGCCACAACCATGCGCTATACGCCTCATCGGATCGAGAATAAAAAGCACTTGGCAGCCCGATTTGCCGAAGAAGAGCGGAGCCAGATCCCCATCCTTCCTTTTTCGGCCCTCGGCAAAAATGTGCATGCCGGGTTGCTGGAAACGTTCAAAGGAGGGATCGAACAAAAGGAGATCAGCGCCAGCGGTCTGATCTGGAACGACAAGTTGTACCTGCAACCGTGTACCACCCGACACGGCGATTATCCTTACCCCCGCTATATGAGACATGGAGCGTTTTCGTTGACCAAAGCCATGGGGGCGTTGATCGCCCTGCTGCGTTTGGCCGAGAAATACGGGGAGGACGTTTTCAACCTCATGGTCGCGGATTATGTCACGATCAAGGCCGCTCACGACGGTTGGAAATCCGTTACTTTCGCCGATGCGTTGAACCATGCCACCGGCGTCGGCGATTATATGCCGGAGCGGGTTGAACCCAATGTCATGCAAGGTGATGAAGACCAACCCAAGTTCCTCAGTTTCCTGCGTGCGAAGAGCAGGCAGGAAAAAATGGATATTGCATTTTCATACGGTGATTATCCGTGGGGGCCGGGGGAGGTTGCCCGCTACAACTCCATCAACACGTTCATTTTGTCGGCGGCCATGGGCGGCTTCCTGAAGAGCAAAGAAGGGCCGAAGGCCGACATCTGGGAGATGGTACTCACCGAGGTCTTCAAGCCCATAGGCATCTTTCATGCGCCCATCATGCGGACCATCGAACCGGATGGGAGCAAGGGTTTGCCCATATTCGCATACGGTTTGTATCCCAACGTCGATGACGTGGCAAAGCTGTCCATTCTGCTGCAGAACGGCGGCCGACATCGGGGACGACAGCTTCTCCATTCCGGACGGTTGGCCGAAGCCCTGTGTCGAACCAATGTGACCGGATTGCCCACCGGCGAGAGGGATCATTACGGAGAAGTCACATATTACTTGGCCTTCAACGGCCTGCCCTATCGCTTTAGGGACGGCCGGGTCCGTCGGATTCCCGTCAGTACGGGGTTTGGAGGCAATCACTGGGTCCTTCTGCCCAATGGCGTCACGACATTCAGATTTTGCGACGCCAACAAATACGGCGTTGGTTCTATGATTGATGTTGCAGAAGCTATATGTCCTTTTTAATAAATCGGGTATATTCGAACGACCTGAGCATCCTGGCCATTAATTTTTATCAGATTGTGAACCCAGTTGTATGATTTGAGGATTTTGCGAATTCGAAAGCATCATTGAAATGTGAAAGGTTTTTATAACTTCTGTTCGCTGAAAGTGAAATATTGGCTCCCGGGTTCTAAAAAATTGTGGGGATTGAATCATGAAAAA
>DATKZA010000094.1:0-8559 GCA_035528155.1 Patescibacteria group bacterium | reverse complement strand
AAGGAATCCAAGCCATAGACGAAATCCGCATCCCCCCGGCTGCGCCACCCCCCTTGGGTAAAGGGGGTTGATAGACCGGGCAATTCCTGAAAAATGATGCCTTGATCATTCGTTTTTATATTTCACTCCCCCCTTACCGCAAGGGGGGAAACAGGGGGGATTTTTTATCATGGATCTCTATCTTGGTCGACGTTCGAGCTTCGAGGTTTAAGAAACAGGCAATTCCGCATGCAGGGGCGGCGTCTGGGACCCGCCCGGGATATCGACAGAATCCGTAGGGGTTTGATTCATCAAACCCTTTGGCATTGGCGCAATTTTTGATTGGCAATTTTAATAATAAATCATATAATAGATTTACATAGTGAACCCATCAAAAAAAATGCGGCTGGAGGAAAAATGAAAAAAACGATCATTCTTTTGGCGCTGGCGCTGCTGGCCGCGCTGCCGGCCCGGGCCGCGGACACCAAAGAAGAGATGATACGCAGGGTCGAAAACGGCCTGGCGCGCGACGTGCAGATCGGTCCGGCAGCACCAATGACCCTGGCCGGACGCATGAAAGACCGGCAGGTGCCGGGGGTGGCCGTCGCCGTGGTCAAGGACTTCGAGCTGCAATGGGCCAAGGGTTATGGTGTCAGCGCTGCCGGCAAGGACGACCCGGTCACGGCCGACACACTGTTCCAGGTGGCCTCCATCACCAAGTGCATGGGCGCCGTCGTCGCCATGCGCCTGGTCCAGGACGGCCTCCTCGACCCGGACAAAAACGTCAACGACTACCTGAAGCGCTGGAAGGTGCCTGACAATGAGTTCACCATGGTTGAAAAAGTGACCCTGCGCCGGATCCTCTCCCACCGCGCCGGCCTGACCGTGTCCGGCTTCCGCGGCTACGCCGCCGGCGAAGCCGTGCCCACCATCCTGCAGGTGCTCGACGGCCTGCCGCCGGCCAACAGCGCTCCCATCCGCGTCGACAAGGTCCCGGGCGGCACTTTCCGCTACTCGGGCGGGGGCTATACCGTGCTGCAGCTGCTGCTGGAGGATGTCAGCGGCCGGCCGCTGGCCAAGCTGGCCGAGGAATATATCTTCAAACCTGCCGGCATGACCCGTAGCGGTTTCTGCACCGGCTGCCCGCCGGTCAACACCGCCCAAGTCTCCATGGGCCACTCCGTGGACCGCGACGGCAAGCTCACCGTTTTCCCGGGCTACGCCTTCCTGCCGCAGGGCTCGGGCTGCTGCGAGCTCTGGACGAGCGCCTCCGACCTGGCCCGCTTCGTCATCGCCTTCCAACGCGCCCTGCGCGGCGATGCCGGCGCCATCCTCAAAAAGGAGACGGCGCGGGCCATGGTGGCCGTGGAAGCGGGCAACCCGGCCGGCCTGGGCTTTTTCATCCAAAAATACGGTTCGGTGTCATACTTCAACCACGACGGCGGCAACATCGGGTTTTCCGCCCGCTTCATCGGCCACCCCGAACTGGGCTACGGGGCAGCTATCCTGATCAACAGCGACAGTCCCGGCTCGCTGCTTTCAGAGCTGACCATGGCCGTCGCCGGCGCCTACGGCTGGGAGGGCATCAAACCCCTCTTCTTCAAGGATACGGGTGCAATGGTCGATACGGTCCGGCGCGGGCGGCAGGAAGCGCCAGACGACCCGGAGAATTCGGAAGGCAGTCTGAACCAGCGGGGATATTATCTCCTGGCCAGCGGCTACCCCGACGCCGCCCTGGCCGTCTTCCAGCTCAACCTGGAGTTCAACCCGCAGTCGGCCAACTGCAGCGACAGCCTGGCCGAGGCCTATGAGCGCCGCGGCGACCGGGTCAACGCCCTGAAGTATTACCGACAGGCGCTCACACTGTTGGAACGCTTTCCCGAGCGCAACAAGGGCTACGAGCGTGCCCGCGCCGCCGCCGCCGAGAAGGTGCGCAAGCTGGAAGGCGAAAAAAGGCCGTAAGGCAGCTTTCCCCCCGAGGTTCGACGTTAGAGGTTAAAAACAAGGCAATTCCGGGTGTAGGGGCGGTTCGAGAACCGCCCGGGATATCGAACAGAATCCGTAGGGGCGGGTCCGCCGGCGCTGTGCTGGGCGGATGCCTGCCCTTCTTAATCGGGCCGGCATCCGTAGGGGTTTGATTCATCAAACCCAAATTCCTGGTGTAGGGGCGACCGGCGGGTCGCCCTTCTTAAATCCCAAATCACAAGCACCAAATTACAAATAAATTCCAATTTCCAATGACCAAATGACCAAAACGAAGACAAATCGTAGGGGCACGGAGTGCCTTGCCCGCTGGCTGATTGTATCCTGCCGCCGGAATTTGTTATACTTGGCGAAGAATACCGAGGAGGGGAAAAATGAAAGCACTGGTTTTATACAGGAGCTATCACGGCAACACAAGGGATGTGGCCGAGGCGCTGGCCGTGGAAATGACAAAGCTTGGCCTTCAGGCCGAGGTCCGCGACCTGCGCCCGCCGCTGCCCGGCCTGCAAGACATCGACTGCGTGCTGATCGGCGCGCCGACGCGCATGGCCCGGGTCACCTGGAAGGCGCGCCGGGCGCTGCGGCGCCTGCGCCGCATAGGCCTCGGCGCCAAACCGCTGGCGATATTCGACACCTACGGTCCGCTGCCCGCCGACCCCGCCAAACTGGAAGAAGACAGGAAATGGTTCTATCCCGGCGCCGCGGGCAGGATGCAGGAACTGGCGCAAAAGTTGGGGCTGAACGTTTTCGCAAAAACCCTGCGCTGCCTGGTCCAGGGGGCGAAGGGACCTTTGCAGGAAGGGGAACTGGAAAAAGCCGCCCAATTCGCCAGGGAATTCGTCGCCGCCGCAGAAAAAAAATAGCGGCTGCCCGATTTAAAAGACAAGATGTAGGGACAGGTTTCAAACCTGCCCGCATGCCCTGCCCGCATCAGTGCCAGATCCAGGTGTAGGGGTTTGATTCATCAAACCCTTCTTTTACCTATGGCCACCAAGAAGTGCGCTATAAAACCGCTGCCGGCAGCCGGCGCAGCGGCTATTTGACGGCGATGGCCGAGATCTCGATCCGGGCGTCCCGGGCCAGCCTGCTCACCTGCACCGTGGCCCGCGTGGGCGGGTCCTTGGGGAAGAATTTCCGGAACACCTCGTTGAATTCGCCGAATTCCTTGAAGTCGCTGATGTAGACCGTGGCGCTGACCACGTGGCCCAGGTCCAGCCCCGCTTTTTTCAGCAGCAGCCCGATGTTGGCGATGACCCGCTCGCTCTGCTGCGCCATGGTGCCGTTCTCGAACTCGCCCGTATCGGGGCGGACCGCCAGCTGCCCGGAAATATAGAGCGTGTCGTCGACCAGGATGGCCGGGCTGAACGGCATGGCGCCCGGCTTGTCGCCGAGATGGAAAACCTGCCTGCGGCTGCGGCCGCCAAGCAAGAACAGGCTGAGCAGCAGCAATGCCGCCAGCAATACGATCAACACTTTTCGTTTCATCTTGTTCCTCCCGCTTGGATTGGTCTGGATGCCGGAGCCGGCGCTGAAGCAACGGCCGCGGCCCGCCAGGAAATTACCATAAAACGGCTTTCATTTCAAAACGGTAGGAGGAAAACATTGTTCGAGGTTCGATATTCGAGGTTGAGAAAGAAAAAGTTGAAATGTTGAAAAGTTGAAACGATAAGGCAATTTTCCGACATTGTTTTATTGCCGCTTTCACTTCAACGCTGCAACATTGCAACGATTCAACAAAAATAATCCCAAGCACCAAGGTCCAATGTCCAAATGACCCAAACCGAGGCATAGGATCCATAGGAATCGTCCCCCCGTGGCCGCCCGGAATTCCTTTTTTATCAGGGGTTCCGATCATGGCTGCTCCGGCTTGAAAATCACTTGCTTTTGTGTTAATTAAATGTATTCGGGCTTGAGGCGAAAGATGAGAGAAAGGGAATCGAGGATCGGCGAAAAAATGGAAGTCGTGGCCAAGGATGGCGACGACCTCTACCGCTGCCTGCTGACCGACATATCCGCCACCGGCATATCCATGACCATCGGCCATTTCATCCCCACCTACAAGCAGATCGGCATCGTCATGGAGATCGCGGGGGAAAAGGTGGCCATGAACGGCAGCGTGCGCTGGAGCATCGATCCCGGCGCCGCCTGGGATAAAAAAGGGAAACTGGGTATTTTCATCATCGACCCGCCGCCGGAATTCCTGGAATACGTCAAGACCCGGGAGAAAAACAGGGGTTAGGGTACAGGGTTTAGGGGAAGAATAAGACAAAGTATTCGTCCATGATTCGTTGTTCTTCCTCTATGCCCTAACCACTATCCACTGTTTTTAATGTTCGAAGTTCGAGGTTCGAGGTTGAAGAAAAATAAAGCAAAAGGTGATGGGTAATAGGTGATAAATGAATAGAAAGAACTTGGTTTACGGTTGACGGTGGATGGCAGACGGTGTAGGAGCGCGGCCATCGCGCCCACAAATTCCAAATCCCAAACACCAAATCCCAAACAAATTCCAAGTTCCAAATTCCAATGTCCAAAACAACTGACCTTGCACGTCTTTTCGCTTATTACTTTGTCTTACTCTTTACCGTAAACCGTCTACCGTAAACCGTTCACCGATTTCTTTCTGCCTATAGCCTATTGCCCCTCGCCTCTTCCTACTGATTACTGTCTACTGGCTACTGTCTACTAACTACAATCCGTGAACCTTTGCTTCATTGAAAACGTTTACTTGTTCTGGTAAAAGAACTCTATTTTAATTTAGCAAGCAGGTGAAAAAATGAACAGGATGCTTGAAACGCTCGGGCGCAGTCTCATGGTTTTCGTGCGCCATTTCCGCAGATCCCCCGGCCTGTCGCTGCTGAGCGTGCTGGCCATGGCCCTGGGCCTGGCCTGCTGGCTGCTCACCTGGATCTATATCAGCGACGAGCAGGGCTACGACAACTACCACCGCGACCTCGACCGCCTCTACCGCGTGGGCGTGACCTTCCACAACGAGGCCGGCACGAAATCCTTCGCCCTGGTCGCCGTCCCGGTGGGGCCGGCCCTGAAGGAGACCTTCCCCGAAGTCCGCTACATGGCCAGGGTGGCGGTCAACAACGAGAACCGGCGCCTGGTGCGTTACGGCGAGCGCGCCTTTTTCGAGCAGCAGGTGGTGCGCGCCGAACCCGACCTGCTGAACATCCTGAGCGTCGATTTCGTGCGCGGCGACCCGCAAACGGCCCTGCAGCGCCCCAACACGGTGGTCATCACCCGCCAGACGGCTGCCAGGTACTTCGCTGACCAGGACCCGCTGGGCAAGACCCTGCGCATCGACGACAGCGAGCTGGAGGTGACCGGCGTGCTGGCCGACGCCCCGGCCAACACCCACCTCAAGTACCGCTTCATCGTCTCGCTCAAGGAGTATCCCTTCAAATACACCGACCAGTGGCGCATGACCACGATCTACACCTACATCAAGCTGGCCGCCGGCGTCGACGCCGCCGCCTTCGCCCTGAAAATGCGCGACCTCACCGACCGCTACTCTCCGCCCCGGCCCGGCTTCACCAACCCCGACCTCACCATCATGCCGGTCAAGGACATCCACCTGCGCTCGCAGCTTTCCTTCGAGATCGAGACGCCGGGAAACCCCGCCTACCTGCGCGTGGCCCTGCTCCTGGGCTGGCTCATCCTGGTCACCGCCGCCTTGAACTTCGCCAACCTGCTCATCGCCCTGTCCGGGGCCCGCGCCCGCGAGGTCGGCGTGCGCAAGGTCCTGGGCGCCGAGCGCCGGCAGCTGACCGGGCAGTTCATCCTCGAGGCCCAGGCCAGCGCCTGGCTGGGGCTGCTGCTGGCCGGGCTGCTCACCCTCCTGGCCCTGCCCCTGGCCAACTCGCTGCTGGACAAGACCTATGCGGCGGCGCAGCTGCTGCGCCCGGGCACGCTCCTGGCCGCCCTGGCCGTGACCGTGCTGACCGGCCTGGCCGCCGGCATCTACCCGGCCGTCATCTTCTCCAGGCTGAGCTCCGACCGCATGCTCAAAGAAACCCGGGCCGGCCTGGCGCAAAAAGCCGGGGCGCGCCGGCTGCTGCTGCTCTTCCAGTTCGCCATCTCCATCGCCCTGATCATCGCCACTCTCTCCATCGTCCGCCAGATCAGCTACATGAAGGACCGGCCCCTGGGCTTCGCCAAAACCCAGCAGCTGGTGCTGCCCGTGCGCGCCTGGCCCGGCATCGCGGCCAAAGCCGAACTGCTGCAGAACGAGTTCGGGCGCCAGGCCGCCGTCAGCGGTGCCGCCTTCTCCTCGAGCCTGCCCGGGCGCGAGATGAGCACCTTCGGCACGCGCCTGCTGGAAGAGGACTGGAACCGCTCGCGCGTGTTCCAATACCTGTTCTGCGACTTCGACTTTATCGGCCAGTACCGGATTGCCATGGCCGCCGGCCGCTCCTTCCGCCGCGACATGGGCTCGGACGCCGCCGCGGCCTGCCTGGTCAACCGCGCCGCGGTCAGGGCCCTGGGCCTGCCGTCAGCGGCAGCGGCGCTGGGACGCACCCTGGTCGGCGGCAACGACGCCAACCGCATGCAGATCATCGGCGTCAGCGAGGATTTTCATTTCCGCGGCCTGCAGGCAGAGGTCGAGCCGCTGGTCATGGAACTGCTCACCAGCCCCTTCGGCAGCGATTTCGGCGCTTATTACTTTCTGACCCTGGGGGTGGACACGGCCCGGGCGCGCGAGGCCGTGGCCGCGGTCGAAGCGACCTGGCGGCGGCTGAGCCCGCAGCTGCCTTTCGAGTACTTCTTCCTCGACGACGATTTCAACCGCCAGTACCGGGCCGAAGAGCGCATCGGCAAGCTGAGCGGCGCGCTGACCGTGATCGGCATCGCCATTGCCTGCCTGGGCCTGCTGGGCATGATGGTTTTTTCCGCCCAGCGCCGGCGCAAGGAGATGGCCATCCGCAAGGTGGTGGGCGCCTCGCTGCCGCAGATCGCCGCCCGCCTGAACCGCGAATTTTTCTGGCTGCTGCTGGCGGCCAACGTCCTGGCCTGGCCCCTGGCCTACTTCGCCGTCGACAACTGGCTGCAGGGGTTCGCCAGCCGCGCCCCCATCAACCCGCTGCTGTTCGCGGCCGCGGCGCTGGCGGCGCTGCTGCTGGCCATGCTCACCGTCAGCCTGCAGACGCTGCGGGCCGCCCGCGCCAACCCGGTGGAGAGCCTAAGACACGAGTAGGGGGAGAAGGCAGTAGGAAGTAGTCAGTAGGAAGAGGCAAAGGGGCTAGAGGCGATGGGGAAGAAAACAGAAGTCAGAGGACAGAGTAAGAAAAAGAATAAGATTAATATTTTCTTTTATCTGTTTTCTGTCATCTGTCGTCTGACTTCTGTCTTTTGATGTTTTTTCTTCCCTATCACTACCACTAACACAAACACTTGGTCCGCTTGAAATATCCCGGCTTTTGTGCTAAATAAAATGAAACTCTGGCGGGAGGAAAAAGATGAGAGATCGACATGCGCGGAAAAAGGAAGAAAAAAAGGAGGTCGTGGTCAAGGACGGCGAGCGCAGCTACAGCTGCCGCCTGGTCGACCTGTCGGCCACCGGGATGTCGGTGACCACCGGGCATTTTGTCCCCACCTACAAAGAGGTCGAGGTCATCATGGAGATCGAGGGCAAGAGCGTGGCCATGAAGGGCAGCGTGCGCTGGAGCATCGATCCCGGCACCGCCGCCGAAAACAAGGGCAAGCTGGGCATTTACATTATCGACCCGCCGCCGGCGTTCCTGGATTACGTGATCGCCCAGGAGAAAAAATAGTTCGACGTTCGAAGTACGAGGTTCGAGGTTGAAGAAAAAGACATGGAGTCTGCAGCGGCGGCTCCCCCGGCCGACGGCAAACAGCAATGGGGCCGGTGTCCTGTTTTTATCAAAAATTATTCCGCATGCAACAAAAAAAGGACATTTTTCACCCCATGTCCTGGCATGGGACTTGCCTGAAAACAAGGGGGTATGCACATGAGAATCAAAACAGTGGTTTGTGTGCTGGCGATTTTTATGCTTGCCTTAGCGGCCTACGCCCAGCCGAAACAAATCAACCTGGTGGGAACGGTGGGCATGGCCACCGGAAACATCGAGAGATTGATCGTCAATCTGGGGATCGAGTTCGAGGTTTTTCATCATTTCTTCGCGCAGGTCAGCTTCGACAACTTCTTCGCAACAGACTCCATAACGGCCTATGTCCATGATGACCGGCTCACGTTCTCGCATTCGATGCGCACCCGGGTTTTCGGGTTCAACCTTCTGGGAACGTTCAAGCTGCCCCTGACCCGGCAGACCGCATGGTTCACCAGGGCCGGCCTTTCCTTCTCCTTCCGCACCCGCTCTTACTATAACGATCACTACTACGACGGCTACGGCTACTACGGGTACGACAATTACTACGATTATTATCCCGGACCCTACTCCGGGCAGGATGAAAACCCGATGCGAACCGGTTTGGCCTACGCCCTGGGAACGGGGATCGAGCATCGGCTCAGCGAAAAACTGGCCTTGACCGGCGGCGCCACCTATGAGTCCCTGTTCGATCAAGCCGCCGCGGCCGGGAAAAACGCAGAACGCAGCAGCTGGGTGAAACTCT